>DASZYH010000285.1:0-27201 GCA_035545515.1 Opitutaceae bacterium
AATTTGAAGCTTTTGTTCTGAACAACTTTTTCACGACCCCCCGCTGTGAATATCTTGGGAGCAACCTAGCTCACGGGTTATTCACAGGGTTGCCTGCTGCGCGCTCGGCTGCTGTTCGTGCCGTTTTCTTCCCCCCCGGGAGAGTAATCCGAGCCCGCGGCGCAGGCGCGTCGCGGCGCCAGCCAGGTGGACGTCAATATAGTGGCGCCGTTGTCCGTTCGCCGATTTCGACGGACGTAGGCGCGAAGAAATCGACGGCTCCACGTTTCATCAGCCCGAGTTCTGTCACCGTCTGGAAGAACTGGAATCCCTGCTTGCGGCCGCGTTGTACATCGGCGGGGGTGGGCGCGGGCCGGCCGAGCGGTTTGCCGTGCCGGCGCGCCGCCTCGGCAATGCGCGCAATCGCGTCCTGCACCACCGGGGCGGAATCATCGCCGCGGGCGCCGAGCGCGAACGCGAGATCGCTGGTGCCGATAAAGATCACATCGATGCCCGGGGTGGCGGCAATGTCGTCGGCCGCGTCAAGTCCGGCCCGGTCCTCGATCATCGCAACGGCGACGACGTTTTCGTCCGCCGAGGCATAGTAGTCTCCGGGCAGCGGCCAAGTGACGCAGGCCAGCCCCGCACCGGAACCGCGGTCTCCAATCGGTGGATACCGACAGGCCCGCGCGGCGCGCTGCGCCTCGCTGCCGGAGCCGACGAATGGAAACACCACGCCGGCGACGCCCTGGTCGAGCACGCGTTTTGCCGTCCACCGCTCCGTGACGGGGACCCGGGCGAAGACGACCGCGGGCTGGCTGCGCGTGGCGAGGACGATTCCGCGGAGCGATTCCAGGGTGATCGGACTGTGCTCCATTTCGACCCAGAGCACGTCGAATCCGAGGGCGGCCGCCTGGGCGGCAGTCTCTGCACTGGGAACGACGAGGGTGAGCGCGAGGATCGTGTCGCCGCGGGCGAGCCGCTGCTTGATCGACTCGGAGGCGGGGAGGGGTGACGGGCGCATGGCGGCTGTTGTCGTCCGCTAAATCCATTTAGCAATCCAAAATCCAGCTCCCGAGGAGATTGGCACGGGCCGCCGGCGAATTGCCTCGATCGGTTTAGCAGCCCCGGCATGCTGCGAAGCGCGCGAGATGTGAGTTCGAAGCCAGCTGTCACCATCTACGAGATCGCCAAGCACGTCGGCGTGTCGCCGGCGGCGGTGTCGTCTGCGCTTGCCAACCGCCACGTCGAGCGTCGCCTCTCGGCGGATACAGTCCGGCGGATCCGGGTGGCGGCCCGGGAACTGGGATACGTGCCCAACATGGCCGGACGTCGTCTGCGGTCGCACCGCTCGGCCACCCGGCAGTTCGACCTGGCGATCCTGACCTCGTTCGAGGCGCCGCTGCCGCTGGTGGCGCAGGTGCTCCGGGCGCTGCAGCGGGCGGTCGACGCCGCCACGACCGAGCACACGCGGTACGACGTCGCGATCGAGATGTTTCACGCCGGCCGGCTCCGGGAGAAACCGGGCCTGCTCAACGCGGACCGCTACCACGGCGTGATTCTTACGAACACCCTGCCCGTCGACGACGAGTTCCTGGCCGACGCCCGCCTTCCGTATCCCGTGGTGATCCTGGGCCGGCGGATTCCGCGCTACTGCTGTGTGCTGGAATCACCGGACGCGGTGGGGCGCCGGGCGGCGGAGTTGCTGCTCGAGCAGGGATGCCGGAAGGTCGCGGTGTTGCATGGCCGCCAGTTGACGTACACGACGTCGGACCGGCTCGGATCGTTCACGCGCGCGTTGCGGGAGCGGGGAGGGGCTGATCCGATCGATCTTTCCTGCGACGGGCTGCATCCGCGTGACGGCGCGGCGGCGCTCGCCGACTATTTGGCCAAGCACGGTGAGATCGACGGGTTGTTTGCCGTGAACGACAGCCTGGCCGCCGGCGCGTATGACGCGATTCGCGCGGCCGGCCGGAAGATTCCCGACGACATCGTGGTCGTCGGCATCGGTGATTACGAATTGGCGGAGTATCTGGATCCGCCGCTCTCGACGGTCGCGGGTGCGAACGACGCGATGGTCGCGGAGGCGGTGCCGATGTTGTTCCGGTTGCTGCGGGGCGACGCGGATCTGCCGCGGGAAGTCGTGGTGGTGCCACCGGTGATTCGCCGGCGGTCGACCGAACGGCGCTGACGGATTCGACCGAGAAAATTGAAAATCTGCCTTGACTGCTAAATCCATTTAGCGACGCTCCCGGCGCTCCCCCCGTCGTATCCCCCGCCTGATCCCACCCAACCGGCTTGGTACTTGCTAAATCGGTTGAGCATCTAGGCGGCGAACCGCGACCACCCAACATGACCTCACTCGCATCCACTCGTCGGCTCGTTTGCGTCGCGGTGTGCCTGCCCGGTTTGCTTCTCGCGGCCCAGGCCCAAACCACCGCCTCTTCCCCGGACAACTCCAGCGGCGACGTCGTCAAACTGACGCCGTTTTCCGTCAATGCGGAGTCCAGCAACGGCTACCAGGTCACGTCGGCGTCTACCGCCACGCGCACCAACACCCCGCTCATCGATATTCCCCAGACCGTCGACATCGTCACAAAGGAGTTTTGGAACGACATCGGCGCCGTCTCGTTCGACCAGTCCTTCCGCTACATCGCGAATGTCTTCGTCCGTAACCGCAACGCCGGCTCCGGCGACGGCGTGAATTTGCGCGGCTTTGAAACCAACGGTTCCATCGCGGTGGACGGCGTCCGGATGGGCAACTCCAAGCGCGACCTCGTCGGCTATGAAAGGCTCGAGGTCGTGAAAGGGCCGCCTTCCGCCGTGCAGGGCCGCGCAGGCGGAACCGGCCTCCTGAATTTCATCCTCAAGAAACCCGAGCTTAACGTCGACGCCACCTCGCTGAAATACGCCTTCAGCACCGATGAATACAATCAAACGACCAGCCGGGTCGAATTTGACTCGAACTATGCGACGCATACCGGGCCGAAGCTGGCCGTCCGCGTCGCCGGCGCGTGGGAGGACGGCGATGATTACATCCAATTCCAGCACAATCACACGCGCGCGCTCTATCCCTCGTTCCGTTGGAAGATCGACGACCGGACGGACCTGGTGTTCGTGACCGAACTGCTGGACTTCAACACACCATCCCGGGAGGAGGGCCACGGCTTCGCCATCTATCCCGCGAAGGCGCGCAAGCTCATTCCGCAGTTCAACACCCCGAACGATCCGATCACGGCGCTGAATCTTCCCTACAATTTCAACATCGCCGGCCCGGGCGAAATCGACCGGGAAAAGGTTTCCAACGGCACGCTGTTCTTCACGCACCGGTTTGCCGACTGGCTTGATTTCCGCGAGGTCGCCAACCTCCGCTATTTCGGCAGCAATTCCTTCACCTACACCGGCGAGGACAACACCAAGGCCGTGGTGAACTCGCAGTACACCGGGAGCATCGGCTGGCGCCGCGGAACCACGACCCAGGGTGATCTCATCGGGCGCTACCACCCGTTCTCCTGGCTCGGCGGCACCACGATGGTCGGATACCAATACAGCGACGAGGATTCGCGGAACACGAACTACGCCGGCATCCCCGACGCGCCCTTCGACAAGCTCGACATGGCGGCGATCGCCGCCTCCGGCTTCAGCGAGTCGTACTACGCGGCCCGCACGGTCAGCGGCCTGAAGGCGACCGGCTCGACGACGGCGAAGACCTACAACTTCGGCATGTACGCCCAGCAGGACCTGAGCCTCCTGCACGACCGGCTGATTCTCACCGGCGGAATTCGTTCCGACCACGACGGCACCGCGACGCGCGATCTCGCCACCGGCAAGGTCAAGAGCTCGGCCAACACGACCCTGAATTCGTATCGCTATGGCGCGACGTTCAAGGTTCGCCCGCACCTCGCACTTTACGCCGTGAAGAGCGTCCAGACCGATCCGACCCGGACGGTCCAGCGCTACAATGGCCTGCTCGCCGGTGACCCGCGGCTCGGGGAATACTTTGTCGTCAGCCCACTCACCGACCTGGAGGAATTCGGCGTCAAGGGAGAGCTGTTCAACGGGCGCCTCTCGTTCTCCGCCGACTACTGGCAGATGACCAAGACCGGCAGCACGTCGAACGTGCTGACCAACGGCGTCTCGATGGGCAAGCAGATCACCTACGGAACACAGACGGAAATCGAGGGCGCCCGTTCGCAAGGGTACGAGTTCAGCGCGTTCGGCAGCATCACCGACCGGCTGAGCATCATCGCGAATTACACGAAGATGAACACGAGCCAGGGCTTCACCGGCCAGCAGAACACGATGGGATGGACCAGCGCGTCGAATCCCGGCCGGATCCCGCTGCGGTTCGCTCCGGATTGGAACGTGAACGTCTTTGCCAAATACAGCTTCCGCAACGAACGGGGCCAGGGCCTCGAGCTCAAGGCCGGCGTCGCGGCAGTCGGTCCGCTGATCACGCAGATGACGGGCTACGGCCTGATGTGGATTCCCGAGAGCCAGCACAGTTACGACGCGGGCGCATCGTATGTCTGGCGCCGTTACAATTTCGATCTGATGGTCACGAACATCGGCAACGATCCGTTCCTCATCACGCGCGACCAGCCACCGCGCACCTACCGCTTCAGCGTGTCGACCCGCTTCTGAGTCGAGCGCGCCTAACGGCGCCGCCGCCGATTCTGTGCGGCGGCGGCGCTCCTTTCCTCCCTGCCTTTTTCTCCCATGTCGCGATTTCCCCTGCTCGCCCTTGCCAGTCTCGCGGCCGTGCTGGCCGCCGCCCCGGCGTACCCGGCTCCCGCACCGTTGGCCCGGATCCACTACAACAACCCGGGACTGAACGTCGATTTGGGCGTCGGCCTCTGGGGCTGGCCGCTTCCGATGGATTACAACCATGACGGCCTCATGGACCTCGTCGTGGTCGGTTCCGGCAAGCCGTACAACGGCACCTATTTCTTCGAGAACTCGGGCGTCATCGACCCGGATACCGGACTGCCGATCATGAAACCGGGCGTGCGCCTTGGCGTGGGGATTGATTCGCCCCAGGTTTCCTACGTCGACGGCCAGCCGGTCGTGTTGACTCCCGGGGCCGAATACCCGGACTTCCAGCACACCGCGCTCGCGCAGCCACGGAAGTTGAACGTGCCGCCGGTAAACGAGATTCTCGGGGCCGCCGACCCCAGCCTGATGAAGCCGGGCATCACCGGCATCCGTTCGAGCCAGTGGAAAGTGGTCGATTACGACGGCGACGGCCGCAACGACCTGATCGTCGGCATCGACTACTGGGGCGACTACAAATGGGACTCGGCCTTCCACGGAAAGAACGAGCCGACGTACGATGCCCAGGGGAAGTGGAAGTATGGTCCCCTTCACGGTTACGTCTATTTCCTCAGGAACGTCGGGACGAACGAGGCGCCGGTTTATGCGCAGCCGGTCCAGTTGACCGCCGGCGGCAAGCCGATCGACGTCTACGGACGTCCGTCGCCGTGCTTCGCGGACTTTCGCGGCACGGGGAAGCTTGATCTGATCTGTGGCGAGTTCATCGACGGGTTCACCTATTACGAAAACATCGGCACGCGGACGGAGCCGCGTTACGCCGCCGGGCGGCCGCTCGCGATCGGTGACGTGCCGCTGAAGATGGATCTCTGCATGATCTCGCCGACGGCGTGCGACTTCGACGGCGACGGTCGGCCTGATCTGGTGGTGGGGCAGGAGGATGGTCGAATCGCATTGCTCCAGAATACGGGGAAGGTGGTCGACCACATGCCCCAATTCCTGCCGCCGCGCTTCTTCAAGCAGCAGGCGGACGAGGTGAAGTTCGGCGTGCTGTCGGCGCCCTCGGCGGTGGATCTCGATGGCGACGGACGCGAGGACTTGGTGGCGGGCGACAGCGCCGGGTACATCGGGTTCATCAAGAATCTCGGCGGCGATCCGGTGAAATGGGCAGCGCCCGTGTACCTGCAGGCCGGCGGCAAGACCATCCGGATCCAGGCGGGTTACGCCGGCGACTGCCAGGGACCAAGCGAGGCGAAATGGGGCTACACCGACGTTTGTGCCGCCGACTGGGACGGCGACGGTTTGCCGGACATTCTGGGCAGCGACGTCTGGGGCAAGGTGTACTGGTATCACAACATCGGCACCCGGACGCAGCCGCGGTTCGCGGCGGCCCAGCCGATCGAGGTGGAATGGAAGGGCAAGACGCCGAAGCCGGCCTGGAACTGGTGGAATCCGGCCGGCAAGGAACTCGTCATCGAATGGCGCTGCACGCCGTATGTCATCGACTGGAACGGCGACGGCCTGCCTGATCTCGTGACGCTCGACCAGCAGGGCTACCTCACGTTGTACGAGCGGCAGAAGACGGCGGATGGGAAACTCATCCTGCTGCCGGGACAGCACGTATTTTACGGGGAGGGGATCTCGGCCTACGACCAGTCCGGCCGCCCGACGAATCATACGTCCGGACTCCTCCAACTGAACAGCGGACTCGCGGGTTCGAGCGGGCGCCGCACGTTCTGTTTCGTCGATTGGGACGGCGATGGAATCCTCGACCTGATGGTGAACAGTATCAACGTGAACTTCCTCAAGGGACTCGGTCGGAATGCCGCGGGCCAGTGGGTGTTCAAGGACATGGGGCCGATCAATCCCCACCAGATCCTTGCTGGCCACTCGACGGCACCGACGATCGTCCACTGGAACGGTCACACGAAGGGCGACCTGCTATTCGGTACCGAGGACGGGTTCCTTTACTTCGCCCCGCACGGCACCGTCGGACGGTGACTTCCGGCCATGGCCCTTCCAACCGCACAACTGCTGAAACTCCGGCGCTGGAATACGCCCACGATTGCCAACGCGCTCGAACAGATCACCACGGCCGATCCGATCGACCTGGTGAACCGGGACGAGACGCACGACTACATGCCCGAAATGGGGGTGATGGTCGGGTTCGCGATGACGGCGATCATCTCCGGGGGCGACCCGGGGCCGAAGCGCGAGCACCCGGGAAACTTCGCGCGGTTTCGCGAATACCTCGCCTCGCGCCGCGGACCCAAAATCGTGGTCGTGCAGGATGTCGACGCCCCGCGCTGCTTCGGCGCGATCTGGGGCGAGGTGGGCGCGACCAACGCCCGCACACTGGGTTGCATGGGCACCATCACGGACGGAGCGATTCGCGACCTCGACGAAATGAGGGCGGTTGGCTTCAAGGCGCTGGCGCGACGGCTTGCCGTGAGCCACGCGCATTGCTGGCCGTTGCAGTGGAACGTGGAAGTTGAGGTCTTCGGGACGAAGATCCGTCCGGGGCAGCTCATCCATGCGGACAAGCACGGGTTCATTGTCATTCCGAATTCCGCCCAGCCGCGGCTCATCGAGGCGGCGCGGTTCATGGACGACAACGAATGTGAAACGGTCATCGAGGCCGGCGTGATGGCGGCGGGAGCCCCGGGTCGTTCCACCCTGCAGGCGATGAACCGTGCGGCCGCCCGTTTTTCCCGGCAAACCCGCCACAAGTACGGACACGGCGGGGAGTGGAGGTAGCCCGAATGGATCCTGTGACCACCGAGTCCGCCGGCCGCTGCGCCGGGGCCCCGCCCAAATCTGGAAATGGTCCGAGCGCGTCGCCCGGTCGCCTCCCGCCCATGCCGTTTCCGCGTGGCGGGATTCTTGCCGCGCTTTGGCTGCCGACCGACGCCAATGGCGCGCTGCGGCGCGAAGACCTGGGGGCGAATCTCGAATTCCTCCGTTCTCGCGGCATTCATGGAGTGCTGGCGCTCGGCAGTACCGGCGAATTCCCGCAGTTTGACCTGGAGCAGCGGAAACACGCCCTCGCCACCGTCGCGGAAATGGCGGCGCCATTGCCCGTGATCGCGAATGTCAGCGATATCCGGCCGCCCGCCGTCGCCGAACTCGGGGCCTTGGCCCGCGATCTCGGTCTTCCCGCCATCGCCGTCATGCCCCCGGGGTTTTACCCGTCGTCACAGCCGGACCTGCTCGCGCATTTCCTGCATGCGGCCGAAGCGTCGGGCCTCCCGACCATTCTCTACAACTTTCCCGAGCTGACGGGCACGCGGATCGATCTCGAGACCATTGCCGCATTCGCGGGCCGCGCGCCGCTGGCCGGCGTGAAGCAAAGCGGCCGTGAGTTCGAATACCACCGTGAACTTGTCCGCCTCGGACGGGAGAAGGGTTTTGTGGTGTTTTCCGGCGCCGACACGCGGCTGCCCGAGGTGTTCGCCCTCGGCGCGGCCGGATGCATCGGCGGATTGGTCAATTTTGTGCCGGAGCTGATGCTCCGCCTTTATCGGGTCTGCCGGAGCGGCGAAGTCGGGTCGATCCACCCCGATTTCGAACAGTTGCGCGAGATCGGACGCATCATCGATCGCCTGACGTTTCCCCTGAACGTCGCCGCCGGCATGGAGGCGCGCGGCCTGGCGACCGGCGCACCGAAGGCCGTCGTTTCCGAACATTCGCGCGAGGTTTATCGGGGCATCGTCGCGGAGCTGCGGCAGAAATTCTTGGAGTGGGGAATTGCGAAGGCTTCGGCCACCGCTTCACCGTTGGCGAATTCGGGTCCTCCGCCGCCTGCCGCTCCGGCTCCGGATCGGAGCGATCACGGCACGGCGAAGGCGTGAGGCGAGGGATCGCGTGAACACGAAAACCCGACAGTATGCGTGGCTGATCGTCGTGGTGCTCGCCCCCGTGGCGCTGCTGAACTATCTCGACCGCCAGATGCTCGCCACGATGAAGACGTCGATGGTGTCGGACATCCCGAGCATCGCCAACCGGGCCGACTGGGGATTGATCCTCGGCGCGTTCAAATGGACGTACGCGCTGCTGAGTCCGCTCGGAGGTTATCTGGCCGATCGCGTGAGCAAGCGTCGCGTGGTTGCGGCCAGCGTCTTTACGTGGTCGATCGTCACCTGGTGGACGGGCCACGTGACGAGCTTTCACATGATGGTGGCGGTGCGGGCGCTCATGGGGATCAGCGAGGCGTTTTACATGCCCGCGGCGCTCGCCTTGATCGCCGACTATCACCAGGGAGACACCCGCTCACGCGCGATCGGCGTTCATCAAACGGGAATTTACCTCGGACAGATTCTTGGCGGATTTGCGGGATATGTCGCCGATTCATCGGCCACCGGCTGGCGCCTGGCTTTCTCGACCTGCGGTTGGGGCGGAATCCTGTACGCGATCCCGCTCCTGCTTATCGTCCGTGACGCCGCCGTTCCGGCGCGGCCGGAGACACCGGCGGCACGCCAGGCCGGGAGCGGTGTCATCCGCGGCCTGCTCGGCAACCGTAATTTCGTTCTGCTCGTGCTGTATTTCACCCTGCCCGCAATCGCCGGATGGGTGGTCCGCGACTGGATGCCGGACATTCTCCAGCAACGTTTTCACCTTGGGCAGGGAAGGGCCGGGGCCAACGCGATTCTGTACGTGCAGTTTGCCTCGATCGTTGGCGTCGTGATCGGCGGGACGCTGGCTGACCGCTGGATGCGACGAACGCCGCGGGGCCGCATCTTCACCAGTGCCATCGGCATGGTGCTCTTCCTGCCGGCGCTCTTCAGTGTCGGCAATGCGGGAAGCCTCGCGATGGCCGTCATCGGGCTGATCGTCTTCGGACTGGGGTGGGGGTTCTTCGACTGCAACAACATGCCGATTCTCTGCCAGATTGCGCGCCCCGAACTGCGGGCGACCGGCTATGGCGTGATGAACCTCGTGAGCATCAGCTGTGGTGGATTTGGCGACTGGTTGTTCGGCTCCCTGCGCGATCGCCGTGTGCCACTGAACATGATCTTCGGGGTGTTTGCCGGCGTGGCGTTGCTCTCGGTGCTCATCGTTCTCCTGATCCGGCCTACGGACGCAGGCGGTGAGCAGGTGAAGGCGGCGTGAATCGAGGTTCGAATGGGTCGCGCAGCTTGCCTGATGGCCCGGAATCCGGCCGGCGCTGGCGCGGTTCCCGAGATTGCCGGCCGAGCGCCGATCGCCAAGCGTCACCGGTTGAACCCGGCCCGCGGCCCTGATCTCCCATGAAAATTGTCGTACTCGATGGCCACACTCTCAATCCCGGCGACCTCGATTGGGCCGCACTGCAGGCGCTCGGTGAGTGCACCATCCACGACCGGTCGGCGCCGGCGGAGGTGATCTCGCGCGTGGCTGACGCGGACGTGGTGCTGACCAACAAGTGTCCGCTGCCCGGCCCGGTGCTCCGGCAACTGCCCCGGCTCCGTTACATCGGAGTGCTCGCCACCGGGCACAACGTGGTCGACGGAGCCACGGCCGCGAGTCTCGGGATCACCGTGACGAATGTCCCCGCCTATGGCACGCGTTCCGTGGCGCAGCACGTGCTCGCCCTGATCCTCGAGATGACGAATCACGTCGGGATGCATGCCCAGTCGGTGCGGGCGGGAAAGTGGTCGCGCTCGCCGGATTTCTGCTACTGGGACCGTCCCCTGGTCGAACTCGCGACGCTGACCCTGGGGATCGTCGGATACGGGCGAATTGGGCGCGCGGTTGCGGATCTGGCCCGCGCATTCGGCATGGAGGTGCTGGCGACGTCGCGCCGTCCCGCGCCGGACCTCGAATTGGTCGGCTTGGATGAACTGTTTCGCCGTGCCGATGTCGTGTCGCTGCACTGCGCGCTCACACCCGAGACCGCCGGCCTGGTGAATTCCACCCGCCTCGCGCGGATGAGCCCGACGTCCCTGCTCGTGAACACCGGGCGTGGCCAGTTGATCGTCGAAGCGGATCTGGCCGCCGCGCTGAACGCGGGCCGGATTGGCGGCGCGGCCCTGGATGTCCTCTCGGTCGAGCCGCCGCCCGCGGATCACCCGTTGCTCACGGCGAAGAATTGCCTGATCACGCCGCACGTCGCCTGGGCCTCGCGCGCCGCACGGTCGCGGCTCCTCGCGACGGTCGTGGAGAATCTCGCCGGATTTCAGGCCGGCCGGCCGCAGAACGTCGTCAACTGACGCGGGTTACCCGGCGACGGGTCGGGGTGACGGTCTTTGCGAAGCGAGGGTCGCGGCGGAGTGACGGACGGCTGAATCGATAGGTAAAAAGAGTTGGCGATATATATATTGCCTCACGGGGGTGGGCGGCGTTTGTCACCTGTGTAAGCGGGGACGCCATTGAAAATATAAGGTGATTATTCGGTTGTGGGCGGCACCCCACCACCAACCCCTCCAGCCGTGGCGGCGGTGTTCCTCCGTCAACCAGCGGTGTCACCGGCAACCCAAGGCTGGACTGCGTGTGGGCCCCACAATGCGAACCCTGATCAATACCCACCGATGCAATCGGCGACGCCTGCTGCTGGCGTCAGCCCTGCTCTCCGGCGCTTTCCTGGCCGGTGCGCTCCCTGGTTTCGGCCAGGCTTTACCCACCACGCCACCCGTGGCTGCGACACGAAAGGACGATCCGAAAACTCCGGTCGACGCAAATCAACCCGCCCCCGCGGACAAGTCACCGGGTCACACGACCATTCCGGTTGAACGCCGGAAACCCGGCGAAACCTCGACCGACGACGTGGTGAGCCTGTCTCCCTTCGAGGTTTCCGCGTCGCAACAGGAGGGCTACGTCGCGTCGTCCTCGCTTGCCGGCACGCGCTTGAACACGAGTCTCCGTGACATCGCATCCCCGATCCAGGTGGTAACGCCCCAATTTCTGAAGGACACGGGGGCGAAGAATATCAACGAATTGCTCGTGTACACGACCGATACCGAGGTGTCGGGCCTCCAGGGCAACTACCGTGGTTTTTCGGCCGGTGACAATGGAACGGCGCAAGCACAGTTGAAGGCGGCCCAGACCGGCACGCGCATCCGTGGGCTGAATGAAGCGGATCAAACCAGGGGGTTCTTTCTCACCGATATTCCCCTCGACAGTTACAACGTCACGACGATCGATATCCAGCGCGGGCCCAACTCCATTCTCTTCGGCCTCGGCAGTCCGGCCGGCATCATCAATTACACGTTGAAGGCGCCGAACCTCGTGCAGAACAAGTACGGCACCGAGCTCCGGGTCGGCAGCTTCGGCGCGCATCGCGAGGCGCTCGACGTCGACCAGGTGATCATCAACGACACTCTGGGCGTGCGCCTCAACGCGGTGAACAACGAGGAGCGGTTCCGGCAGGATGGGCGCTTCGCGCACGAGAAGCGAGCGACGCTGGCGGCGCGCTGGCAGCCAAAGCTGGGCGACGGTGTGTTCACGCAGCTGACGGCGAACTTCGAAATGGGCAAATCAAACTCAAACCGCCCGCGCACCGCGCCGCCGTTGGACTACATTTCCAACTGGTATGACCGCCTCGGCAAGTGGTCGCCGACGCGGGCCTACACCGGCTGGAACGGCATCGAGGACAAACAGCGCTACCTCGTCGATTACCAGGGCACCGCGGCCGGAGCCTGGTGGGACCAGGTCGGCGTGATCTTTTCAGACCCGAACTCCGCCCGGACGGGTGGGACAAACGAACCCGACGCGATGCGCATTCGCGGCGGCACGCAACCGGACGGATCCTGGGGCGGTTCACTGCTGGGGCCCTCGAACCCCCATGAGAACATCACGGGGCAGCATTACCTGGCCCAGAAGAGCACGTTTGCCAACAACCCGAAGGTGATGGCGATCATCAACGCGTTCGAGCAGAAGACCGGTCGCTCGTTCAACAGTCAGCCGTTCGGCGGCTGGCAGGCCTCGCAGATCCTCGACCCGTCCGTGTTCGACTACTGGAACGACTCGCTCGAGGGGCCGAACGACACGCAGTGGAACAAGTTTCATGCCCTGACGCTCAACGGCGTGCAGACCTACCTCCACAACGACCTCGGCGTGGAGGTCGCGTATGATCGGCAAAACTACCGGGACGGCGATTGGAATTACGTCGGCGATCCGACCCGGCTGAGCATCGATATCAACCAGAACCTCCGCAACGGCTCCCCGAATCCGAACTACGGACGCCCCTACTTTGCCTCGGGGGCCGGCGGCAGCCTCCGGGAAACGAATCGCGAGGCGGTCCGGGCCACGGTGTACTACAAGCTCGACTTCAAGAAGCTCGTCGGGAACGGCTGGTTGGGAGCGATCCTGGGAAATCACACGCTCACCGGGATTGGCTCGCGCCAGGACTACAAGAGCTTCGGCTATGGTTGGAATCTCTACCAGCTTGGGGATGCGTACGCCAAATACAGCGCCGACGAGAGCCTTGTCATGGTGCACTACCTCAACTCCAACATGGATCCACGAAGTGCGTCGGCAATCTCAGGTCTCGGAATTCACGGCATCGGCGCCGTGCAGCAGGTGCCCGGGACGCTGAACACGTCGATCCAGGACCAGAATCGCATCAGCCACACACCCGTGTTGCCCGATTGGAGCGTCGTGCCCCTGAACGTCGTCAGCGCCGGCTCCAATCTCAGCCAGATGTACAACGGGGCGCACGCCTTCTCGGATGACACCGCGACCAAGGCCTTCGTTTGGCAGAGCCGTCTTTTTGACGACAACGTCGTCGGCCTGTTCGGCGTGCGTCAGGATGACTACACGAAGTGGGACCGCGGCAACGCCCCGCAATTCCAGGACGCAAATGGAGGCTATCACGATCTGCCGTTCTCGCCGGCCTGGAAAAACGATCCCAGCAAGACGCTCAACGCCATTTCGACCACTCGCAGTTGGGGCTTGATGGTCCATGTGCCGGAGACCCTGACCCGCCATCTGCCGTGGGGAACCCAAATCAGTTTCGGCGTGAACAACGCGAATAATTTCCGTCCGTCGGACGTCGGCTTTGACATGTATGGCGTGCAATTGGCCCCGCCGTCGGGGCAATCCCGTGACTACAGCATGCTCGTCAGTACCCTGCACAACCGGCTCAACGTCCGCATGACCTGGTTCACGACCCGCCAGAAGAACACGTCCTATTCGGGTGGCCCGAGTGAGTGGGCGATTCGCAATCGTCTCGCTCGCGCGATGAAGGGACTCATGGTCGAAACGACGGCGAACGGCACCCTCGGGCTGCGCCAGACTCTGCCGGAATCCATCGTCAACAAGTGGTTCTTCGGCGACAAATTCGACAAGGCGGTGGCCGCACAGCCGCTGCCGGCCGGTTGGACGGTGCAGAACCACCCGGAGCTCCTCACGGAACCGCTCCGAATCCGCGCCGCCGCGTACACGATCGCGGAAGGCACGCTGCGGCCGGACGGGACGCCGTACACGGAACCGCCGATTTCACCGGACGAGATCGCCTACCGCGTCGCGTGGTTTTCGGCCCGGAGCGATGCCGAGTGGTTCCGGCCTTTCAACACCGTCCCGGGCCTCGACCTGGCCCAAGGCCTCGGGTTCGCCCGCAAGCCGTACGCGGGCGGTGGTTTCGAGTGGAATTACGACCTCGACATTCCGTCGTACAAGAACACCGCCGATATCACCACCAAGGGAATGGAGCTGGAATTTTCGGGCAACATCACCCCGCAGTGGCGCATGATCTTCAACGCCTCCCGCGCGCAGGCGGTCACGACGAACATCCTCGGCGGAAACATGGACAAGTACATCGCCGCGATGCGTGCCGTTGCCTACGACGGTTTCAAGCCGTCGGACTACCAGGGCGGGCTGGACTACTGGCATCGCACGGGCTTCGCGCAGATCGATCCGTGGGGTAACAACAACAGCCAGTATCTGGGCACCGATTGGAACCGGGATGTGGATATTCCGTACCTGACGGCGAAGTCTGCGGAAGGGCGCGCCGTGGGCGAGCTGCGCAAGTGGCACTGGAATCTTATTTCCACCTACGATTTCCGCCATGGCGCGCTCCAGGGCTTTGGCATCGGCGGCAGCGTCCGGTACCAGGGCCCGCTCACGGTGGGGTATTATCCGACGTATCTCGATTCGGCCAACGTATGGATCAGTGACCTGAACAACCCGATCATGGCTCCGTCGCAGACGAACTACGACGCCTGGATCACCTACCGGCGCAAGCTCACCAAGCGCATCACCATGGAATGTCAGTTGAACATCCGCAATTTGTTCAAGGGGAAGGAACTGATTCCGATCAATGCGAACCCCGATGGAACCTATGGCCAGTATCGCATGGCCGAAGGGACAACCTGGGAGTTCACCAATCGGTTCATGTTCTAGGTGCGCGTGGGCAGAGCGCGACACCTGGGAGCGCCCGTTCGCGGGCGCTCCTTTTTTTCGTTTCTCGGATCTCCCGTAGTCTTGCGGCCGGTTCACCGCCGGCAGACGGGAGCGTAAAGGAACCTCGGCGCAGGACGCCGCGGTTCGCCGTCTGCGTCAAACCGACTCGCGCCGGCACCGGACTGGTCAGGTAATAGATGACCTCAGCTCCAACGCAGGTCGGTCCGCGCAAAGGGGAGTCGTCGGATCCGCGTGCCGGTGGCGGCAAACACCCCATTCGCCACCGCCGCAGCCAGTGGTGGCAACGCGGGTTCACCCAGGCCAGTCGGAGGGTGCGCCGATTGGATAAATTCGATTTGGATTCTTCGCGGTGCCTGCGGCATTCGCAGAAGGGGGTACTCGTGAAAATTGCTCTGCACGATTGCTCCGCCCTGGATATCGAGTTCCTGGAGCCAGCTCGCGCTGAGTCCATCGGTGATCGCGCCCTGCACCTGATTTTCCGCGCCGCTGAGGTTGACGATCGGTGATCCGACGTCGACTGCCGCCCAGACGTCCTCGATCGCCAGTTCACCGGTTTTCGATACCGCGACTTGGGCGATTTCCGCGACGTAACCCTGATGGCTGAAATAGAAGCCGAGCCCGAGTCCCTGTCCCCGGGGCAGCGGGCGTCCCCATGAGGCCATTTGGGCGACGGTGTGAATGACCTGGCGCATGCGGCCAGCGTTGTATGCCTCGCGACCGCCGGTCCCGGGCACCATGTCGCGGTCACCCAGCACATCGAGGGCAAATCCAAGGGGATCGCGACCCGCGGCATGGGCAAGTTCGTCGAGGAAGCTGCCGATGACGAAGCCGAACACGCAAGCGCCCGGCGCCCGCCACGGTCCCATCGGGACTCCGTTGTCCAGCTTTGTCATTTCCATCCGGCAGTGCGGGACGAACCGCGCCGGAAACGCGTCGAGGCTCATCCCACCGTCCCCGAACCACACCTGATGCCCGCGCCAGGCCACGAGCTTGCCCTCGCGGTCGACGGCGCCGCGGAGGAAGTGGAAGCCGCCGGGACGATAGTGGTCGTGCTGCAAATCGTCGGTGCGGGTCCAGGTCAGCTTTACCGGCGTTCCCACTTTTTGCGCGATTGCCGCCGCCTCCGCCACGTAGTCGGCGTCGAGACGGCGGCCAAATCCGCCGCCGCTTCGGGTGATGTGGAATACGATCCGTTCTGGGAAAATGCCCAGGACCCTGGCTGCGACTGTCCGGCCTTTGTGGGGGTCCTGGATGGGCGCCCAGATTTCGGCGGAATCGCCCCTCACCGTGACGGTGCAGTTCTGCGGCTCCAAGTTGGCGTGGGAGATGAAGGGGTACGAGTACTCGGCGGTGACGACCTTCGCGGCGGCGGCGCAGGCGGCGTCGACATCACCGTCGTTGCGGACGACGTGGGGTTTTCCCGAGGCCTCTGCGTTTTTCGCCGCCGATACGAAGCCGGACCAATTGTCCTGCGCATGCGGATTACTTTCCCATTCGACCTGGAGGTGGTTGCGCGCGCTCCATGCCGACCAGGTGGAATCGGCGACAATTGCCACGCCGGGCACCAGGCCGGTGAGTCCGCCGATCGTTTGGTTGATGATGAATGCGTCGCGCACGCCGGGTAACGCCTTGAGCACGTCGGTGTTGGCGCGCACCACGCGGCTGCCAAAAACCGGCGCTTTCACGTACATGGCGTGGACGAGACCGGGGAGTTGCCGGTCGATTCCAAAAAGCGGCTTTCCGGTCACAATCTGCGGGTTGTCGACGCCGGCGATCCGCGAACCCAACAACGTGAACTCCCGCGGATCCTTCAACGGCACGTCTGCCGGAGCGGGAATCGGCAACAAGGCTGCCGCGGAAACCAGCGAGGCGAACGACAGTGTCTTCCCCGTCGGGCGATGGACGACCGTGCTGGCGTTGGTGCGGCACTCGGACGGCGGCACCGCCCACTCCTGCGCCGCGGCCGACACGAGCATGACTCGCGCCGTGGCGCCGACCTGGCGCAGTGGGAGCCATGCGTGCGGCGTGGAGGTGCTGCCTCCCGCGCCCTGCTCGCCATACACCGGATCCAAGGGGGCGGATACGACATCAACATCGCGCCAATCGGCGCCGAGCTCTTCCGCGATGATCATCGGGAGGGAGGTCTTGATGCCTTGCCCGATTTCGGGGCGGGCCGAAAACAGGGTGATCCGACCGTTGGGCGCGATGCGGATGAAGGCGTTGGGTTCAAAATCGCCGGGTCGCTGATCCGGGCTCGGCCGCTTGACCTCGCCCGTGGAATCCGCGCCGACCCGGGGAACGAAGCCCAGCATCAGTCCGCCGGCGGTGAGCAGAGACCACTGCAAGAATCGCCGGCGGTCGACGGTGTGGGGCTGGGGTTCGCCATTCATGAGCGGCCTCCGTTCGACACCGCCGGGGCGCTCGCCTGTTTGATGGCGGCGCGGATGCGGTAATAGGTGGCACAACGGCACAGGTTCCCCGCCATCGCGTCATCGATCTCCTGGTCGTTTGGCGTCGGCTTGCTCCGCAGCAAGGCGACCGCCGACATGATCTGCCCCGCCTGGCAGTAGCCACATTGCGGCACATCAAGGTCACACCAGACCTGCTGGACTGGATGCAGCCGGCCGTCGCTCGCGGCCAGCCCCTCGATCGTGGTTACATTCATCCGCCCCACCGCGGCAACTGGCGTCAGGCAGGCTCGGGTCGGTTGTCCATCCAGATGAATCGTGCACGCACCGCATTGGCCGATGCCGCACCCGAATTTGGTGCCCACCAGGCCGAGCGAGTCACGCAGGACCCAAAGAAGCGGGGTGTCGCCGGACACGTCGACGTCGTGTGCCTGGCCGTTGATCTGCAGGGTATATTTCATGGGGAGGGGGGGCACACGGTGCCGGGGCCGCGGGAGGAAAGGGGGCCAGGGGATACGCTGACCGATCGTGACCAGCTGAGCGCCGGGGGGGGCGTGGAATCAACCCGCTGCTTTCTCGCACAGGTGACAAGCGGGCCGCGAATCAGCGGTCTCGAAGAGCTGCTGCGACGTCTCGCGACACCCGACTTCGTTCCCCCCCGGTCGACATCGCCGCGCCGGTGAGAACTGGAAACAAGGCTTGGCGATACGGGGCCGGATGGTCGATGTTCTCGTTTCCACATGCCGGTGTCGCCACGTGAACTGCCGATCTACGAACTCGAATCCGCCGTCGTCGCGTCGCTGCGGGCGCAGGGGCGGCTGATTGTCCAGGCCCCGACCGGGTCGGGAAAGTCGACGCAGATCCCGCAGATGCTGTGGCAGCACGGGCTGCTGGGGGAATCCGGCGAAGTGGTCGTGCTCCAGCCGCGGCGGCTCGCGGCGCGCCTGCTCGCCAAGCGGGTCGCGGAAGAGGCGGGGACGCGGCTCGGCGAGGGGGTCGGCTACCAGATCCGGTTGGAATCACGGGTCAGCGAGCGCACCCGGATCCGGTTTGTCACCGAGGGCATCCTGCTGCGGCAGATGTCGTTTGACCCGCGGCTTCCGGGGATCAGCGCGATCGTCTTCGATGAGTTTCACGAGCGTCACCTCTACGGTGACATCTCCCTGGCGCGGGCGCTGCAGATCCAGCAGACGATCCGACCGGACCTGAAGTTGATCGTGATGTCCGCGACGCTCGATGCCGGAGCGTTGAAATCCTACCTGGCCCCGTGTGACGTGCTCGTCTCGCAGGGTCGGAGTTTTCCGGTCGACATCGAATATCTGACCAAGCGGGTCGACTTCGAGCATGAGCCGGTGTGGGACGTCGCCGCCCGCGAATGCGAGCGCGTGGCCGCGGCCAACCAGGGCGACATGCTGGTGTTCATGCCGGGTGCCTACGAGATCAGCCGCACCGTCCAGGCGATCCAGGGTTCGCGTCCCCTCCGTGACTTTGTTGTTTTTCCCCTGCACGGCGAACTGCCACCGGAGCAGCAGGACCGGGCGGTGGCGCGGTACGAGGCGCGGAAAATCATCGTCTCGACGAACGTTGCCGAGACGTCGCTGACCATCGATGGCGTCACGACGGTGATCGACTGTGGTCTCGCACGCATTGCGCGATTCGATCCGCACCGCGGCATCAACACCCTGCTGATCGAGAAGATCTCCGTCGCCAGCGCGGATCAGCGCGCCGGCCGCGCCGGGCGGACCGCGCCGGGGGTTTGTGTCCGGTTGTGGACCGAGCCGGAGCACGCCAAGCGTCCGGCGCAGGAGTTGCCGGAGATCCGCCGGCTCGATCTGGCCGAGGTTGTCCTGACGCTGAAGGCGAGCGGGATCGACGACGTCACCGGTTTCCCCTGGCTGGAGCGGCCGGAAATCCGGGCACTCGAACGGGCGGAGCAGTTGCTGGCGGATTTGGGCGCGATCGCACCGATGCCGGATGCTGCTCAGAACCCGCCGGTGACGGGCGCGCCCGGAGCGCTTCGGATCACCGACGTCGGTCGGAAGATGCTCCGTTTCCCGGTGCATCCCCGCTATGCGCGGATGTTCCTGGCCGCCCAGGAACGCGGGTGTGTCCGACCGGTCGCGCTGATGGCCGCGCTGACCCAGGGCCGTAATTTCCTGCTCCGGGGAGTCGACAAGCGCACGGATGAGGCGCGGGAGGACACGCTCGGCGAGGAGCACGAAAGCGATTTCTTCCTGCTGATGCGCGCGTGGCGCTTTGCCCAGCAGGCCGGCTTTTCCCTCGAGGCCTGCCGCCGGCTCGGCATCCATGCGCAGGGCGCACGGCAGGTTGGTCCGCTCTTCGAGCAGTTCCTTCAGATCGCGGAGTCCGAGGGCCTCGATGTCACCGAGCAGCGCGCCGACGGCGGCGCCATCCGGAAGTGCGTGCTCGCCGGCTTTTCCGACCAGCTCGCGCGTCGCCTCGACGTCGGCACCCTCCGCTGCGAGCTGGTCCACGCCCGTCGCGGGCTGCTCGCGCGCGAGAGTGGCATCCAGAAGGCGCCGCTGTTCGTCGCCGCCGAGATCAGCGAGATCGAAGGCCGCGGGGGCGAGGTCAATGTGCTGCTCTCGCTGGGGACCGCGATCGAGGAGGCGTGGCTGAAGGAGATCTTCCCGGCGGACTACCGCGAAACCCGCGGCGTCGTTTACGATGAACAGCAAAAGCGGGTGATCACGCGCCGCGAACGCCGGTTTCGCGACCTGGTGCTCGAGGCGAAGTCCAGCGCCGATGAAGCGCCGCTCGATGCGGCGGCGGCGCTGCTGACGAAGGAGGTCGTGGCCGGACGGCTGAAGCTCGAGGCCTGGGACGATTCCGTCGAGCAGTGGATCATCCGCGTCAACCGCCTCGCCGAATGGTTCCCCGAACTCGAGGTGAATCCAATCACGGACGCGGATCGCGCGACCCTGATCGAGCAGGTCTGCTACGGCGAACTCGGCTACAAGGACATCCGGGACAAACCTGTGATGCCGGTGCTGCGCGACTGGCTCACGGCGGAGCAACTGGCGGTGATTGACGACTATCTTCCCGAACGGCTGACGATGGGCAACGGCCGGCGCTCGCGTCTGACCTATCACAAGGAGGGACCGCCTGTCCTGAGCGCGCGCATCCAGGAGCTCTACGGGATCGAGGGGAAATTCACCGTCGGCCACGGTCGCATACCGGTGAGGATCGAGGTTCTTGCGCCCAACCAGCGGCCGATCCAGGTCACGGACGATCTGACGAATTTCTGGCGCGAGGTGTATCCGAGGATCAAACCCGAGCTCTCCCGGCGCTATCCGCGGCACGAGTGGCGCTGACTTCCGGCCGCGGTCCCGGCTATCGGTTCAACACGTGATCGGCGGCCAGAACGAGGAAGATGTAATCGGAAGTCGGATATCCGAGGCAGTACTCGCCCTGCTGCCACAGGTACGGCCAGTCGAGGAGCTCCGGGAAATCGGGACGGATGAGAGCGGTGCCGGAGACGATCCCGCCCGGAATGTACGACGCGTCGGCACGATTGAAACCGTAGGCAGTCGTCATCGACCGCGCCCCGACACCCGAGACGAACGAGGCGTTGTTGGGCCCGGGATGACACCCGAGGACGAAATCGATCGCGCGCAGCAGGTACGTTGCCGGGAAGATGTCCGGCGCGCCGGCGTGCAGGAAATACTGCTGCACCCCGAACCGCTCGATGCCCCAGGCTGCGCCCCAGATCTGCGGGCGATAGGGGACGCCGTAGGGGGTCTCTTTTCCCAGCGCATCGACCTGCGCGCGATAGATCCGCAGCGCGGCCCGGATTTTTTCCCGATACGATGCATCCGTGATCAAGCCGAGCGCCCGTGCGCCCAGCCAGCCGGCGCGATCCGGGTGCTCGACCACATAGTCAGCCGAGCTCGTGATGGCATCCGCGTAGGTCGAGTCGTGCGTCGTTTGATAAAGCTCGATCGCCGCCTCGAGTCGAAGGACCGGCACGGACGCTCCGCTCGACCGATCGACCGCCTCGTAGTTGGCCGACGTCCAGAGTTCACGCGCGATCTTCAGGCAGTCCGCCGCCATGGGATCGTCGAAACCCCGGAGCACCCGTGACGCGGCGGCCAGGGCGCTCGCGGTCGTGAACTCGTGCGCCGCATTCCGCTCCGTGAACACCCAGCGATCGTCGGCCGACCCGGCGGAGCCGAGGCGCGGGAGATGGTCGATCTGCGGCTCGGCCTGCGATCCTTCGCGGGCCGCGTCGGCGAGGATCTTCATCGCCTCGCCCCCCGTCGAATCGTGAAAAACCTGGTTGTCGGTCGCGGTCGATGGGTCGCCAAGGTGCGTGTACTGCGCGAGCGATGGGTCCTGGATCCCGCGATAGAGTCGTCCCAGGGCGTGATAACCGCCGACGATCGAGAGCACGCCGTGCTCGATCTGCTGGAGCACGTCCGGTTTCCCGTCGGGCCGGTGGATGTCGACGATACGCGCCTGTTCGTCGACGGACGTGTCGTCGAGCGTGGGGTGGAACAGCTCCCATGCGAGCGCGAGTCCATGGACGGTGTCGGCCTGCGACTCGATCCGCAGGTCAAAATCGCCCGCGTCGTGCCAGCCACCACGGTCGAGTCCGGGAACGTGATCGCCGCCCTTGAACCGCGTCAGCGTCGACGGGCCCTGGGCGTAGCCGTCGAAATGATTTTCATTCGGCGGCGCCATCAACGCGTCGTCGGCGTGGCAGAGGCCGTGCCACACGCGGTAGTTCTCGTTCACGCGCACGTGGCACATCTGGACCGGCAGAAAATATTCGACGGTCGGCTGCCAGACGTCGCGTTCGAAAACGTCGGCGCTGATCGGAAACGCCGCCGAGCGGCGGCCGTCATACCCGATCTCATACAGGCCGGGTTGCACCACGTCGCTGAAGTCGTACTGCAGGTAACGATAGCGGAGAAACCGGCCCCAATCCCGGGCCGGGCCCCGTCGGACCTCCCGCAGTCCCGCGGAGGTCACCTGGTACAGTGTGACCGGTTTCAGGTCGGTCTCGGCCCCGTCGAGTTCAATGACGGCCAGCTTGGGCTGCTTCGGATGATAGCCGATCTGCGAGACCTGGATCACGGGGGCGGATTTCCAGCCGGGAATCGCATGCGGCTGCACCAGCCATTCGATCGCACCCTGCGTTGCTTTGGCCGGAACCAGGGCGCGCACCACGAACCAGCCGTTGTTGTGCTGGGCGCGGCCGTCGAGCAACTGCAGTTCGCCGCCGTGCACGGCCTCGATCGTCATCCGCTGCCGCTCGGATTCCGGCGCAATCGTGAGCGTTCGCCCCTGGCCGAGCGCGGAGACGTCGGTGCCGGCGCTTCCCGGGCCTTCGGCCTGACGAGGAAACAGCCCGACGGTGTGGCCGATCTCGAACGACTTTCCGAACAGGATTCCGGGGAAGAGCTCGAGGTTGAATCCCACTTTTCCGGCCCACGCCGGGGGCAGCGGCTGGTCGAGATCGACGAAAATGCGGAAGCCGGCGCCGGCGGGTTGAACCCTCACCACGTAGCCCAGCTTCAGGTCGGGATAGGCGATCGGATTGAACCCCTTGCGGTCGAGTTGTGGATTGGGGTAGCTGAGATGAACGCTGATCTCCTGGGTGGCTCGAATCACCTGATGGGCGCCCACCGCCGGAGTCGGCTGCCACTGGCCGGGAGTGGGCGACAGCCGGAGATCGCCATTCGTCGCGACGCGCTGGCCGTTCTGAATGATGCCGACGCCGCCCTGGTGGCCTTCGGGATAGAAATCCTGCGCGAGCATCACGTTCAACCCCGGCATCGCGAGGTAGCCGTGATCGTTGAGGACCAGCGCCGGCGGGATGGAGACCTCCGCCCGCGCCTGGAGCGCGAGGGCAATGCCGGCGAGCGCAAGAAGGGACCGAAGAGTCATTGCGTTGGCGATACGGTGAAAACCGGCGGATGAATTCAGATCCGGGACGGCATGTCGATTCGATCCCACTGCCGCGCGGGCGCGGACGCAGGCTGTTCGATGGCGGCCGGCTACCGAAAATCGTGCGAGGCGGAGGCCGGAACCTCGCTCGCCGGCAGCGGCTCGATCCGCTCGGCCTTCACGTGGATGACGCCCGAATCGTTCTGGAGCCGGCCGCTGATCTTCAGCGCCGGCTCCTGCGTGATCACCAGCCGGTTTCGCTCGAACACCGGCGGCGTCACCACCGCGTTCGCGATCCCGGTTTCATCCTCGAGGCTGACAAAGACGAAGCCCTTCGCCGTGCCGGGCCGCTGCCGGCAGATGACCGAACCGCCGATCGTGACCCGTTCGCCATCGGGCGCCAGCAACAGGTCGGTGGCGCGCCAGACGTCCGGCAGGTGCGGCCGCGCCAGCGCCATCGGATGGATGCCGGCGGTCAGTTCGAGCCCGGCAAAGTCGGCGCGCAGGCGCTCGGAGAGCGTCATCGGCGCGAGCGGAGTGTCGATGTCGGCGGGCGACGCGTCGCCGGTTTTGTTTCCGCCCCGGTTGTCGGCCCCGTGATACTTGAACAGCGCCTCGTCCTCGGACCAGGCTGCCTCCACCTGCCAGAGTGCGGCGCGACGATGGGGCGCGAGCGCGTTGAGTGCACCAGTCGCCGCCAGGGCGCGGCGTTCGGCGGCGCTGAATTGCGTCCGGCGCAGGAAATCCTCGAGCGAGCCGAACGGCTGCGCCGCGCGGGCGGCGAGCATGGCCTCGGCAGCCGCCTGCCGCAGTCCCTTCACATAACGCAGGCCGATCCGGATCGTGTCGTCGGCCTCGACCGTGCAGTTCCACTCCGACGCCGCGATGCAAACCGGCCTGACCTGGAGGTCGTGGCGCCGTCCGTCCTGGAGGATGGTTGCCGGCGAGTAGAAGCCCATCGGCTGGTTGTTCAGCAGGCTCGCCGTGAATTCGGCCGGGTGGTGGAGCTTCAGCCACGTGCTGGCATACGCGAGCAGGGCGAAGCTGATCGCGTGCGACTCCGGAAACCCGTAGGCGGCGAATGAGAGGGCGGACTCGCTCACGCGCTGGACGACGGTTTCGTTGTGACCGGCGGCGCGCAACGCGGCACAGAGCTTCGCCAGTGCCTGGTCGAGCCGTTCCGTGTTGCGCGTAAAGCCCATGGCGCGGCGCAGTTCCTCCGCCTGACCGCCGGTGAAGTGCGCGAGCTTCATCGACAGTTCGAGCATCTGTTCCTGGAACAGGATCACGCCACTCGTCCGCCGCAGGATCGGCTTCACGATGTGGGCGACGCTCGGGTCGATCCAGTCCGGGTCCTCCTGCTTGCGCCGGCGGCGGATCAGCGGATGCGCCAGGTGCCCCACGATCGGTCCGGGCCGGACGATCGCGACCTGCATGGCGACGTCGTAGAAGGTCCGGGGTTTGAAGCGCGGCAGCGTCGCCATCTGCGCCCGGCTCTCGATCTGGAAGACGCCGATCGTGTCGGCCGCCTGCATGGCGCGGAACGTTGCCCGGTCGTTCTGGGGAATCTGGTAAAGTTCGAGTGGGTGACCGCGGCGGGCGCAGAGCTCGAACGTGTCCTGCAGCACGGCCATCATGCCGAGCCCCAGAAAATCCACCTTCACGATGCCGAGATCCTCGCAGTCGTCCTTGTCCCACTGGCAGACGACGCGACCGGGCATCGACGCGTTTTCCAGCGGGACGACGGACGAGAGCCGGTCCTGGCAGATCACCATGCCGCCGGAGTGCTGGCCCAGGTGTCGCGGCAGGCCGTGGATTTTCCCGTACAACGAGGCGAGCGCCTCGGCCCGCGCGTGATGCGTGTCGATTCCCGCCAGCCCGAGCTGTTGCTTCAACTGGAGCGTCTCCGGGAAATCGCCGTTGGCATAGAGGCTGGAGAAACGGTCGAGCGCGTCGTCGCCAAACCCGAGCACCTTGCCGATCTCCCGCACCGTGCTGCGGCCGCGGTAGGTGATGACGTTGGCGGTCATCGCCGCGCCTCGCGGGGCGTAGCGTTCATAAACCTGTTGGATGACGCTTTCCCGCAGATCCCCGCTCGGCAGGTCGAGATCGATGTCCGGCCAGGAGGGATGACCGTCGGCGCCGACGCGTCCTTCGCTCAGGAAGCGTTCGAAAAGCAGGCGGCACTTGATCGGATCGACCGCGGTGATCCGCAGCGCGTAGCAGACCAGGCTGTTGGCGGCGCTCCCCCGGCCCTGGACCAGGATGTGGTGGTCGCGGCAGAAGCGGCAGACATCCCAGACAATGAGAAAATACCCGCAGAACCCGAGCTTCGTGATCAAGGCCAGCTCCTTTTCGAGCTGCCGGCGGACGCGGGGCGTGATCTGGCCGTACCGTTCCCGGGCGCCCTCGTACGCGCGCTCTCGCAGGAAGCTTTCCATCGAGTGCCCGGACGGAACGGGATAATCGGGAAACTTGTACCCGAGGTCGCGCAGCGTGAACTCGATCCGGTCCGCCAGCCGACAGGTGTTCGCCATTGCCTCCGGCAGGTCGGCGAACAGGGCCGCCATCGCCGTGGGCGACTTCAGGTGCCGGTGGTCGTTGACGGAGAGCTGGCGGCCGGCCGCATCGAGCGTCGTGTGCAGCCGCAGGCAGGTGAACACGTCGGCCACCGGCCGCGCTGACCGCGTCGCATAGTTGACGCCTCCGGTCGCCAGGAGCGGCAGGCCGTGGCCGGCGGCGAGATCCTGCAGAAACGCGAGTTCACGGGCCTCGCCGCGGATCCGGTGGCGTTGCAGTTCGACGTAGAGCCGGTCGGCCCCGAAGATTCCGGAGAGAGTGCGCAACGCGGCATCGGCTGCCAGCGGCCCCAGCTCTCGCCACGCGCGCCGCACCGGTCCCTCTTCATCGCCGGTCAGCGCGATCAGCCCTTCCGAGAAGCGTGCGAGTTCCTCCCAGGTGGCGAAGCATGGGCGCTTCCGGTCGCATGGGTCGGGCGCATGGGGAGGACGCCGCGCTCCGGATTCGCGGTTGGCCGCCGGCGTACGATCAGGTCTTTTCGGTTCCGCGGTGCGGGCGGAAGGCGCCGGCCCGCCGCCGCCGTGGCGACGCTCCGTCAGCTTCGCTTCGGTGATGAGCTGGCACAGGTTCTGGTATCCGGTCCGGGTGGCGGCGAGGAGGGGAACGACGCTGCCGTCGCACATCGTGATCTCGGCACCGACGATCGCGCGGAGGCCGTTTTCCCGCGCCGGACCGAACAGCCGCGGGGCGCCGTACACGCCGTCGCGATCCACCAGCGCCAGCGCCGGCAGCCCGGCGGCCGCGGCCGCCTTCGCCAGATCCTCGGGATTCGAGGCACCGCGCAGGAAACTAAAGGCGCTGCGCGCATGAAATTCGATGTAGGGTGGCGCGGCCATGACAACGGGAAGGCGAGTGTACAAATGAACACATTGGCCATGGCGAAGGCAACCGCGCCCCCATGTCCGCGGGGCGGGGCGGCGTCCGCGCGTTGCCGCCGACCGACTTAGGGCAAATTCAAACCGATCCAGCGGGTAGGGCGGCGAGCCTGCCCTCCGTCTTGTCCGCCGTAGCTTCGCGAAGGCGGAAGCGCCTGGGCGGAGGTGGGTCCCTTCGCCGCCATGGAATGGGAGCAGGCGCTACAGGAATCCTCTTTCGCCGACCGCCACGGCCATTAGGGCGGAGTCGCGTGCACCCCATCCGGCGCGCTTAACTGCCGTTGGCCTGTGGTGCGGGCGCGCCCGCATCGCCAACCAGCCCGCGTGCGCGTGCGGGG
>DASZYH010000286.1:0-1984 GCA_035545515.1 Opitutaceae bacterium
CGTCGCCAAAGACAGTAAACCCGCCGTTCTGATTGTCGAGATTCGACGAGTTATCGACCAGGTTGAAGAACCACTCGCTCGTCGCGCTGTTGGGGTCGCCACCGATTTTGGCCATCGCTAGGGTGCCGGCCACGTTCGACAAGTGGAATTCATTCGGGACCGGCGCGTTTTGCGTGATGTGCGAAGGAGGAGTATTGAACGCGAAAGGCGCCCCGTCGGCGCTGTAACCGCCCCCCTGCACAATAAAATTGGCGACCGACCGGTGAATGATGGTGTTGTCGTACGCGCCGCTGTCGACATAGTTGATGAAGTTCTGCACCGTGAGCGGGGCAACGTCCGAACGCAGCTCGACTTGAAACGAGCCGAGCGAGGTATTAAATGTCGCGATCGGCAGGGCATGCGCCTGGTTCGCGAGGGACAAGACCCCAAACACGGGAACCAGCGACAAGATCGTGATGCGGCGAATCGTTTGTAAAGAAGCGGAGATCATGGATCCTCGTCAAAGGGGGAAGGACAGCGGGCGCGCCGTGATTGAAAGCGCGATGCAGAAACAGCCGTGTGTCGCGGAAGGAGCCGGTCCGCGGCGTGCAGAACCTCGCCTTTTCGCAGCTTCGTTCCGTATCCGCGGCCGGTTGCGCGACACATCCAGTAATGTGCGCAAGGGCAGCCCGCTGAGGGGAAACGAGGTGCGACGGTGGATGGCCGGCGGGCGGCTCTAATCCGTCTGCTTAAGAGGTCGTCGCAGTAGCAACCACCGAAAGAAAAAAACTCTGGCCCAGCAACCAGCGCCAGCCTGCCGGTATCTTTGCCGCCGTCGCCTGCCCACGATGTCGGACTTGCCCAGTGCCGGTTTTTCTGGCTGACCCCTCGACTATAGATGCCGAGCGACCGATTGACAAGGATTTTTACGGAAATTTTGGGGGATCGGGCGGCATCCGTTCCTGGGGGAGAATCCACGTTTTAGAGCTACTGGCAGCGGCCCATTTCACAGGGTTCCTTATGAGTCCTACCGTGGGAAGCCATCGATCCCCCGGCCATCGGTCTGCCGCCATCGGCATCCGTTCCTCGGGGAGAATCCACGTTTTAGAGCTACTGGCAGCGATCACCGCGAACCATCGCCGTAGCGCGCCGAGAGGCCGATCTTGCCGGTCAAGTGAATTCGCCTTCACTGCTGACATCCTTCAGGAGCGAATGCAAAAAAACCGGACGGCCTCACGGGCTCGTCCGGCTCTCGATTTCAGTTCAGTCTTAATGGTCAGGTGGGAGCGGGCGGGACGGGTTTCACAGGAGCGGCGTTACTTCCTCATCCCACCCCACTCCCTCGGACAGCGATCCTCGAGCACCACACCTCGCTCGGGAATCGATTGACCGCGGTTGATCGCGGCGATGCGGTGGTGACTAGGTGGCGGGCTGCACCGCGGTGCGGTCGACGCCCGTCGCGTTGTTGTCGCGATTCACATCGTTCACTTCGCCGTGGCTGTCGACGAACACGAACAGCTTGGCGAACTCACTGTGCGCGTCGCTACCCATGTCGAAGGCCGTGGCCGGCAGCCGCAGATCGACACTCGTCACGTCACTCGTCGCTACCGAGGAGATACGGCTTTCGATCGTCGGCAGATTCGTGGTTAAGTTCGCATCATCAGCCGCGATGAGCGCCACGTTGAACGCATGATCCACGGGCGAGGTGCCGGCGTTGCGAAACGAGACGCGATAGCGAGGTCCGATTTGCTTCGCGGCATCACCGTTGTCCAGCAACCGCACGTCGATCAGTTGCAGATCAACGCCGGCCACGGTCGCGGCTGGAGTCGCCGCAGCGACTGTGGGAGCAGTGGCTGGCGACGAATCCGCGACCATCGTTGTGCCGCCGTACGAGCCGCCCGAGTAGCCACCGCCATAACCACCGTAACCACCAAACGCGCCGAGACTGGCGAACAGAGGCCAGAAGCCCCAGCCGCCATACGGATGGCACTTGCCCGAGCCCATT
>DASZYH010000287.1:0-25163 GCA_035545515.1 Opitutaceae bacterium
TGGATCCACGGCCCGGAGAACTCCGGCCGGATCCGCCACCTGCGCCACGGCGTAGCCCGCCACCGCGACGCCAGCCGCAATCCACATCGGCGGCCCGTGGAGCCGCCGCGGGGTCGCGCGTTTGTCGGCGGAGCCACGGAATTCGGCGCCACGGGATCGGGAAGCAAGAGCCGCCGGGATTTGCCCCCGTCGCGACCACCAGGCCCACGCACATTTCCACGTCATAGGTTCAGAGGGTTTCAGATTGAATCATTGGCTTCGGCCGCGCCGTGTTCTCACTACCGGAACGTCGGCGGCCGGTTATCCCGCCCCCAGGCGGAGGGCGCCGGTCCCATGGTGAGCACGAGCGTCGCGCCACTGCTCAGCTCCGCGTAGCTCAGGTACGCCCGATCCAGCGGACGTCCGTTCAGGGTCGCGCTCTGGACGTAGATGTTCGTGTCGGAGTTGTTCTTTGCCTCAATGACGAACGCTTTGCCCCCGACTTCCATCTCGACGCGCGGGAAGAGCGGACTTCCGAGCAGATAGATGTCCTGGCCGGCGACGGGAAAGATCCCCATCGCGCTCCAGACGAACCAGGCGGACGTGCCGCCGCAGTCGTCGTTTCCGGGCAGCCCGCCGCGGCTCGTGTTGAACTGGTACTTCATGCACGCCCGGACGACCTTGGCCGTTCGGTCGGGACGCCCGGCATACACGTAGAGGTAGGGCGACTCCATGTCCGGCTGGTTGTTCAGCGCCTCCCAGGACTCCGCGTGAAGGTCCGCCGGCGGCTCCGTGATCCGGAAGAACATGTCGAGCAGGTCGCAATACCGCTGGTCGCCTCCGCTCAGGGCAATTTGCCCGGCGACGTCCGGTTGGTAGCGGAACGAATAGTTCCACCGGCCGCCTTCGTAGTATCTTCCCGGCCGGAGAATTCCGGTCGAGGGATCGTAGGCGTTTCGCCAGTTTCCGGCCAACCGCATCATTTCCTGATACGTCGCCTGGTCGCCGAGGCCCTTCGCCACTTCGGCCGTGCAGAGCGCCGAATACGCGTAGTCTACCGTCAGGGAGGGCCGGTCGTTCGCCCCGGTCTCGATGAATGACCGGGCGGCCGGCACGTCAAAATCGCGCACCATCAGCCGCTCGGCCTCGCGCCAGTCGATCCCTGGCACGTGCTTGCAGAAGGCGTCCGCGATCGTGACGTGCGCGAAATTCCGGCCCTGGTTGCTGGTCGTGGCGCTGCCAAAGCGGGTGTCACCGATCCCCGCGCCTGCCGGGAGCGAACCGTGCACCTCCGCCAGGTGGAGGAACGAATTGACGAGGGCACTCCCGCGTTCCGGGTAGAGCGTCATCATCAGCGGGAGGTGGGTCTTGTACATGTCCCACATCGTGCAGATGTCCAGGAACAGGGGGGCGTCCGTCTCATCCTCGCCCGTGAAATCGGCCGGCTTGATGAGGCTGTGATACAGGTTCGTGTAGAACAATTTCTGGGCGTCCGCGGTGTTGCCGGCGATTTTCACCCGTCCCAACTCCCGGTCCCACTCTTCGCGAGTCGCCGCCGCGACCGTATCGAAATTTCCATGACCGGTCAGGGCCAGGTTCTCCCGGGCCTGTTCGATGCTCCGGAAAGAGAATCCGATCTTCACCGTCACCGCCCCGCTCGCCGGTCGTTGTCCGCTGAACATCAGCCCGAACGGCGCGCGTCGCTGCGGATCGTTCGTCACCAGGATCGACTTGACCGCCGAGAATGCGCCCGACGAAAACGACGACGCCACCCAGCCGTCGGCGTCGGTGACGAGATAGAAATAGATGGGATGCCCCATGCAAAAAATCTCGCCCTGGGCTTCCGTGTTGGAAATGGCCTCCCCGGCCGCGGTCGTGGGTCCCGCGTATCCCGGGATTACCGCGTCGAGCCCGCCCGCCGAAAGGTCGATCGCCACGCGGCAGTCGGGGACGTCGGGAAACGTGTAGCGGTGCACCGCGCACTTCTTCCCGACCGTGATCTCCGCCTTGATTCCGGTGTCGCCCAGCTCGGCGCTGTAGTATCCGGGATGGGCCACCTCGTGGCGGAGCACCCAGCGGTCACCGATCCGCGCCGAGTCTCCGGCGAGCGGAATGAATTTCACGTAGTTGTAGTAGCGGCCGACCGCCCCCGCCCCGCTCTGCTGGAAATGGGTGAACCCCGTCGCGGTGTACTCCTGGAACCGGCGCTTCGGCCGTCCCGTCGTCGACGGCATGTTCAGGCCGTACCCGGAGGAATAGGTGCCCGAATCGGGGCACGCGGAAAGCATGCCGCAGGGATAGCACGGTCCGGGATGATCGTTGCCGACCTCCGCCTTGATCCACTTCCAGCGCGCCGCGAAACCCTCTCGCGGCGTCCAGTCGGTCGCGTCGGTTCCCACGAACGGATCGACGAGCGAACTCGGCGAGCCTGCCGCCCCGGCGTCATCGGTGCCGGCCGCCCCCGCCACGTTGGCCGTGGCGGCGGGGCACCCGCACGCGAGCAGAAGGCAGGCCGCCGCGGCGGCGCGCCAGGGTTTGCTGACCGTGGTTTCGAACGTCATGGCGATGGGTATCGGGGTTGGGCGGGCAGGGCTCCGACTCTAGAAAACACCTGTCGGACGGGCCACCTGTTTCAGATCCCAATGCGCACTGTTTAGTGACGACTGCGCCGGCCGCGCCGAAATCGGCGGCGTCGTTTCGCGCTCTCCGGCGACGCTCCGTCCGCACCGCCGGAAACAGCGCGCAATTCACGGGAATTCAGGTGGGCGCCCGCCACGGGTGGCACTATGGTACGCCGCGCGATCGACGGCTGGTCCGGTCGATCCCCTTGCGCCGGTTCATCGGCCCCCATGAAACGATTTCCCCTTGCCCTCCTCCTTGTCGCGACGGCCCTTCCGCTGGCCGCGGCACCCGCGGATCTTTCGCTCCAGCATTGGCGCGACGCCCTGCCGTTTTCGTTCCGCTACGGCGGGCGGGCTTCCTCCGCCCTCCTTCCGGCCTGGCAGCGGTCGGAGCAGGATACGCCGGTCCCCGGCGGCGAGCGGCACCGCATCTCGTTCGACGATCCAGCCACCGGGCTCCAGGTCGTCGCCGATGTCCGGACCTTCACGCAGTACCACGCCATTGAATGGGTGCTGCACTTCCGGAACCAGGGCGCTGGCGACACGCCCGTGCTCGAGAACATTGAGCCGCTCGATATGTCGGTGGAGCCTCAGGCCGATTGCGTGGTGTACCACGCGCGCGGAAGCGACCAGCGTGCCGACGATTTTGCACCGCTCGCCGAACCCGTGATTCCGGGTTACGTCGTCCGTCTGGAATCCGCCGGCGGGATGTCCTCCAGCGAACACACCCTCCCGTATTTCAACCTCGCGATGGGTTCCGACGGCGTGATCGGCGCGATCGGTTGGACCGGCAACTGGGCGGCAACCTTCAACTACGGCGAGTTCACCAAGGTCATGCAGATGACCGCCGGGATGAAAAAGACGCACCTGGTCCTGCACCCGAACGAGGAGATCCGCACGCCCCGCATCCTCCTGCTGGGCTGGACCGGCGGCGACTGGCAGGCGGCGCAGAACAACTGGCGGCGGCTGGTTCTCGACTACTATTCCCCGCACCAAAACAACCGGCCCCTCGCCGGCCCGCTGATCGTCGGGAGCTGGGGCGACGGCGTGTCGGTCGCCGACCGCCTGGCGTCCATCCGCGAGATCAAAATGCTCGGGATGCCCGCCAACGTCTACGCGATGGACGCCGCGTGGTATGGCAAGGCGCGGCCCGGAAACAAGTATCACTGGTATCAGAGCCGCGGAGACTGGTGGCCCAAGAAGGAGGCCTTTCCGGACGGGCTCGCCCCGCTGCGCGACGCCCTGCGGCAGGCCGGGCTCGGCTTCTCGCTCTGGATCGAGCCCGAGACCGCGAATCCCGGCACCCAACTCATCGACGAGCACCCCGAGTGGTTCCTGCATGTTCCCGTTCCAGCTGACAACAGCCACAACGTCGCCCGCTCCGCCGGCTCGGCGCTCCTCAACCTCGGCAACCCCGCCGCCCGCGCGGGCATCACCGCCCTGGTGTCTCGTCTGATCACCGACGCCGGCGTCACGTGGTATCGGCAGGACAGCAACAATCCGACCGAGGCGTATTGGGCCACGCAGGACACTCCTGACCGGATCGGCATGACGGAGATCAAGTACATCGAGGGCCTCTACACGATGTGGGATGACCTGCTCGCCCAGCATCCCGGATTGTGCATCGACAATTGCGCCAGCGGCGGTCGCCGGCTTGATCTCGAGATGATCTCGCGGAGTTTCATCGTCTGGCGGTCGGACTACGGATCGAGCGATTCGATCGCCGAGCAGATGCAGACCCAGGGTCTGGCGCCGTGGGTGCCGCTGAACGGCGGCCAGGAATCCGCTGTGGCCACGAGTCCCTGGAGCCACCCGGGCGAGCTCGGCAGCACGGCCCAAGTCTACCTGGCCCGCGGCGGCTACTCTGCCGGATACGGCACCGGCGCCCGGCTCGCTGATGACGCGTGGATGCCCTGGATGGCGAAGGTGTTCACCGAATACCGCGAGGTGCAGCCCTATTTCTACGGCGATTTCTACCCCCTCCTTCCGTACACGCTGGATACCCGCGCCTGGACGGCGTGGCAGTGGGATCTCCCCGGGCAGACCCGCGGGCTGGTCGTGCTGCTGCGCCGTCCCAACGGGCCTTTCCCGACCATGGAGTTGTCGCTGCACGCGATCGACGCCAAGGCCACCTACGACGTCGAGATTCGCACCGGACTCGAACCCGCCGCCGTGCACCCGATGTCCGGCGAGGCTCTCGCGCACCTCCAGGTCACGCTCCCGGAGCGGCCGAGCTCGGAGCTGATCTTCTACTCGCGCCGGCCGTAGGTCCCGCAGCCGCGGCGACCGGGTTGGCTTCAACCCGCGACGAGGAGGAATCGCGCCGAAAAGCACGGGAATAGGGTCTGAAACAAGAAGCTGCCGGAAGGGCCAGGCGCTAGACTTTGCGCCCACCCCTATGAATCGACGCAGCTTTCTTGCCCAATCCTCCTCAGCCGGGTTGCTCGCCGCCTTCACGGCCAGCTCGCCCGCCAGCGCCGCACCGGTGTCCGCCCTCAACGTGATCGACCGCGGCGCCCGCGGCGACGGCACCGGCGACGACACGGCCGCGATCCAGAAGGCGTTGGACGCGGCCGCGGAAAAGGGCGGAGTCGTGTGGCTGCCCGCCGGTCGCTACGCGGTTCGCGGAACGCTTTCGGTTCCCGAAGGCGTCACGCTCGAGGGCGTCTGGCGCGGGATTCATTCCACCTCGCAACTCGACAAGGGAACCACCCTGCTGGCCTATGCTGGACGCGGCAACGAAAACGCCATGCCGTTCATCAGCCTGAAGAGCGGCAGCGCGCTCAAGGGGGTCTCGATCTTTTATCCCGAGCAGCAGATCACGGACATCCGGCCGTACCCGTGGACGATCCAGGGCAAGGGCCAGTTGTTCAGCGTGATCGATGTCACCGTGGTCAATCCGTACAACGGCATCGATTGCGGGACGTACTGGAACAATTGCCACTCCCTGCGCAATGTCCTGCTCGGGGCGGTGAACATCGGCGTGTACGTGGACCAGTGCACCGACGTCGGCCGGATGGAGAACGTCCACATACACCCGATCTACTGGATGTTCATCCCGAAGCCGTTCGGCGAGGGCTTGGACAAGCAGAGCGACGCGCTCATGAACTACTGCCGGGCGCATCTGGTTGGCTTCCTCATCGGCCGCACCGACTGGGAGTACATTTCCAATTCGTTCGTGATCTGGGCCAGGGTCGGCTTCCACTTCGTCAAACGCCCGTCCGGCACGGCCAACGCCCTGATCACGCAAAGCGGCTCCGACCTCGGGCCGCTGGCGATCAAGGTGGACGAGCTCCAGTGGCACTGTGGGGTGGCGTTTGAGAACTGCCAGTTCATGTGCGGGCTGGAGATCGGGCCGGACAACACCGGTCCGGTGAAACTCACCAACTGCGGCTTCTTCTGGACGCAGTCTCGGGTGAGCTCGGGCTCCCAGCTCATCCTGGAGGGCCAGGGCACGGTGACGCTGATCGCCACCCAGTTCGCGCGCTGGGACAAGGCTGGCAAGGGGGACTACTGCATCGATGCCAGGGCCGGCTCCCTGCTGATGCACGGCTGCGACTTCATGGGCTTCAACGACGAGAACCGAAAGGAGCGGACCAAGTCGCCCCATCTCCGGCTGGGCAAGGGGCTGAGCTCCGCGGCCATCGTGGGCAACCGGTTCGAGGGCGGCGAGAGTCGGATCCTCAACGAGTCCAAGGGCGACGTCCAGATGGTCGCCAACGTGAGCTCGTAGCGGCGCAGTTCGTCAGTCGCTTCTGCGGACAGTTGATACCGCCCTTCGGTTACACCCGCGTAGACAACGTCGAACTGAGGAACGACGGAGGAAGTACCGCAGTGTAGCGTCGCACCACCCGTTGCCAGACCTCACCGGCTGGTCGAAATCACGTGCCCTCGAACATCTTCTCCATCGAAGATAGCGGCTGCCGGACGCTCGTCGGATATCCTCGGCACCACCTTGACGTTCTCCAATGTCAGGTGGCGCACGTGGCGGGCATACACACCATAGACCGGCATCCTGGTCCCGAACATATTGTACTCCGGGTAAGCTTTCTCATTCTCAGGAAGCTGGACCGGCGCGTCAGCCGAGGTTCCGCCGCCAGGAACTTCGATCGAAACATTCGCCAATGTGAGATTCTCGACCGGGTGTCCCGGCACTCCGTTGATCAGGATTCCCATTATCCCGACGTTCCTCGCGCTCACATTTTCAATTCTCACGTGGTGCAGTCGTCCGGGCATGCGCCGGCGCATTTCACGTTCGCGAAAAGCATGCAACCGCGCCCCAAGCCGAATGCTGATGGGAACGGCGACACCGTCCATGGCAACATCACTGATCGTCACATCCTTCAACTCGCCTCCATCCACGTCATAAAGGGCAATACCGGCCATCCTCGCATTTGAGATGTGGCAATTGGAGACAGATATGTGCTCAAACCGACCGATCGACTCCGTTCCAAGCTTGATGGCATTGGTTCCAGTCGAGAGCCTGCAGCCGGTAGCGGTGATATTTCGGCTCGGAGTATTGGCGCTCGTCGCCTTGATGACGAGAGCGTCGTCGCCGCTGACCACGTCGCAGTCACGCACGTGAATGTCCTCACTCGCGTCGATGTTGATCCCGTCATTGTTATTCATTCCGAGGCCCCGACTCCGAATGGTGACGCGCTCGACCAGCGCGCCTTCAGTTCGATAGAAATTCAGGGTCCATGCACCTGGATTCCTGAGGTGCACATCCCGGACGCACACGTTCCTGCACTTCACCCAGCGGACTAGAAATGGGCGCATCGTGTACGGTCGCTCATTGGCCTTTAGTTGTGGGCCTCGCCCGTCAATGGTGCCTCGGCCTTCGATGCCCACATGGTCCGCGTTCACGGCGACAATCAATGCGTCTCCCAAGCGATTGCCGCTGCCGTCGATGAAGGGATCGAAATTGCGATAGTCCGTGGGATTCGTGCTACCCAGCAATGTCGCCTGCTCATCGAGCCGCAGGGTCACGTTGCTCTTGATTTCGATACTACCTGTCAGATACCGGCCGGCCGGAAAGTAAAGGGTTGCTCCGCCAGTCGCAGCCTCGTCGTCAATCAGCTTCTGAATTCGCGCGGTGTTATTCGTCACTCCGTCGCCAAGAACCCCAGCTTTTGAGACGTCAAGGATCCGAGTTGTCGCTGCGAATAACGTCACGTTGACGACAAAACCACCGATAAACCCGACCGTCTTTGCTAGCCGAGAAAGTGCTCCAATCATGTTCCTTGGGGAGAAAAATGGAACGGCGGCGTTACGGCGATTCGTTCCGGTGCAGCCAGGCCAGCGTGAGATCGGGAAAATCGCTGAAAACGCCGTCGATGTGGGCGTCGCGGAACAGCGCCACGTGCAGGGCCTCGAGGGACGGACAGTTTCGGGGCAGGTCGTCGCGACGGATCGTGTAGGGATGCACCACGAGCCCGGCACGGTGGGCGAGCGCCACGAGCGGCGTGACCTGCTCCGTTCCCGCGCTGGTCCAGGTGACAACGCGCGGGATCGCCGGGCCGATGCCGTCGACGACGTCGGAGATCTCCCGCATCCCCTCGGCGGTGCAGACGTGATCGTAATTCGTGCCCTCGTCCCCGCGCGCTTTCGTCTGGACCAGGAGGATCATCCGGCCCTGCCAGTTCAGTTCGCTGCGGATGCGGCGGAGCTCGGCGAGATCGAAGCACTGGAGGTAGCAGGGATCGGCCTTCGTCGCGTACCCGTATCGCACCAGGATGGGGATGGTGATCCGGCTGATGTCGTGCCCCTGCCGACGGTGCCACTGCGGCCGTTTGATTTCGGGATAGATGCCGGTCCTGCGGCCCGTGCTGCGGTTGAGTCCCTGGATGAACTGGAGTTCCTCCTCCAGGGTGGAGACGCGGAACACCGACTGGCCCGCCGGGAACCGGTGGGAATAGACCGGCCGGCCGGTGGCGGCGTTGAACCGCTCGGTGACGTGGAGCTGCTTAATCTCCGCGAGCGTGAGGTCGAGCGCGTAGAAATGGCCGTCGGGCCGCCTCCGGTCGGGGAATTGCCGCGCGACATCGGTGACCGTGTCGACGTAGACATCGTGCAGCACGACCGGAACATCGTCCTTGGTGAGCACGACATCCTGTTCCAGGTAATCGGCGCCGACGGCGTACGCGTAGGCCTTGGCCGGCAAGGTGTGCTCGGGGAGATAACCGCTCGCGCCGCGGTGGGCGATCACGCACGGGCGGGCGCCGGCCCCCAGCGCGGAACCCGCGGCCAGGGCCAGGGCGAGGACCGCGAATTTTCCGGCGCGCCGGTCGAGACGCATCGCTTTCATGGCGAAGGGGCGGCTCTGGTCACGAGCCGACATGCTGGCGATATTCCTCGGGCGAAAGGAGCCCCGGCACTTCGCCGGCAGCGCGCAGCTTCAGGAGCCAGCCGGACTCGTAGGGCGAGCGGTTGATCGTCTCGGGCGCCGCGTCGAGCTGGTCGTTGACAGCGACGACCGTGCCGGTGGCGGGGGCGTACAGGTCCGAGGCGGCCTTGACGGATTCGATGACGCCAAACACGCGTCCCGCCTCGAGCGTGGTGCCGACCTTGGGGAGCTGGACGAACGTGATGTCGCCGAGACTCTGCTGGGCATAGTCGGTGATGCCGATGGCGATGACTCCCGGCTCCGGCTCGGGCCGGATCCATTCGTGGGACTCGGTGTAACGCAACGCGGCTGGAATTTCGCTCATGGGTGATGCGGTCGGTGGGACGGGGAAGCGCGAACGGCGCGATGCGCCGTCAGATCCGTTCGAAATACCGGGCGCGTTCCCAGTCGGTCACGGCGCGGTTGTACGCCTTCGCCTCGAGGCGCGCGGTGTGGACGTAGAAATCGACGACGTTCTGGCCCAGGGCGGCGCGGGCAAACGTGCTGCGGTCGAGGAGCTCCGCCGCGGTGGCCAGCGAGGACGGGAGCGCGGCCAGCTTCTCGTCCACATAGGCGTTGCCCAGGTAGTCGGCTCCGCAATCGAGCTCCTCCTCGATCCCGGCGAGGCCGGCCGCGATCATGGCGGCGAACGCGAGATACGGGTTGGCGTCGGCGCCGGGCATCCGGTTCTCGATGCGGAACGACTTGTCCTCGCCGACGACGCGGAAACCGACGGTGCGGTTGTCGTGCGACCACGCCATCTTGGTCGGGGCCCAGCTCTCCGCCTGGTAACGCTTGTAGGCGTTCACGGTGGGCGCGAAGAAGACGCAGAGCTCGGGCGAGTACTTCATCAGCCCGCCGAGGAACTGCCGGAATACCTTCGACGGTCCGCGCGACCGCGGGTCCCAAAAGAGGTTTCGCCCGCCGCGCCAGACACTGAGGTGGATGTGGCAGCTGCTCCCGACCTCGTGCGCCCACGGCTTGGGCATGAACGTCACGGCCTTCCCGTGCTGGCTGGCGATCTCCTTCACGCCCTGCTTGAACACCAGGTGCATGTCGGCCATCGGCATCGGCTGGTCGTAAATGAAGTTGAGCTCGTGCTGGCCGCGGCCCCATTCGCCCTTGCTGCTCTCGACCGCGACGCGTGCCGTCTCCATCTGATTGCGCACCTGGCGGAAAAGCGGTTCGTCCCGCGTCGGCTGCATCGTGTGGTAGTCGATCCGGTAATCGCTCGACGGGACAAGCTCCCGGTAGCCGGCGGCGAAGGCGTCGTGGTAGGTCTGGTTGAAGAGGAAGAACTCGAGTTCGCTCGCGGTGAAGGGCGTGAGTTTCCGTTTCGCGAGGCGGTCAAGCTGGCGCCGCAGGACGGAGCGCGGCGCCTCGTCGACGGGCGTGCCGTCGTGATGTTCGACGTCGCAGATCAGGAGGGCGGTCGCCGGCTGCCACGGAATGAGCCGCAGGGTCGATTCGTCCGGGCGCACGAAGAAGTCGCCGAAGCCCTTCTCCCAGTTCGCCAGGGCGAAGCCCGGCTGCGGCTCCATCTCCATGTCGACAGTGAGGAGGTAATTGCAGCAGTGGGTGCCCCGCGCGGCAACCTGGTCGAGGAAGAACTGGCCGCGGAAGCGCTTGCCGACCAGACGTCCGAGCACGTCGGGAAAGGCGACGATCACCGTGTCGATCTCGCCCGATTTGATCCGGGCGGACAGGGTCGAGAAGTTCATGGGTGGGGGAACGGCGGAGAGGGCCGATCTCAATCGGCGATGTAGATGTTCTTGAGTTCGGTGTATCCCTCGAGCGCCGACAGGCCCAGGTCGCGGCCGAGGCCGCTCTGCTTGAAGCCGCCGAACGGGGCCTCGACATGGACGCTGGAGTGGCTGTTGACCGAGAGCACGCCGCTCTCGACGCGGCGGGCCACGCGAAGGGCGCGGCGGAGATCGTTCGTCCAGAGCGAGCCGCTCAATCCGTAGGGCGAGGCGTTCACCTCGCGGATCATCGCGTCCTCGTCATCGAACGGCCGGAGGCAGACGACCGGGCCGAAGATCTCCTCGCGCCAGCAGCGATCGGACGGGTCCGGTTCGAGCAGGACCGTGGGCGCGAGGTAGAAGCCCTTCGCCAGCGGCCGGTGTCCGCCGCAGGCGATGCGGGTGCGGCGCTCGCGGGCGTCGGCGAGGAACTCCTCGACGGAGGTGCGCTGCGCCTGGGAAACGAGCGGCCCGAGCTGGGTGTCGGGGCACGCCGGGTCGCCGACGACGAGCTGCTGGGTCGAGCGGACGAAGCGTTCGACGAAACGGTCGTAGACCGCGCGTTCGATGAACATCCGGCTCCGGGCGCAGCAGTCCTGGCCCGTGTTGGCGAAGACCGACAGCGGCGACGTGTCGGCCGCCCGCTCCCAGTCGGCGTCGGCGAACACGATGTTGGGCGACTTGCCGCCGAGTTCGAGGGAGACCCGTTTGATGTCCTGGGCGGCCCGGGCCATGATGCGCGAGCCGATCTCGGTCGAGCCGGTGAAGGAGATTTTCCGCACCCGCGGATGCGCGACCAGCGCGTCGCCGATCGCCGCGCCCGGACCGGCCAGCACTTGGAGCACGCCTGCGGGCAGGCCGGCGGCGTGCGCGAGCTCGCCGAGGCGCAGGGCGGTGAGGGGCGAGAGCGAGGCCGGCTTGAGCACCACGCAATTGCCCGCCGCAAGGGCCGGCGCCGTCTTCCAGCACGCGATGGGGAAGGGAAAATTCCAGGGGACGATCGCGGCGACCACCCCCATCGGCTGCCGGAGCGTGAAGTCCAGGCCGCCCCGCGCGACGGGAATCGTCTCGCCGCCGAATTTCGTCACCGCGCCGGCGTAGTACTCGAACACCCGAGCGCCCAGAGCGGCCTCGTCGAGCGCGTCGGCGATCGGTTTGCCGATCTGCCGCATCTCCAGCTCGGCAAGCTCGGCCGCGTGGTCCCGCAGCGTGCGGGCGACACGGAAGAGGATCTCCGCGCGTTTGCCGGGGGCCAGGTCGCGCCAGGCGGCCTCCCAGGCGCGCTGGGCGGACTCGATGGCGGCGTTGACGTCCGTGACGTCGGCGGCGGCGACCTCGGCGAAAGTCTCCTCGGTCGCCGGGTTGACGATCGTCACGCTGCGGCGGGAGGAGCCCGTGCGGAAGGCGCCGTCGATGAAGAGCTCGGTCGGGATTTTCACAGGACTTCGAGGTAAAGTTGGCGGAGGTCGGCGGGAGACACGGGAACCGCGTTCGTCTGGTGACACGGGTCTTCGGCCGCCTGGGCGGCCAGGGCGTCGACCATCTCGGGTTTGACGCCGTGGTCGCGCAGCCGGCCCTGGAGGCCGATGTCGGCGAGAAGCTTTTCGACAAACGCGATCGTCCCTTGATCGGCGGCCGCGTCTGGCACGTGGAGGACGTCGAGGTCGCAGGCCAGGCCCACGCGACGGTAGAGGCCCGATTTCCGGGCCGCGCAGAATTTCATGCCAGCGACGAGGCACAGCGCGTTGGCGAGGCCGTGGTGCAGGCCGCAGAGCGTGGAAAGGGGGTGGGCGAGCGAATGTACCACACCGAGGTCCTTCTGGAAGGCGATGCCGCCCATCGCGGCCGCGACAAGCATGTGCCCCCGCGCCTCGACGTCACGGCCGTCGCGGCAGGCGCGGGCGAGTGCCCGTGCGATCAGGCGGATGCCCTCGAGGGCGATGCCGTCGCACAGCGGGTGGAACACCGGGCAGGTGAAACTTTCGATGCAGTGGGTCAGCGCGTCGGCCCCGGTTGCCGCGGTGAGTTTCGGCGGGAGGCCGAAGGTGAGTTCCGGGTCGAGAATGACGAGGCTTGCGAGCAGTGCGGGATGGAAGAGCACGGCCTTGCGGTGGGACTCGCCGAGCGTGATGACCGAGCTCCGGCCGACCTCGCTGCCCGTGCCCGCGGTTGTCGGAATCGCGACCAACGGCGCCAGGCCCGGCCATTCGCTGACCGTGTAGAAATTCGCCAGGTCGAAGACCGGCCGCTTGACCAGCAGGCGGGCCGCCTTGCCGACGTCGATCGCACTGCCGCCGCCGATGGCGACGACGCCGTCGCAATGATGGTCGACATACGCCGCGGCGCACTCGCGCACGTCCCGCTCAATCGGATTGGGGTGCACGTTCGAATAAAGAAACCAGCCGCGGGTCTGGCCGCCGCCATCGAGGACCTCGGTCAGCCGGCTGAACGCCTCCGTCTTGACGAGTCCCCCGTCGGTGACGACGAGCGGTCGGGAGATGCCGAGCCGTGAGAGTTCCGCGGACAGCTCGCCGATCGCGTTCGGGCCGAAGCGGGTTCGAACGGGAAACGAGAAGGTGGTCGAAATCATGCGAAATAGCGGATGAAGTTCCGGAGCAACTGCCCGCCGTGGGGGCTGGGCTGCATCCGGTCGAGGGTGTGATCGAGGTCGAAGGCGGTGCGACCGCGCCACAGCGGGCGCCGCGGCTCCCAGAGGAAACGGACAGTCTCGGGATCCATTTCCGGATGAAACTGGACGCCGAACAACTGGTGCTGCCAGTGGAAGCCCTGAATCATGGTGAACTCGCCTTGGACCAGCAGCTCGGCGCCCGGTGGCAGCGCCCGAACCGCGTCGAGGTGACTCGACAGGACGTCAAGCACCGGCGGCAGCCCGGCGAACAGCGGCGAGGCCACGCCGGCCGGCGTCAGTTGCACGCTCGTATTGCCGACTTCCCAGCCGCGCGGGTGGCGGGTCACCGGCGCGCCCAGCGCGCGGGCGATGATCTGGTGACCGTAACAAACCCCCAGCACCGGCGTGCCGCGGTCGCGACAGGCGTGCACCAGGTTGCACAACCGGCCGTTGACCGGGTCGTCGCCCCAGGCGTCGCGGGGCGAGCCGCTGATGATCACCGCGTCGGTCCCGGCGGCGACGGCGGCCGCCAGGTCAGTTTCGGCGCCGACGGCGCGAAGCTCGGCACCGGGAACAGAAGCGAAGTGGCGGCGAAACCACGCGCCGACGTCGCGGAACGGGGACTCGGGATACGACGGCGCCCACGACACGGCGTCGACGAGGAGCACCTGTTGGCGGATGCCCACGGTCAGTCCGCCGGCCCGGAATTCAGCGCCGCGATGACCGCGGAGTGGAGCTCCGGGGTGGACGCGGCCACGATCGAGTGCGCATTCATCGGCGGGCGGCCCTCCCAATCGGTGATCACGCCGCCCGCGCCCCGGATGACTGGGACCAGGGCGGCGATGTCCCAGGGATTCAGAATGGGATCGCACATGATATCCGCCCGGCCCGAGGCGATCATCAGGTATCCGTAGCAGTCGCCCCAGCCACGCGGCGTGGTGGTCCGGGAGAGGAGGCTGTAGAAGCGGTCGGCGTCGTGGTGCAGCGCGACGTTCTTCGGGTCGGTGCAGAGCAGCACGCTGTCCTCCACGCGGGTGGTGGGGCGCGTGTGGACGCGACGGTCGTTGAGCGTGGTCACGGTGCCGTCTCCGACCATCAGCTCGCCGAGGATCGGCTGGTGGATGATGCCGAGCACGGGTTCGCCGTGGTGGCAGAGGGCGATCAGCGTGCCGAACAGCGGCACGCCCGAGGCGAAGGAGACGGTGCCGTCGATCGGATCGAGAACCCACACGTATTCGGCATTGGCGTTTTCGGTGCCGAACTCCTCGCCGAGGATCCCGTGCCCGGGGTAGCGGCGGTCGATCATCTCCCGCATGAGCCGCTCGGCGTCACGGTCCGCCTTGGTCACGATCGTCCGGTCGGCCTTCAGCTCGACGGTGAGATCCCCGCGGGAAAAATGCGGCCGGATGAGTTCACCGCTCGCCTGGGCCAGCTCGAGCGCGAATTTGCGAAGTTCTTCGGAAATCATACGGTGGTGACGGGAGCCGGCGCCGGAACGCCCGGCCGGCGATGGTTCCACTGCGTGGCGAGGACACCTGCGCCGACGATGGTGGTGCCGACGAGCAGGTAGAAAACGGCGGCCCAGCCGAAGCGCATGGAAATGATCGAGGCAATGAACGGAGAGACCAGCTGGCCGGCGGACCCGACCGCATTGGTGTAGCCGCCCGCGGTCGCGGTGACTTCAGTCCGCACGAGATCCTGGACGGCGGCGCCGGTCATCAGGGTGTCGGTGCCGAAAAGCATCATCCCGATCAGAGCGATGCCTATGATGTTGGCTCCCCGGCCCATCGGGCTGAGTGTCGGATAGATGAAGAAGAGCGCGGCGAGCAGGATCATCATACTCGTCCCGATGGGGAAGCGGCGTCCGCGCGCGAGCCGGTCGGAAACATAACCGGCGAGCACCGCACCGACGAATCCGGCGATCTCGAAGACGCTCGACGTGTAGCCCGCCTCATCCGGTTGGTACCCGAGCCGCTGGGTCATGTAGAGCGGCAGCCAGAACAGGAAAACGTACCGCGCCATCTTCAGGACGAAATACATGCCCGCGATGATGTTGACGGCCCGGTTTTGCAGCACCTCGCGCAGACCGGCGAAGGCGTGCACCCGCTCGGTGCCACTCTGCGGGAACGAGCGCGACAGCAGGTAGAAAGTGACCGCGGCGACCACGAGCGCCACGGCAGGCCACCAGGCACCGCGCTCCCAGCCGAGCGCCACCATGAGCGGACCGGTCGCCGCCCAGGTGGCGAAGACCGTGGCGAAGAAACCACCAATGACGTAGTTGGTGGTCCACCAGCCCATGACGACCCCGCGCGAGCGGGAATCGAACGCCCCGGCCATCATCTTGAGCAAGCCCGGCCAGCCGCAGGCCTGGGCGTAGCCGTTGATGCCCTGGGCAATCACGATCGCCAGGAACGAATGATGCCAGCCGAGCATGGCCGTGACCGCGGCGGAGACGAGCATGCCGCCGGTGACGACGCGGCGTGCCCCCCACCGGTCGGAAAGCAGTCCGCTCGTGAACTGGCCGGTGAGGTAGCACAGGCTGTAGACGAAAAGGACATCGGCCAGCTGCGCGCTCGTGATCCGCTCGTCACGCTCGAGAATGGGCATCAGCACCGAAAAATTCTTCCGGCAAAAGTAGAACCCGACGTAGGACAGCCAGGTGGCGGCGAAAACGCGGACCCGGAGCGATCGTGTGCTGCTCATGGGAGCAAACCGCCGATCCGTTCCACCGGCGATGAACCACCTGTCCCTCCCAGGGTCGGATGGGACGAAAAATCGGGGATCCGAAGAGGGGGATGGCTCATCGCGGACACGATAGCCATTCTGCCGCGGGGCGGGTATCCCTTTTTCATGGTATTCGCGGCGCCGGCCTGATCATTCATCCGCGGCCGGGACGTTCGCGACGCCGGACCCAAGTTCGCGCTGAAAGGCGGCCAACGCTCCCTGAAAACTCGGCGGCGGGCGTGGTCCGGCGTCGCCGGAACCCGCCGCGGCGCGATGTGCCGGGATTCTGTTTGACTCCCGACGGCGGGGCGATTCTGGCATAGGCCGTCGCATCAGCTCAGATGAGTTCCAGTCATCCAGCTCCTGAACACCCGGCGGAGCATGATGCTCTGACACCGTCCGACGTGGAGTATTGGCGGCATCGGCTGGTACGCCGGCGCTACACGGAGTTTGCCCGCCCGAACGAGCTGTTCGCGCGGATCGAGTACGAATCCGACTGGGCGTTTTTCCCGCTGGGGAGCGACCAGTCCGCGGCGGCCGCCGAGAAGGCGCGGGAGATTTACCTCGCCGTCGTCCGCGACGGCTGGCCGGCGGTCCGACGGACGTTCGTCTGGGAATTCACGGTCGGCGTCTTCTGGCTGACCGATCCGCTGGCGGCCACGTATTCGACGCTGTTCACCCGGCCCGAGGCCGACGGCGAGCCAGACGGGAAATTGAAGGGCGCGACCAACGTGATCGTCATCGAGCCGGCGCCGGAAGTGCGGCAGGCGCTCGTCGCGCTGTTGAACCAGACGAGCGGCTATCACTGTATGTCGGCCGTCGGGTCCGTCCGGGACGTCCGGAGTCTCGCCCCGGCGGAACGGCCGGAGATCGTGCTGCTGAACCAGCATGTGCGGAACTCGGAGGAGGAGGACCCCGTCCGGCGGGTGCAGCGGCTGCTGCCGAAGACCTCCGTCTTCAACTACAGCATCTACCGCAACAGCGACGAGTTGTTCGTCACGATCACGGGGGTGGATGGAGGTTATTTTCTCCGCCGGCGCCTGCCGGAGAACCTCCTAGACCCCGTCCATGCCCCGCCGGGACTGGCGGCGCCGTTCGGGGAGGGGGCGCGGACAAGGGTGCGCAGCTATTTCGGCGGGTTGATCCATGCCTCCGCCAACGGCACCGAGCAGCATTCCGCTCCGACGCTCACCAATCGCGAGTACGAGATTCTCACCTGGATGAGCCGCGGCCTGACCAACGACAAGGCGATCGCTGACGCGCTCCAGATCAGCGCGTGGACCGTCAGCGCGCACCTGAAGAGCATCTTCCGGAAGCTGAACGTGCACTCCCGCACCGAGGCGGTGATGAAGTTCCTCCAGCGGTAAACCGCCGATCGCGGAAGCCGGGCGATCCGATCTCCGGGCGGTGGGGAGAATGCGGAGCCGGCCGAAAACGGGAGGGAACAGGGACCGAAAAAGAAAGCGCGTTGCCGGCAGGGAGCGTAGTCTGGGAAGCCGCTTCCGCGGATCCCTCGCTGCAACCCAACCGACGATGCTGATGTTCCCAACGCCTGAAAAGTCCTGGCGAATTCTCCTCTGGCTCGCGGCATTCCTGGCCGCTGGCGCGAGCCGTGGAACGCCGGCGGCGGAACCGCCCGCGAGCCTGAGCGTGCTCGCCTTCGGGGCGCGCGGCGATGGAACGGGCGACGACACGGCCGCGGTGCAGCGGGCGCTCGACCAGGCCGCCGCCGCCGGCGGCGTCGTGTGGATGCCCGCCGGGCAGTACGCGATTCGCGGGGTGCTCGCGATCCCGGTAGGTGTCACGCTGGAGGGCGTCTGGCTGGGGATGCACCACGGGGCGCAGGCCGGGAAAGGGACGACCCTGCTCGCGTACGCCGGCCGCGGCGACGAGCAGGCGGCGCCGTTCATCAGCCTGCGGAGCGGGAGCACGGTCAAGGGGCTCACGATCGTGTACCCGGAGCAGAGGATCGAGGCGATCCAGCCGTATCCCTGGACGATCCAGGGCCGCGGCCTACATTACAACGTGATCGATACGACGATCGCGAATGCCTACGACGGCATCGACTGCGGGACGTACCCCAACGAGGGGCATCATCTTTCGAACGTCCTCCTCTGTGCGGTGCACCGCGGGGTCTATATCGATCACTGCACCGACATCGGCCGCCTCGAAAACGTGCACATTCATCCCAACTACTGGATCCAGCTTCCGGCCCCGTGGGGATTTGGGGGTCGGAAGGAAAAGGTCGACGCGCTGATGGACACCATGCGGGCCCATCTCGAGGGATTCGTGATCGCCCGGACCGACTGGGAGTACGTCTCGAACTCGTTCGTGATCTGGGCGAAGATCGGCTTTCATTTCGTGAAGCGGCCCGATGGCTCGGCCAATGTCCTGATCACGCAGAGCGGCTCCGATCTGGGCCCGCTGGCGGTGAAGGTCGACGAAGTGCAGCCGTCGGCCGGCGTGGCCTTCGAGAACTGCCAGTTCATGTCAGGCTTCGAGATCGCGCCCGAGAACAAGGGACCGATCAAACTGACGAACTGCGGCTTCTGGTGGACGCAGTCCCGGACGCAATCCGGTTCACAGATGATCCTGGAAGGGCAGGGCACCGTGACGCTGACGGCGACGCACTTTCACCTCTGGGACAAGGGCGGGACGGGCGATCCGTGCGTCGACGCCCGGGGTGGCTCGCTGCTGATGCAGGGCTGCGACTTCATGCCGGTCGCGACCCAATCGCCGCACATCCGACTCGGGCCGAAGGTCATGTCGGCGGCCATCCTGGGCACCCGCTTCGAGGGCGGCGAGATGCGGATCAGGAATGAAACCACGGGAGACGTGCAGATCCTGGGCAACGTGCGGCACTAGGCGCGTCGGACGAAAGACCCGCGCGGCCCGTGCGGCGTGGAAAGACCGGCCGAGTTGTCGCGGGCGACCGGCCCGCGTTGACAATGCGGCGGGCGCTGTGATGACAAAACCCGCATCGCCGTTTCCGCGTCCGTGAATTCGACCCGCCCCACTGCCAACCCGCCCGGCCACGAATCGCGCGCGGCCACGCTCGGAGCGGGCGCCCTGCTCGTGGTGGCGGGATTGCTGAGCTACGGCAACAGCCTCGGCGGCCAGCTGGTTTTTGACGATCCCAGCTCGATTCTGGAGAACCCGACGATCCGGCACCTTTGGCCACTGACCACGGTGCTGTCGCCGCCCTCGGGGATCACGGTCACTGGCCGCCCGATCCTCAACGTGTCGCTGGCGGTCAATTATGTGCTCGGGGGGGCGACGCCCTGGGGGTATCACGCACTCAATCTTCTCATTCACGTTCTGGCCGGGCTGACGTTGTTCGGGATCGTGCGCCGGACGCTGGCGCGATCACTGCGGGGCGAATCCACGGTGGTGGCGCTGGCGGTCGCGCTGCTCTGGACGGTGCATCCGCTGCAAACGGAGGCGGTGACGTATCTCATCCAGCGAGCCGAATCGTTGATGGGGCTGTTTTATCTCCTGACCCTGTACGGATTCATCCGCGGAACGGAGGCGGCGGATCCCACGTTGCCAGGCCGAACGGGGCTGCGGTCGCCGCGCCGGTGGTGGTTCGCGTTTTCCTTGCTCGCCTGTCTGGGCGGCATGGGGACGAAGGAGGTGATGGTGTCGGCGCCGGTGATCGTGCTGCTCTACGACCGGATCTTCGTCGCGCGCAGCTTTCGGCAGATCTGGCAGGAGCGCCGGTGGTATCACGCTGCGCTCGCCGCGACCTGGCTGCCGCTGCTCTGGCTGGTGGCGGGTGCGGGAGGCGACCGCGGAGGAACCTCCGGGTTCGATCGCGGCGTGTCGTGGGGAGCGTATCTCCTGACGCAGGGGCCCGCGATCGTGACGTACCTGCGACTCACGCTCTGGCCCCGGCCGCTTGTGTTCTACTATCCGGTCGATTGGGTGCACGGCCCGCTGGCCTGGGGCGAGACACTGGTCGTGCTGCTGCTGGCGATCGCGACGCTCCGTGCCCTTGCGCGTGCGACCGCCATCGGTTTTGCCGGGGCATTTTTCTTCGCCATCCTGGCGCCCAGTTCGCTCGTGCCGGGCGCCGAGCAGACGATGGCGGAGCACCGCATGTACCTCGCGCTTGCTCCCGTGCTGGTCCTGCTGGTCCTCGGCTTCCACCGGGCGCTCGGCCGAGTGGCGTTCGAGCAGCGGCTGGCGTTGTTCGCGGTCGGAGCGGGCGGCGTGGCGTTGTGCTTCGGCGGGCTGACCTGGGCGCGCAACCGCGTGTATCGAAGCGCGCTGACCCTGTGGACCGACACCGTCGGGACGGCCGCGCGGAATCCCTTCGCGCATTACAACCTGGGCGTGGCCCTGTTGACGGCAAGCCGAGTCCCGGAGGCAATCGGCCAGTTTCGCTCCGCACTGGACCTCGATTCCGGCTACGCCCCGGCACACGACAGCCTGGGCGTGGCGTTGAGCCGATCCGGCCGGATCGCGGAGGCAACGGCAGAGTACGAACGGGCGATCGGCCTGCAACCGAACTACGGCCGGGCGCACATGAACCTGGGCGTCGCCCTCGCCGCGGCGGGACGATCGCGCGACGCGCTGGCGCAGTTCGAATCGGCGGCGCGGCTGGATCCCGGCAATCCCGCCGTGGTGGTGAACTACGGCGGCGCCCTGGTAAGCGCGAACCGGGCCCCCGAGGCGATCCGGCTCTATGAAGGCGCGCTGCGACACGCCCCGAACGTGCCGGAGCTGCATTTCGGCCTGGCCGCCGCGCTCGCCGCGCTGGGGCGCTGGTCCGACGCGATCACGCACGACCAGGCGGCGTTGCGCGAACGTCCCGCCTATCCGGAGGCGCACGTGAATCTCGGCGTGGCCCTGGCGAACCTGAACCGGATTGACGAGGCGATCGGCGAATTCCAGGCGGCGCTGCGGCTCAACTCGGGCAACACGGAGGCGCGCGCCAACCTCGCGGCGGCGCTGGCGGCGCAGCAACGGCTGGCCGAGGCGATCGCGGAGTACCGGCAGCTGCTGCACGTGCAGCCGGACAAACCCGAGTTCCAGTACAATGTCGCGGGCGTGCTCGCCCAGGCCGGCGACACGAGAGGGGCGATCGAGCACTACCAGCGCGCACTGGCGCTGAAGCCGGACTACGCCGACGCGAGCATCAATCTCGCGTTCGCCCTCGCGCGCGACGGACGGGGCCGCGAGGCGATCGCGGAATTCGAGCGGGCGCTGACGCTCGCACCCGGGGATTCGGACGCCCACAACGGCTACGGCGCGATCCTGGCGGAAAGCGGGCGCCTGACGGAGGCGCAGCGGCAGTTCGAGGAGGCGTTGCGGCTCAACCCGGACTCGGCGGACGCCCGCGAGAACCTGGAGCGGCTGCGTGCGGCGCGCCAGCGCTAGCGCAGTTCAAGACTGGACCCAGCCAGTCGGATGCAAAACACGTTCGGCCGTGCTACGAATCCGTCCGTCGCGCCGCTCGCCATCGATTGTGAAGGCCGCAATGCAAATATTGTATTGAGCTTGCGCGCAAATCGGAAGGCGGCACCCTGAGCGGGCTCAAGCCTTCGGGATGGCGCCATCGAAAAAAAACGCACGATCGGGAGCGGATGCGATCATCGACATGATTCCGCGCTACCAGCGGTTGCGCCTGGAATTGGACGCATACCTCGCCCACCTGCCGATCGGGGCGAAGATCATGACGGAGCACCAGCTGGCGGACAAGTTTAGCGTCAGCCGGGTGACCGCGCGCAAGGCCCTGGAACAGCTACGGCAGGACGGAACCCTGATCTCCGTCCCGGGCCGGGGCACGTTCCTCGAGAAGACGGTCGTTCATTCCCGGAACGGGGCGGCCAAGTCGCAGTTCATCGCGCTGCTGGTGCCCTCGGGGCAGACGACGAAGATCGGCGAGATCATCGAGGGCGCGGAGAAGACCGCGGCGCAGCGCGGCTACCAGATGGTCATCTCGCATGACCACGACGATCCGAAGCTCCAGATCGCGCAGTTGCGGAAACTCGCCCTGACGCAGGTCGCCGGGATCATGCTCTTCCCCGACCGGTTCGTCTCCGAGCGGGCGGAATTCCTCGCGCTGCTGGAGGACCTCAAGCGGCGGAACCTGCCCGTCGTGCTGCTCGACCGGTATCTCCCGAACCTCGACCTGCCGTGCGTGATGACGGACAACGTCCAGGGCATGTACGAGCTGACGGAGCACCTGATCTGCTGCGGCCGGCGGCGGCTGGCGCTGCTCGGCTTCTGGGCGAGCAACACCGTGCACATGGCGCGCCGCAAGGGGTTCATCGAGGCGCTGCGGGACCACAAACTTCCGTCGCATCCGGTCAAGGAGGGAAACATTCCGGGGGCGAAGGACTTTTTCCGGGCGGCGCACGACGTGGTGGCCGGGTGGGTGGCGGGGAAGACGGCGGCCGAGCTGCCCTTCGACGCGATCGTCTGCATGTTCGACCTGCTCGCGTACGGCGCCTACACGGCGCTCCAGGCGGTCGGACTGCGCGTGCCGGAGGACGTCGCGCTCGTCGGCTACGACAACCTCGACTCGGAGATGTACCGGACGATGGGACTCGAGCTGACGAGCGTGCAGCAGCCGCTGGCGGCAGAGGGGAGCGCGGCGGCGGAACTCCTGATCGACCTGGTCGAGGGCAAGTCGAACGGCCGGCGCTCGAGCCACGTGCTGCTCCCGCCGAAGCTGGTGGTGCGGACCTCCTGCGGGTCCGCGCTGCAATAGCCGCGGGAAGACGAGGCGACGGCACTTCGGGGGTCCGCGCGGGCGGCGCCACCGAATTGTCTTGAGGAAGAAACAAAGCCATTCGCAATGTCACGTCGTTGTGACAATGACCGGCGACGCGCTTCCCCACACCCTCGGACTGGATATTGGCGGCACGAAGACCGCGGTGAGCCGCCTGACGGCGGACGGCCGTGTGGAGGAGGTGGCGCGGTTTCCCACGACCACCCGGGAGGCGACGCTGGACCGCGCGTTCCGCGAGCTCCGTTCCCTGTCCGCCGGGCCGGGCACCGTGGTCGGCGTGTCCTGCGGCGGTCCGCTGGACGCGAAGCGCGGGCTGATCCTTTCCCCTCCGAACCTGGAAGGTTGGGCGGACGTGGCGATCTGCGCCGCGATCGCGGACCGCTTCCATTGCCGCTGCTTCCTCATGAATGACGCCAATGCCGGCGCGCTCGCCGAATGGTGGTACGGGGGGGGCGTGGGCTGCCATCACCTGGTGTTCCTGACCTCCGGCACCGGGATGGGCGCCGGTTTCATCCTGAACGGCCGGCTCTACGAAGGCGCGAGCGGCGATGCCGGCGAGGTGGGGCACCTGCGGCTGGACGCCGAGGGCCCGGTCGGATTCGGGAAGGCCGGCTCGTTCGAGGGATTTTGCAGCGGGGGAGGGATCGCGCGGCACGCGCGGATGCGCCTCGCGGCGCCGGGAGCGCCGGCGCGGTGGACGCAGGCGCCGGAGTCGGTCACGACCCAGCGGCTCGCGGAGGCGGCGGACCAGGGGGACGAGTTCGCCCTCGCGCTGATGCGCGAATCCGGCGCCCGCCTCGGGCAGGCGCTGGCGCTGCTGATCGACGTCCTGAATCCGGAGCGGATCGTCATTGGCGGCTTCTTTCCGCCGAGCCGGCATCTGCTCGAACCGGAAATGCGCCGCGTCCTCCAGCAGGAGGCGCTGCCCGGTGCGCTGGCGGCGTGCCAGATCGTCCCCGCGAGCCTGGGCGCCACGATCGGCAGCCATGCGGCCATCGCGTGCGCCCTGTATTCGGTCGGGCTCGATCCCCGGCGCATAGGCGGCGGCGGACGAAATTCCTAGCCCGACGCCCCGGCGCTGGAACGCGCGAGGGAGCGGGTCGCACCGCTGGCTAGAATGTATTGACGATAGAACAAAAGGAGCTTGACCGGGACGGAATTGGTTTCATTTGTCAGGCAAATGCCCCACCCCGTGCCGGAGCTCCAGTGGCCGGCCGGTCACGGAGCGCCCACCCGCACCGCCGGATTCGCCGATTCTCGCGCCTGACATGAACACTCCACGGCACCCCGCTTCGTTTCCCTCGCGTCCCGGACGCGGTCCGGACCTCTCCCGACGGGAGTTCCTGGTCGCGGGCGCCGCGGCAATGGGCGCCCTGGCGGTGCCGGCGCTCCGGGCTGGTCCCACCCCGGACCACCGCCGGCTGCTGCGGATCATCGGCCACTCGCATGTCGACGCCGCGTGGCTGTGGCCGTGGCGCGACAGCGCCAACCTCGTCCTGACGACCTTTCGCAGCGCCCTGGACCGGATGCAGGAAACGCCCGACTTCCGGTACAGCCATTCCTCCGCGATGCACTACCGCTGGGCGCAGCGCGCCGATCCGGCGATGTTCGAGGAAATCCGCGCGCGCGTCCGCGAGGGCCGATGGGAGGTCGTCGGCGGCTGGCCGGTCGAGCCCGACTGCAACCTGCCGTCGACCGAAAGCTTCGTCCGGCACTGCCTGTACGGGAAACGGTTTTGCGAGGACGTGCTGGGCGTCTCGGTCAACATCGGGTTCAATCCCGATTCGTTCGGCCATGCCGCGGGCCTGCCCTCGCTGCTGAAGCAGGCGGGATATGACTACTACGTGTTCATGCGGCCGGGGGAGAACGAGGCGGACCTGCCGCTGCTTTTCTGGTGGGAGGGCCCGGACGGGGCCCGGGTGCTCGCGCTGCGAATCTACCGGAGCTACAACGCCTCGGCGGCCGACCTCCTCCGGCGCGACATCGTCGACCACGAGTTTGCCGCGGGATTCCAGGAGGGGGCGTTCTTCCTCGGAGTCGGGGACCACGGCGGCGGAGTGACCAAGGAGCAGATCCGGCAGGTGCTGGCCTTGAAGGCCAGCGGAAAGGGGCCCGACTTGCGCTGGAGCACGCTGCGGGAGTTCTTCCAGGCGGTCGAGCAGGCGCCCGCGATGGCGACTCTTCCCGTGATCAAGGGCGAGTTGCAGCATCACTCGCGCGGCTGCTACTCCGCCAACGGCGCGGTCAAGATCCTGAACCGGCGGGCGGAGCGGATGCTGGGCAAGGCGGAGACCATCCTGGTCGCCGCCGGCCTGGCGGCGTCGCATGCGTATCCGAAGGAACC
>DASZYH010000288.1:0-9657 GCA_035545515.1 Opitutaceae bacterium
GCGAGCCTTGAGCCGGCCGCGGAGGCGGAGCGAAAGATGAAGGCGCAGCTCGAGGCCGTGTTGCGGCCCTGAGCAGGTGGCGCGTGCGGCGCAGGATTACCGCGCGTACGTGTGAAACGGCACCCGGTGAATCCCGGCGAAACCAGGTGGCGGTGCCGGGAGGCGGAGCGACGCGACGCTCTCGCCCAGCCGGGACTCACCGGGGCCCGTTCGCCCTACCGGACGACCGGATTGGGAGTCGAAAGCGGGCAGGGCGCGGAGTCCCTGTGTTGCCCGACGGACGCATCGGCGGCGGTCACGCGCCGCGTGCGATCGGACGGGACGGGTCGGAACTCCATTCGCTCCAGGAGCCGGGATAGAGACGAGAGCCAACAAGGCCGGCCACTTCCATCGCCAGCAGGTTGACGCAGGCCGTGATGCCTGAGCCGCATTGATGTACGACGTCGGCCGGCTTCCAATTTCCGAGCAGCGCTTTGAACTCCCGCCGCAAATCCTCCGCCGGACGAAGCGTCTGGTCGGGATTCAGGTTGTCGCGATAGCACCGGTTCACGGCGGTCGGAATGTGCCCGCCCACGCGATCGATCGGTTCCACTTCGCCCCGAAAACGCTCCGGGGCGCGGGCATCAACGACGAGGCAGGTCCGTTCGCGAGTCGCGGCGAGCACGTCCGCCGCCGTTTGCACCATGCGACCCGCCGGCTGTGCCACCACGCAGCCATGGTTCGGCTGGGCCGGTGCCTCGGTCGTGACAGGTCGTCCTTCCGCGAGCCATTTCTTCCATCCGCCATCGAGCACCGCGACGTGCGTCAGCCCGATCCAACGCGCCAGCCACCACAGCCGCGCGGCATAGGAGCCGCCCGCATCATCATAGGCCACGATCGGAGTCGCCGGGGTGACGCCGTGCCGGTTCAGGAAGGCCGCGAATTCGATGGCCTCCGGCAGCGGGTGCCGGCCGTTGCGCCCGGTGCGTTCGCCGGAAAGATCGTTGTCAACCGAAGCGAAGTGCGCGCCCGGGAGGTGCCCGGCGTGATACGCCGCCCGACCGCGCTGCGGTTCGACGAGGTCGTGCCGGCAGTCGAACACGACGCAGTCGCGGCGAGCGAGTCGCTCCTGCAGTTCCTCCAGCGTGATCAGCATCCGGCGACCGTATTTCCGAACGCCGAGACGTAAAGATTTTCGCGCCGGTTGAATCCCCTCGTCAGTCGTCTGGTCGCGCCGCCAACGTCCGCCGCCTGCCGCCATGGGCGCCGCTCAGCCGTTGCGTGCGATTCTCTGGGACAACGTTTCCACGGCCGCCGGCCCGGCAAGGGTGCCGAAACTGCGCGCCGAACCGGGGATGCCCGGAGTCACCGCTGCGCGGCGGCCGGGTTGTCGTGGCGCCCTAGCTAGGCCACAACTGCGCTCGAGGGCCGCCCCGCGCCGGTCGCGGTCCGGCTGTACGGTCGCAGCACCTTTTCGAGTTCCGCGAGTTTCACCGGTTTGGCCAGGAACCCATCCATGCCCGCCTCGATGCAGCGGGTGCGTTCTTCCGGCAGCGCGGCGGCGGTCAGGGCCACAATCGGGATCGCGGCGGCTTTTTGACGCTGCGCGTTCCCATCCCCGGCCCAGGCCCGGATCTGGCGTGTCGTCGCCCAGCCGTCCAGATTGGGCATGTGACAGTCCATCAGGATCACGTCGGGAAGGCCTTCGTGGTCGAGCGCGTCCAGCGCGGCCGTACCATCTCCCACGGCGGTATACGCACATTTCAGCCGGGAAAGCTGCGTGACGATCAACTTGCGATTCACCTCGTTGTCCTCCGCCACGAGCACGCGGAGTTCGAGCGGCACGACGGCCGCCGACGGATTATCCGTTTTCTCGACCACACCAGGCACGACCTTCAGGGGCACGGTAAAATGGAAAGCGGAGCCGGAACCCGGGGTGCTCTGCACCTCCAGATGGCCTCCCATCAACGCCACCAGTCGGGCGCTGATCGGCAATCCGAGTCCCGTTCCGCCATAGCGGCGGGTGGTCGAGGAATCCGCCTGGGTGAACCGCTCGAACACGCGGCTTTTCGTCTCGGCATCCATCCCGATTCCATTGTCGCTGACTTCGAAACGGACCTGATACTGGCCGTTCTCCGAAGCCGGGCACGCCACGCTGACGTGGACCTTCCCGCCCGGCGGCGTGAATTTCACCCCGTTGGACAGCAGATTGAAGAGCACCTGGCGCACGCGATAGCTGTCGCCCTCGACGAGCGCCGGCAAACCGGACGTGGAAGCGGTCACGGTCACAGCGGTCGCCGGAGCGCGGGCGCGGACCAGGGCCACCGTGTCGTTGACCATGGACGCGAGGTCGAACGGCGTGCTCTCCAGCACCAGTTTTCCGGCTTCGATTTTTGAAAAGTCGAGAATATCGCCAAGCAGCCGGACGAGGAGATCGCCCGATTCCACGATCACGCGGGCGTGTTCGGCATCCTCGACGGCGAGTTTTCGGTTCTGCAACAGGAGGTCCGCGGAGCCGATGATCCCGTTCAGCGGCGTCCGGATCTCGTGGCTCATGTTGGCGAGGAATTCGCTCTTGGCGCGTGACGCCGCCTCGGCACGTTGCGTCGCGCGTTCGAGTTCCTTCGTTCGTTCCGACACGATGCGCTCCAGGTTTTCATTGGTCCGCTTCGACTCGCGCAGTGACTGCTCGCTCCGGCGTTGCGTCGCGTTGATCATCTCGATCAGGGCGGTGCCGAGGAGAAACGTGAAACCGAGCGTGAGCGTGCTGTTCCGGAGCAACATCTCGCCGGGATCGCGGAGGGGATTGCCGGGCGACGTGCCGGCGAGAAACCGGATGTAGAACGCGACGTTCCCGCCGATCGCGAGCGCCAGCGTGCCGATTGCCACCGATCGGCGAGCGAAGATCAGAGCGATGAACAGGCAGATGACGTCGACGACGAAGAGCTGGATCGCAGCGTTCAGAGGGTGCGGGACGCCGGATGCGGGCAGCAGCAGCCCGGCGAGGTGGGACACGAGCAGGATCGGCACCACGAACATGTCGCCCGCAAGCTCCAGTCGCCCCCGCCAGATCATTGCCAGCGCGGAGAGGGCGCTCGCAAACGCGACGAGGTTGAACGCGACCCGAAACGGGAGTGTCGGCGCATTCAGCCAGACGATGGAGGCAATGTTCAGGGGGATGAAGACGAGCACCAACGCCGAGAAAACGGCCAGCAGTCTCGCCTTCAGGGCGGTGAAATAGGTGCGATCGCGATACACCGCATCGAAGCGGTCGACAAAAACGGCGATCAGGCGATCCATGGCAGGTGCGGGAACAAGGTGGGCTCGACGGGATATCGGCTCACCGGCGAAGCGCGTAAACCAGAATTGGTTCAGGGAGTGCGGCCGCAACTGCGAATTCGGAGCGGACTCGCAGCGGGTTGGTCACTTCGGGACGCCCGTTTTATTTTGGAACTGCCGCGCACATAGGATCTTTTAAATGTCAGTCAGACATAGCCCGCGTAATGGGTGCGATTGGCCGAAGAAATTTCGCGTGATTTTGGCCCGGGGCCCCGCGATTCCTGGCATCCGCGATCAACCAACAGCCGATCATCCTGGTGCGCGCCACCTGTGCCGCACGGACGAACCGTCGCGGGAGCGAATGTGGGCGGCGATCATGCCGATCCACGCTTCGTTCAGGTTGAGAAGGGCTTTCAGGCGACCATCAGCTCCGCCGCATGCGGCAGAAAGTGTGTTTCGCCCGAGCCGGACGCGAGTTGCGCCTGCAAATACTCGATTGTCAGCCAGTTGTTGATCTCATGGGCGAGGCGGCGGGCCCGGTCGAAGTCGTCCCACAACTCATCCGCCGTCCCGAGCCGCCGCTGACATGCCCGAAGCTGCTCGCGCAGGTGGCGAACGTGGGAGCTTTCGTCACGGAGCAGATCGACGGGATTGAACGGGGCGGGGGAAAGGTGCATGGCGGGGAAGTTCTGGTCGGATGGGTTCGTGGGCGCCGGGTGGCTTGCGATGGGCAGAGAGAAGCACGAAACGCCTCCCGGCGCGGGCCATTATTCGTAACGGGACGGTTAGGTGCCGAGGTAAGCCCCCGCGCCTGATTGCTCCGGCAGTCCTCGCGTCGCAGTCGCTTAGGGCCGTTGGCGTGTCACCGCGGACAGAAACTGCGCCACCGCATACGTGGAAATCTGACCGCCCGGCCCGTCGAAATTCACGGTGTCGAATCCGTGTGATGCCCACGGAATGACGACGAGTTCGTTCGGGCGGTGCAGCAACGTGAGCTTCGCGGCCAACTCGTCGCTTTGCGCCAGGGGCACGAGCGAATCCAGTGCCCCATGAATCAGCAGGGTGGGCGGACTCTGCCGATCGGCGAGGACCAGCGCGCTTCCGCTGTCGTAGCTGGCGGGAGCCTTGTCGGGCGTTCCGCCAAACATCAGCTCGAGAATCTGCCGGGCGGTGTAGCCGTTGATCCGGTCATTGGCCGGGGCCGATTGCCAGAGTGCGCGGAGATCAGTTGGCGGATAAAACGCGATCACGCCTTTGATTCCGGGATCATGTGCCGCGAAGGCCGTGGCCAGGGCCAGTTGGGCTCCGGCAGAGCGCCCCAGGAGGATGATCTGGCTTGGGTCGATCCCGAGTTCCGTCGCATGGGCGCGGAGCATTGTGATCGCCGCCATCACGTCATCACGCGGCTCAGGCCAGCGCGCGTCCGGCAGCACGCTGTACGCTATCGCGGCCACGGCATACCCATGCCGGGCGAGCCACTGGTTGAAGGGGCGCCGGTCATGGAATCCCTTCCCGAACCACCCGCCGCCGTGCAGCGAGATCACGCAGGGTGCCGGCGAACGCCCAACGGCGCGGAGAAATTCCAGGCCGCGACCAGCTCGGTACGTCCCGTCGAAAGATGGCACCGGCGGGGGCAGGGGCGCGTACAGGGTCCGGAAGGAAAAGGGCGCGCGTTGCGCGTCGCCCGGACCGAAGCTGGATGCGAGGCGCTCCGGTAGCACCTGACCGAGTGCCCACGCCTGCAGCATCGGCTTGCAGCCGAGCGTCAGCGCGGCCACCGCACAGCCGAAGGTTGCAATCGACACGCGACTGGAACGATCCGGCAACGCCAGGCCCGCGATCGCGAGCAGGATGGGAAGGACGAGAAACCGGTAGCCTTTTTCTCCGACGACGCCCGCGATCAGGACCCGGTACTCCCAGTTCAGTCCCGCTGGCGCGGGGAAAGCCGTGAAGAGTCCGGCCACGAGGAGCACGATCGCGATCGTCAGCAGGAGCCAGCGGAGCACGGACACCACACGGGGGCGCATGCTGCACTTCAACTCCGTCCCGGCGGCGGAACAAAGCTAAATCACTCGTCACCGCCGAAACGGACCGCTACCGACCGGGCGACGGTTGTCGGAAGGGACGCCGTGCGCGGTAAAGGCTGGCGAATTGCGCGCATTGGCCGGCTAGTTCGTTCTGGCCCGATTGGTTGGCAACCGAGTGAGCGAGTTGGGCGGCCTCGACCGCCCGATCGAAGCGGCCGGCTTCGGCGTGGGCGGCGGCCAGCACCAGCAGCGGCATGACGGACTGGCGGTGCGTCAGTTCGCACGCGGTTTCGGCATACCCGGTGGCTCGGTCGCCGTCCCGGACCGCCGTGTCGGGGTGCGTGGCAAATATCCAGGCAATCGAGGTCAGCGCGGCGGGCGATCGGGGCAGCAGCTCCGCGGCCAGGCGAAGATGGTCCTTTGCCTCCGCTTCGCTCCCCGTGGCACCGAGCAGCGCCTGACCGAGGGCAAAATGAACATCACCGTTCGCCGGGTCGAGGCGGAGGCTTTCACGACAGGCGGCGACCAGTTCGGGTCGGCGGTTTTGCCGCCGGAGAATTTGCAGACGCAGCGTGCGCGCGGGCGCGCAGTCCGGGGCCAGCGCCACGGCACGATCGATGTGCGCGTCCGCTCCAACCCAGTCGCCGGTCGCGGCGGCCGCAACCGCCGACTGCACGTGACAAAGCGCATCGTCAGGATGGGCGGCGACATTCCGCGCGATCTCGGACCGGGCCTCACCAGGGCGTTGCAGTGCCTCCAGGCACGTCGCGAGCTGCCCGCGCGCAAGGGGATCGCGCGGATCGTCCCGCAGCGCGGCACGAAAATGAGAGGCGGCCCGGTCCCAGTGCGCGGCCTGCTGCTCCTCGACGCCAAGAACGAGGTGCGTTTGCCGGCCGGCCGGCGCCACCCAGTACGTGGCGAGACTCAGGATCGCCCAGGTGCCGACGACGGACGCGAGCGGCCAGCTCGGCCGCGTGGACCCCACCCAGATGAAGCCTTCGGCAACAAAGGTGCATGCCGGCAGGAGAGCGACGAGTCCGTAGAACGCCTTCGCTTCGCCGAAGCACGGAACCTTCAGGTTCATGACGAGCAGTGCGAGTCCGAAGCCATATCCCACGCCCACAACCATGAGGTGCTCGGGTGTGGGCTGCCGCAGGAAACGCCAGAGCAGGCGAACGGCGCCCGCGACCATCAGTGCACTCAGGACGAGCGCAATCCACCCCGCGACGGCCATCAGCGCGTAATCCCATGGCGGGCGGTAATCGCCAGTGGCGCGGCCGCCGCACAGCCCGTCGCCCCAAAGGGTCGAGTAAATTCCGTCCCAGAATCCGTTTCGGGCGCTGAACGCCGGATGAAACAGCGCCGCTCCGAATCGCCAAAAGGTCGAAACCGTGGCGTAACCCGGATCCTGCCACCACTTGAAGCCCGAATCCGGATCCCACACGCCGACAAGCGGCCGGCCGAAATGGAGCCACACGCGGCCGTACTGCCAGCCGCAGACCGCCAGGCAGGCGAGCACAAGGGCGATCAACGGGGCCAGCCGTTCCCGCCTGGTGCGTCGTTCCTCGCGGCAGAGTTTCATCGCGAGCGCACCTACAACGAAAGGCGCGAGCAGGAGCGCGGTCACTTTGGTCAACAGCGCGAGTCCGAGACAGCCGCCGATCGCCGTACCCAGACTCATCGATATCCGGCTCGTGCGCAGTGCCCGCAGGGTCAGGTAGATTGTCGCGGTTCCCAGCAACGCCACGAGCCATTCATTCGTGACATATGCGCTCAGATAGAGGTGCGCCGGAAGAGCGGCGGCGAAGAGGATCCCGATCGCCTGCACACCCCGCCGTTCGGGCAGCAGCAGCCGCAGGCTCGCGGCAATCAGCAGGAGCTGGCCAATGCCGCCGGCGAGCGCCAGTGCCCGTAAAATGTCGGCGGCGGCGGGATCGGTGACCTGAAGCGAAAGCAGCGACAGGATCCCCGCACCGAGCGCATAATAAAGCGGCGGGTTGTACATGACCGCCCCCTCGTGTGCGAGCGGCAGCGTCCGCCGTTCCATGATGTAGCGGATGTAGTCGAGGTGGGCGGGAGCGTCGAAACCCAGCACCCGCGGCAACAGGTGGTGATTGTGCGCGGCCAGGGCGATCCAGACCGCGACTACAATCCCGAGCATAACGACCGCGGGTTCGCGGAGTCGTGAGGGGCGGCCGGAAAGTTGCAGGGAGGACGACCTCCTGCTCCACCACGACCACACGGCGAGGACGCCGAGCGAGATCATGCCGGCGAACAGCACCGTTGGCCACCGCTGCCGCCAGGCGAGGGACGCATCGCTGAACGATTGGTCAGTTCCGTCGCGCGCCTGCGGCAGGGCCGCGTCCGCCGGACGAGCGGGACGCCAGGTTGCGCCGGCGCACGACGCCTCCCAGTGCTCGTCGGTGGCGACCCGGACTTCGCCGGCGTCGAGGCGGGCCCAGAGCACCGGTGGGCCCGCGGCATTCTCGACCGTGATGCTGATATTATTGCGGCCCGGGCGGACGAGCGGGGTGATCGCGAAAGTTTGGGGCGCTTTCCAGTTGTCCCGGGCGTCGGTCCAGCGTGCAACGGTCGTTCCGTTGACGATCACCGTCGCGCGCTTGAACGCGCGAAACGTCACCGTGGCGAGACGAGGTGCGGCCGGCAGGTTGAAATCCCGTCGAAATTCCGTGGCCAGCGTCGTGGCAGTTCGGCCGTCGAAATTCGCCGGCCGCGGATAGCTGATCCAGGCGGCCGACGCATGCGGCGCCAGGAATGCCAGCCGTGGATCACGTGCGCAGCGCCAGCCGAGCCATCCGAGGGTCGCGACCAATGCCGCCAGAACTCCCCAACCCGCGATGAACCGCTTCGGTTGGATCGGGGAGCCGGCGCTCATGACCGGTGACGCTAGTCCTTGCCGTATTCCGGATGACGGGGACCCTTCAGCAGGCCCTGGCCAGCAGGGCGCTGGGGCGCCACGAGTTGCCACGAGGCCATGGCCGCGACGATGTGCGCCTGATCCGTGAGCTTGTTCATGACCTGGGTCACGAGGGCCTCGATCAAACCGGACAGCCCGGCGTTCTCCGCCATGACCTGCCCCTGCCGAACAGGCCGATGCCAATGGAGAGGGCGAGCGATGCTCGCATGGCAAGACTGGTTTTCATGGATGGAATGGCTCCCGCGGGGGCGGTCGAGACGGAATGGACTGGAACGGACCGCCGACGGTGCAACGAGGCTTCGCCTCGGTCAAACCACTTTCACTGCCCAGGATTTTTTTCATTTTCTCGGTGAGGATGGCTTTATATCGGTTACCCATGCGGCGGGTCGTCTGGATATGGAGCATGGCGAATCTTGCAGGAATTGCCGCGTTGCTGTGGTTCCGATCGACGAACTCGGTGCCTCCGGCGGTGCTAAATTTGGTGCCGCCAGCGACTCGGCTGAATTTGTCTCCACCGGCGGCGGACGCTCCATCCGGGCAAGGCGTGGACGTTCCGGCTAACACCTCGCCATCCAACCTGGCGGCGATGCTGCGGCGTGACGCCGCAAACGTGGGAGTACCGTCGCGCGAAGCCCAACACCGCCTCAGCGTTCGGATGGAAGTGATTCGGCTCTACAATTACTTGTTCGCGACAATGCCGAACCTGCCGGCCGACACGCGCCGCCGGGTCCTCGATCTGCTGTGTCAGCGTGAGGCTGGTCAACATGACGCCCGAGCTGCGCTGCTGGCACAGGGGGTTGTCCCGGGAAGCGACGCGTGGAACCGATTCAACGCGGAGGCCGAGGCAAGATCCGACGCGGCCATCGCGGCGGCATTTGGTCCCGCGTATCCTAACGCGCTGATGCTGGTCAATCTCGCGCACGACCTCGACGCGGTGGAAATACAGCTTGGCGGAACGGCCGAATTCGAGGGCGTTCCGCTCTCACTCGGGCAGAAACTTCGGCTGGCGGCGATCTACCATGACGCTCGGTCGAACAGAACGTCTCCGGATGAGGCCCTGAAGCGGGTCGCGCCTTCGATTTTGTCGGCCGAACAGATGCGCGTGTTGCAGGAGTACGAGGACTTGGAGGCCGCGCGTCGCTCGGTCCCCCCTCACGACAGGAGTCGGCCATGAATCCCAAGACGCTTCGATTCGCTCTCGTGACCAACGCCGTGATCACCGTGGTGTTGTTGGTGTTGGGTGCAGGACGCGGCAGCCGAGGCGCGAATGCCAAACCGACCGCGGGTAAAAGCGACACCGCATTCACTCGTGCTGCGGACGTGCCGGCTGACCTGGCGCGGCCGCCAGCGGTGAACGCCGCTCCCGGAACGTCGGCCTGGTCGGCGGCGATCAAGGCCGCACGTGTCGAACGGGAGCGGGCGTTGCGCGAGGGC
>DASZYH010000289.1:0-6872 GCA_035545515.1 Opitutaceae bacterium
CAGCAGCGGCTCGGCGACGACGCGGGCCACGGCAACGGACCGGTGGCGCGCCAGCGGATGGGAAGGCGCCACGGCGAGACGCACCGGGTCCCGGAGCAACGCCGTGAAGACGAGACCGCGGAGCATCGCCCGCGTCGGCTCGACGAGGAACGCGATTTGCAGCTCGGCCGAGCGCAGGCCCGCCAGCATCTCCTCGGTCGAGAGGTCGTGCAGTTTCACCCGCACCTCGGGTTGCGCCGCCTGGAACGCCCGCAGCGCCGCCGGCAGGAGTCGCGCCGTCGGCGTCGGGGCGTAACCGACGTGGAGTTCGCCGCGCCGCCCGGTCGCGACCGCCCGCGCCGCCTCGACCGCCTCGGCGGTGCGTTGCAGCACCGCGCGCGTCTCGGCCAGGAAAGCGCGGCCGGCGTCGCTGAGCCGGACGGATTTCGCGCTGCGCATGAACAGGGCAAAACCGAGTTCCTCCTCGAGGTCCCGGATCTGGCGGCTGAGCGCGGGCTGCGACACGTGGAGGCGGAGCGCCGCGCGCGAGACGTTCTCCGCCTCGGCCACGGCCACGAAGTAGCGAAGGTGACGCAATTCCATTCCGGCGGAGCATGCCTTTCAGGCATGGTGAGGCAAGGAACTTGGTCTTTCCGGATTTCGCCCCGGCCATGGTACAGTGATCGCATGATGACGATTCGACGAGCCGAAGAACGGGGCCACGCCAACCATGGCTGGCTCGACACCTACCACACGTTCAGCTTCGCGGATTACCACGATCCGGCGTGGATGGGCTTCCGCAGCCTGCGCGTGATCAACGACGATCTCGTGATGCCCAGCGGCGGTTTCGGGATGCACCCGCACCGCGACATGGAGATCATCACCTATGTGCTGAGCGGGGCCCTCGAGCACCGCGACTCGATGGGCAACGGCCGCGTGATCAAGGCGGGCGACGTCCAGTACATGTCCGCCGGCACGGGGGTGCGCCACAGCGAGTTCAACCCGGCCAAGGACGAGTCGGTGCACCTCCTCCAGATCTGGATCCAGCCGGACCGTCGCGGCGCGACGCCGCACTACGCGGAAAAGTCGTTCACCGGCACGCCGCCCGGCGCCCTGCATCTGGTGACGAGCAAGACCGGTCGCGGCGGCTCGATTGCCATCAACCAGGACGCGGATCTCTGGATTGGAAAGTTCGAAGCCGGCCAGAGCGCCAGCCACACCGTGGCGGCCGGCCGCGGCGCGTGGGTCCACGTCGCCGAAGGCGAGGTCACGCTGAACGGAGAGACGCTGCGGAGCGGAGATGCCGCCGCGTTCACATCGGCAACCTCGCTGACCATTGCCGCCGGAAAACCGGCGCAGGTCCTCGTCTTCGACCTCCAATAGCGCACGAGGCCAATTCGGTCCATCGTATCACCCGCGTTTTCCTCCCCCATCCCTCCCTCCCAACCATGAAATCACTCCATTCCCTCCTCCGGACCAACGACAGCGGCGCGATGCTGATCGCCCGTCTCGCCCTCGGCATCGTCATGTTCCCGCACGGCGCCCAAAAAGTGCTCGGCTGGTTCGGCGGCTACGGCTTCAGCGGCACGATGCACTTCTTCACCGGCGCCATGCACATTCCCGCGGTGTTTGCCGTGCTCGCAATCCTCGCCGAGTTCCTCGGATCGCTCGGGCTGATCTTCGGATTCCTCAGCCGGATCGCGGCGCTGGGCATCGCGACCAACATGATCGTGGCCGTCGCCATGGTGCACCGTGCAAACGGCTTCTTCATCAACTGGGCCGGCAATCAGAAAGGTGAAGGCTACGAGTATCACATCCTGGCGATCGGCCTCGCCCTGATCGTCCTGATCTACGGCGCCGGCAAGGCCTCGGTCGACCGGGCCCTCTCCGGTTCCGCGACCACGACCGTCCAGGCCTAGGGCAGGGTAACTTGAGCGATAGCCGCCGGCAGGGCGCAGAGCCTGCCCTCCGTAGCGCTTGGGCGAAGGAGGGTCACTTCCGTGCCGTTTGATTCGATTTGGGCGCGGTGACCTCACCGCGCCCACAGGAAAAAGGCTCCTCCCAAAACAACGCGATGAGGACATCGCGTTCCACCATGCGAGGCTAGAGCACGGCGGGGTCGCCGGACCCCGCCTTTTCGCATTCACCGCTTCGACGCGTCATCCGACGGGTCAGGCGACCCCGCCCTACACCGATCCGGCGTGCCCCTTGGACCGCGTTTGTACGGACTGCAGCACGGTTTTCCACAACTCCCGTTCGCCGGGATGTCCGTGAGCATCGAGCATCGCGGCGATCTCGTCGATCGAAGGTTCGTGAACCTGGTGACGTGGGTCGCCCGGCAGCTCCGGCCGCACGGCGCGCGCGAGCGCCCAGCATGCCCATGCCCTCGCCTGCCGTTGGGCGCGCCGGGGGGCGTTCATCCGGTCGGCATAATGCTGGAAGTGCACGCGCGGATTCCCGACAAAAATATCCGGCGGGGTGCGCCCGATCACCCAGGCGATGCCGGCGTACGGCAACGGCCAGTCCCGCAGGATCGGCTCCGACCCGGTCAACTCGGCTCCCAGTGCACGGTCCAGGCAGAGCAGAGCGCGGGCGGCGAGCGTCCGCTGCCAGAGCGTCTGACCGTACTCCAGGCACGCGAAATAGAACTCGGGACCGCGGGCCGCCGAGCGATGCGCGTTCAGGGCGCGCCAGTCGAGTCCGGGGCGAGCCGTCGGCAAGTGCGGACACGGCGGGAAGACCGCTGCAGCCGGCGACGCGGGTGAGGTCGGGGAAGGGGGCGGATGGTCCAAGCGGCGCGAACGTTGGCCCGGCCGGCGCGGGAACGCACGGCAGAAAGCGCCCGCCGCCCGACCCGACGTTCCGCAGCGCGGCCCCGCCCGCCCGTGCTTCACGCTTGGCGGCAGCCCCCGTTTCGTGGGAGCTTGGGCGTTCCTTGAATCCTCCAGACTCCGCACCGTCCGCCGAAGGCGCGACCGCGACCACGCGGCCCGCCGGGCTCGTGCACGAGATCTCCGGCTGGCGGCGGGTGGTCCTCTGGCCGGCGGCGATGTTGCTGAAGGTCTGGGGCATGACCCTGCGGTTCGAGGTCGCACCGGAAGACCTGCAAAATGTGACGAAGCGCGATGTCCCGGTCGCGTTCGTGGTGTGGCACAACCGGCTGTTCCTGACGCCGGAGATTTTCCGCCGCTACCGCAGCGGACGCCCGCTTGTCGCCCTGATCAGCGCGAGCGGCGACGGCGCGTGGCTGACGGCGTTCTTCTCGCTCGTGGGCATGCGGGCGGCGCGCGGATCGAGCAGCCGGTTGGGACGCGAGGCGGCGACGGCGCTGGTGGAGGCGCTGCGCGGCGGTCACGACATCGGCATCACGCCGGATGGCCCGCGGGGACCGTGCTATGAGTTGAAGCCCGGCGTCGTCATCGTGCCGCGCCGAACCGGCGCCCCGCTGCTGTTGATCGGGGGCGAGTTCAGCTCAGCCTGGCGGCTGCGCAAAAGCTGGGACCGGTTCTGCCTGCCGAAGCCGTTCTCGCGCGTCCGGCTCCGGTGCGAACTGGTGACGGCCGAGCAATTCGCGGACCGCGACGCGGGCATGGCGCTCATCCGCGGCCGGATGCTCGCCATCAACCCGGACGCGCCGGAGTCGCCGACGCAAGCGGACTCGTCAGACGAACTCGGGCGTGACGGTCACCGTGGCGCCTGACGCCACCGTGCTGTCGGCACCGGTGCACCAGGTCGTGTCGTTCAGGAGGACCTTGAACGAAATCGCACCCGACGACTCGCCGAGCACGAGTTCCCACTGGTCGCTCGCGACGCACGTCATCGGAACCCCCTGGTTCCACGTCAGGCTCGGCCCGTCGCCGCGAACGTAGAGCGCATTGCCGAATCCCACATCGATCCGGGCAATGATTTTGGTCTGCACGGGAACGGAGCCGGCTTTCACCGCGGGCGCCACCTGAGGGGCGACCGGCACGGGCGCGGCGGGCGCCACGAGCGGAGCGGGCGGAGTCGAAGCGGACGAAATCTTCTTTTTCGCCGGCTTGTTGGAAGAAATCGCTGGGGCGGGCGACTTGCTGGATTTGGTAGTGGTCTTTTTCATCGCGGTCATGGTCGTGTTGAGGTCTGGCAAAACCCCGAAATCAACACGCACTCTAGCAAAACGAGCGCCAAGAAACCAGCGCCATGTGCCGCTGCCCACCAAGTGGTTACGCATCCGTCACCCAAATGCCACATCCGTGCGGTTTCCGCCGCCAGGCGTGCACTCGGTCGACTCTGGTCCGTGTCGCGGACGGGCGACGCACCCCCGCTCCGGTTTGACGACGTCGCTTCGATGGAGACCGGCGTCCCGGACGAGACGGAGGAAGGGCGCAGTCGCCACCGCCCGATGCAAGGATCGGCTTCGCCAACCCGGGATGATCGCAGACGTGCGAACTTGGTCGACCGCACCATTCCGGCACGCGGCAGCCGCCGGACACGAGCTGCACGGCCGGCGGCTGGAACACCGATTCCATTTATTGCTGCTCGGCCGATAAACTGACGAACAGATCTATTGGGTCGGGCGAACCGTCCTCGGTAGGTCGCGGCCCGGCAAGGCGCCTCGCCCAACCGACAGGCTTCTTCACGATTCTCAATAACATTGTGATATGTGAGCGTTGCTATAGGCGTATCCCGTGCTTTCTCGTCCGCCAGCCCCGGGTCTTCTTTCCGTCGCGCTGCTCCTGCTCGCGGTGACCTCGCCGGTCGCGGCGCAAAGCGTGCTCTACGCGGAGAACGGCGACACCTTCTCCCCCGTGCGCGCCGCGTATCATCGCCAGCCGCTGATTGCCGACGGCGACAAGATGGTCTTTCCCCGCGGCACCAAGCTGGCGCTCAAACCGGTTTCCGAATATGCGCCGTTCTTCATCTCGGTGCGAAACATCCGCGCCGGCTCCAGCGCGCTGAATGCCCAGGGGACGCGAATCAACAACGCGTTCAAGTTTCACGCCGATTTCGTCTCGCCCTACCCGCTCACGCACGTGTTCCTGCTGCTCGACCTTTCGAGCGAAGAGGCCGGAAAGATCTATTTCGTCTGGGGGCTCGACGATCTCGTGCCCAATGAATCGCAGACCGTCGACCTGCGGTTGCCGCTTTCGGTGCCAATCGGGGCCGGCAAATACAAACTCCACCTCTATTCCGACGGTCGCGAGGTGTTCCATTCGCTCATGCCGTTCGACCGGATCGAGCGATCGCTCGACAAAATGGTGCGCACCCGAATCGCGGGCGTGACCAACGCCGAGCCGCAGCCGTTTCTCGGCCCCTCTCCTGAATACCCCCGCAAGCTGCGCGGAAAGCATGTCGGCGGAAAGGCGGTTTTGTCGTTCGAGGTCAGTCCGAACGGGCGCGTCATTGATCCGGTCGTGGCGAGCGCCACGGACCCGGCCTTCGGCGACGCGTCGCTCGCGGCGATCCGGCAGTGGCGGTTTTTGCCCAAGGTCGTGAGCGGCCGGCCGGTGGCGGCGTCCGTGAAGATGCCCTTCGAGTTTCCGGCCGAATAGCGCGGCCACCCTCGGCGCTCGGTTACGCCTGGGCCGCTCCGGCCGTCAGTTCGCCGCCAGCCGGGCGGTCAGCGCGGTGAGCCGCGCGGCGACCGCTTCATGCGCGCGCCGGGTTGCCTCCTCAGCCGACTGCGGCGGTGATTCCGACGCGGCAAGCGTCATCAGCTCCAGCGCCACGATCACCTGGTGACCGGTGCGGGCATAGGCATCGTGAAAGCCCGCCGACTGGTTGATTTCCGCCACGGCCGTTTTCTCCCACGCCGCGGCATCGATGACGCCCTTCGACGAAACGCCGGGCTGCGACGCAAAGAAATCACGCGTCTGAGCCACGACCGACTTGATCACGCGTTTCAGGGCATCGGTCTGCTCCGCCTCGCTGAACCGCCGGACGCTGACCGCCATCGCATCGACGAGGGCGAGGCCTGGGGCAAGTTCCCGACGAAGCGCGTTCGAAGCACGGCGAACGGCTTTCTGGGCGGCGGCCATGCTGCTCTGCGCGCGTTCGATTTCCTTCCGAATCGAGCGATCGGTGGGACTCGCCTTCAGCTTTTCCAGCAGTTCCTGGCCGGACTTCAGCGACTCGGCGTGCTGCGCGGCGAATGTGCCGGTGGTCTGCTTGACCTCGGCATGGCGCCGCCGGGCGTACTCGCCGACCGCGGCCGCTAAGTCGTTCAATGCCTCCGCTGCCCCGACCGTGGCGACAATCGACTGGAGGAGGAAGCGTTGCGCCGTATCGACGCTGGCCTCGCGCAAGGCGGCCTGGAGCCGCTCGATCCGGGCATTGACGGCGTTGATGGCTTTTTCGTGGGGCGTCATGGGCGGCGGACGGCAGGCTTGAAAGCCATAGCGTCGCCCGCAACGCCCAAGTCGGTTCGCCGCGGCCGTGGATGCGATCTCCAGCGGGAAACGGCGTTTTGATGTCCTTGGACAACAGGTACAACAGCCAGAAGCGGCGCTCATCCGGCACCCGCTGAAGAGTGAATCTGCCGCGACTCGAAAAATAGGTGTTTACTTGCGCACGGGGATTTCCCAATTACGTCAGCTCCTCTCGGGCCAGTAGCTCAGTTGATAGAGCGCATCGTTCGCAACGATGAGGTCGTCGGTTTGATCCCGATCTGGTCCACCATCCTTCGCTCAGCCGCAAGCAGTTGAGATTACGGAGGGCACGCCATCGTCCCTGAGTCGGACCGGCGGCCGAACTCCCACGGGAAGCATTCCTTTCCACAAACGGACAGTCGCCGGCGCACTGCGGCGGTATGGCGGACGGTGCCGATGAATCTATCTGGACCGTCTACGCTGCCGGCAGTATCTGACAGCGAACGTATGCCAAATCGTTTGTTGCGTTTGCCGGAACGGTTTCAG
>DASZYH010000290.1:0-23244 GCA_035545515.1 Opitutaceae bacterium
CGAAACTGCTGCCACCCGTAGGTGTCTGGACCGTGTCTCAGTTCCAGTGTGGCTGATCATCCTCTCAGACCAGCTACCCGTCTTAGCCTTGGTGAGCCGTTACCTCGCCAACTAGCTGATAGGCCGCGAACTCCTCTCAAAGCGTCAGGCCTTGCGGTCCCTGACTTTAGTACAGCTCCCATGCAGGAACTGACCACATGCGGTATTAATTCGGCTTTCGCCGAGCTATTCCCCACTTCGAGGTAGATTGTTCACGTGTTACGCACCCGTTCGCCACTGAACTTCCATCCGGTTGCCCTTCAGGAAGTCCCGTTCGACTTGCATGTCTTAACCACGCCGCCAGCGTTCATTCTGAGCCAGGATCAAACTCTCCGAAAAGAAGAGTTCGAATCCTAGTGATTCTGAACTACTAGTGTGATCCCGACGAGGTGTCGGGATCGTTTTTTAAGTTTTGATTGGGGGTCCCAATCAATCGCACAAAGTAAATTTCAAAGAGCTTCCCGATTAGGGGAAAGGTTTCCAACAAGAACTTCGCCGCTCTCACCGTCAATCTCTTTTTCCGAACAATTCGAAAAAAGTTTGAGGAAAGAACCGCTGCCTTGCCGCCCCCATCATCGTCAGGCCCGACCGTCGGTCGAGTCCTCGTGCTGGGAGGGTCGAAGAAGAGCTTCGTTCAACCTTCCGTCAATCCTTTTTCCGAACCTTTTTCTAAAAAACTTTCGGAAGAAATCTGGTGAAAAGAACGCTCGTTTTGTCGCCCCGCTCATCGCTGCCACCGTCTTTCGGACGGGACCTCGCGCTGGGAGGGCTGAACAAGAACTTCGCGCCTTTTTCCGTCAATCTCTTTTCCGGAATTTTTTCGGAAAACTTCGGAGAAAATCGCAGAAAGAACAGAAGCTCTCGCCTCCTTCCCGGCACCGCGTCGCCGTTGTTTTTGGCGCGCCGTGTCGCGAAGGGACGCGGAACATGTAACAGCCCGATTCTCGTTCAAGACCTTTTTGAAACTTTTCCGTCACGATTGCGCAACCAGCTGTCCCAACGTCGGTAAGATGGTGTCGTGATTTGGTGATTGGGGAGAAATCCCGTCGTTCATCTTGTCGCGCCAGCGGCACTTCCCGGTTCCGGCATCGTGTATCTGTTGTATGAATACGCGAGCGCCGCGCGGGGCGGACGGCGCGCGAACAGCCTTGCCTGCCGGCGCATAGTTCGGGAGGACACGGGGATGATCCAGACCCTGGTCTCGCTGCCTCCGCAGTTGGACGCCTGGTTGCGCTCCCCCCGCGGCCAAAACCGCACTCCGCTTCGTCGGCTCGCCGACTTCGTCGCGAGCGATCCGCCCGGCGCAAAACTGGGCTCCGGCGGAGGGACCGTCGCTCTGCTCCATGCCACGTGGCGGGAAACCTGTCCGGGCAGCACGACCTTCTCCGAATGGCTGGGCGCCGGGCAGCGGCTCGTCCTCCATGCCGGAGGCGAAAGCCGCCGGCTGCCGGCGTACGCCGCGATCGGAAAATCCCTTCTGCCGGTCCCCGCGGCGACCGGTCCGGGGCCCTCGCGGTTTGACCAGGTGCTGGCGGATTTCCAGGTGCCGACCTACCGGCAGGTGTTGCACGAGGCGGGCACCCAATGTGTCGCCATGGTCGCCTCGGGCGACGTCTGGCTGGAATTCGATCCGCTCCAGATCCCGCGCATCCAGGCCGATATCACCGGCGTGGGAATGCGCGTTGCCCCCGAGGTGGCGCAGCATTTCGGCGTGTTTTTCGTCGCCCGATCGCCCGCAGCCGCCAACGGCGGCGGCACCCGCGAGCAACCGATCGCGTTTTTCCTGCAAAAGCCCTCCCCCGCGGAGATCTACCGGCACGCCGCCCGTTATGACTTTTACGTCGATACCGGGCTTTGGCTGTTCAGCGCGCCGGCGGTCCGCTTCCTGTTTCGCCGGTGCGGGTGGCGCGACAGCGATCAACGCTTTGCCACCACCACCGGGAATCCATCGTTCCTCGATCTGTACACGGAAATCGGGGCGGCCCTTGGGGCGGCCGCGAAAATCCCCCCGCGGCTGCGACGTCTCGGCCTCGCGTCGCTCGCAACGAGCGTCGTTCCGCTCGACGAAGCGCGCTTTCTCCATGTCGGTTCGACGCGTCAATTGCTCGAGTCGTTCGAGCAGCTCGCTGCGTCGAACCTGAGCCGTCCGAAGCTTTTCAGCTTCGCCACGCCGAAAGAGGACGTCGACCACCGCTCGAGCCTGCCCGTCTGGATCGATCGTGGATCGGGCATCCGCTGGACGCTGGACGGTCTCAACGTTGTCACCGGCGCCCTGCCGGGCATCGCGTCCCTTCACCTGCGACAGGAGCAATGCCTCGATATTGTTCCCGTGGGTCGGCACGAATTCATCATTCGCCCCTATCTGGTCGATGACCGGATGCGGGGACAGGCAGGCGGCGGCGGCACAATTTGCGGCCAGGATGCCGCGTCGTGGCTGGACCGGCGCGGTTTTCCATCCGCCCGCGCCGATGTGTTCGCGCTGCCGATCTATCCGGTGCTCCGAGCGCCGGCGGTCAATCAGTCGCTAATCGACTGGTTCTTCGCCGCCGCGCCGGATCCCGAACTTTCGCGGCAAATGGCGGCCGCGCGGCGCGTTTCAGCCGCCGAAATTCCACGCCTGACGAACTTCCAGCGCCTGTTTTCGCACCAGGCCGATGGGCAGACGGAAACGCTGCGACGCGAATTTGCGAGCTGCGGAGCAACCGGTGACGCGAGAGTCTTTCGTCAGGATTTCGCTGCGGTCGCAGAACACGCCAAATCCCGGCCCTCGCTCCGTGACTGGCTGGTTCGACGCGGCCCGGCGCTCGTCGCCAGCCTGCCTCACCCGGAGCAGCAGTCGCGGATGCTCGTCCTCCTGGCTGAACTCAACCGCGGTCGCGCGAAGCAATCGTACCTCCGCCGAGCGCAAACCCGGCTCCAGCGGGGCGTCCTGACTGCGGACCCGTTGTCGAAGGCCCATCCCCGCCTCGCACTCAAAGAGGATCAAATCGTCTGGGGCCGCAGCCCCGTGCGCCTCGACCTGGCCGGGGGCTGGACAGACACCCCTCCTTACTGCCTTGAGCAAGGGGGAGCGGTCCTAAATGCCGCCGTTCTGCTCAACGGGCAGCCGCCGATCCAGGTATTCGTGCGTCCCCTGCGGGAACTCGTGATCAGCCTGCGGTCGATCGATCTCGGTTCAACCGAAGTGGTGCGGTCGTTTGCCGGCCTCGCGACCTACCGTGACCCTCGCTCCGGATTCAGCCTGCCCAAGGCCGCACTCGCGATGGCAGGTTTTCTGCCGGAGTTTGCCGCCGGACGGCCGGCTCCCTCGTTGCGACGCGCCCTCGAGCGCTTCGGCTCCGGTTTGGAGATATCGCTTCTGAGTGCCGTCCCCAAAGGATCGGGCCTCGGCACATCCTCGATTCTCGCGGCGACCATCCTCGGTGCCTTGAACCGGGCGTGTAACCTCGGCTGGGATGAAATCGGCCTGTATCAGCGGGTGCTCGGGGTCGAGCAACTCCTCACCACCGGCGGCGGGTGGCAGGACCAGGCCGGGGCGCTGTTCCGCGGCATCAAGCTCGTCGAAACGGCCGCGGGCCCCCGCCAGACCCCGAGTGTGCGCTACCTTCCCGATCACCTTTTCGGCCCCGCGGACGCCAATCAGACGCTGCTCCTCTATTACACCGGGATGACCCGCCTCGCGAAAGGCATCCTGAAGGAAATCGTGCAAGATATGTTCCTGGGCCGATTCGAGACCCTCCAGACTTTGGCGGCCATTCGAGCCAACGCCCAAACGCTCTTCCGCGCCATCCAACAGAACAACGGCGATGCCATGCGGCGATGCATCGGACGATCGTGGGAACTCAACAAACAGCTCGATTCGGGCACGAGCACTCCCGAGATCGAATCAATTTTGGAGAAATGCGGACCCGATCTCGTCAGCGCAAAGCTCCTCGGCGCCGGCGGCGGCGGCTATATACTCTTCTGCGCCCGCGACTCGAAGGCTGGCCAGCGGATTCGCGACCGGCTGGAAAAGCATCCGCCGAACGCGCGATCGCGGTTTATTGACTTCGAAATCGCGAATTCCGGGCTCGAAGTGACGGTAAGCTGACCGGTTTCCGCGTACTTTCGTGCCCAGCACTGGCAATTTACCGCACGCAACCGCGATTCACGAACGCGGTTTTTCGCGGTTTTTCGGCCATTTTTGCGTGAAATGCCCGAAAATTAGCCCGTTTTTCTCTGTTTTTGGGCGATTTTGTCACTATTGCAAATTGTAGGAAAAATTCCGGGATTGATTGGGAGAATGGAATACTTTTGAACGCCTGTCCCTAATCCTGCACTAACCTCACCGACTTGTCCCAACTCAACCAAGGCACGTCTTTGGACCTCAAACAGATTAAGCAAATCATCGAGCTCATGAAGCGCTCCGAGCTGACTGAGTTCGCGGTCGAGGAAGAAGGATTCAAGCTGAAGATCCGGCGCGGCACGAACGGTCTCCCGGTTGTGAGTACAACCCGAGGCTCCAACCCGCCGTTTGCCCCCGCTGACACGACGCCGCCGATTCCAACGGCGGCCGTCACCCCCGCGCCAGCCGCTCCAAAGGAGGAGGCCGGCGTCACCTACATCAAGTCCCCCATGGTGGGTACCTTCTACCGCGCCGCATCGCCCGAGAGTAAGCCGTTCATGGATGTCGGCGGCAAAGTGGTCGAAAACACCGTCGTCTGCATCATCGAGGCGATGAAGATCATGAACGAGATCCAGGCCGAGACCAAGGGTACGGTCGTGGAGGTCCTGGTCGAAAATGGGCAGCCCGTCGAATACGGCCAGCGGCTGTTCAAGGTGAAGCAGGGGTAACTTTTGAAGTTCCGGGCTGAGGGTCCAGAGCCGGGAGCCAGGCAACGGCCTTTCGCCGCCCGAACTCCAGGCCCTGAGCCCTCAGCTCTCGGCTTATATCCAGATCAATGATCCAAAAAGTCCTCGTCGCCAACCGCGGTGAAATCGCGCTGCGGATCGTCCGCGCCTGCCGCGAACTCGGCATCAAGACGCTCGCCGTCTACTCCGAGGCGGATGTCCAGTCGCTGCACGTCCAACTGGCCGACGAAGCGATCTGCATCGGCGGAAATCGCAGCTCGGACAGCTATCTGCGGGCCGACCGAATCATCAGTGCCGCGGAGATCGCCGACGTTGACGCCATCCATCCGGGCTACGGCTTTCTGTCGGAGAACGCGAAATTCGCCGAACAGTGCGAATCGTGCAACATCAAGTTCATCGGGCCCAAGTCAAAGTCGATCAAGATGATGGGCGACAAATCCGTCGCCAAGGACACGGTGAAGAAAGCCGGGGTTCCGATCGTTCCGGGCTCGGACGGACCCGTGGAATCGGAAGGCGATGCCATCAAGGTTGCGCGGAAGATCGGGTACCCGGTCATCATCAAGGCCGTTGCCGGCGGCGGTGGGCGCGGAATGCGCATTGCCCACAATGATGTCTCGTTCGCCAAGGAGTACCACGTCGCGCGAAACGAGGCCGAGAAGGCGTTCGGCAATGGCGCCGTTTACATCGAGAAGTACATCGAGAAGCCGCGTCACATCGAGTTTCAGATCCTCGCGGATTCGCATGGCAAGGTGCTGCATTTGGGCGAGCGCGACTGCTCGGTCCAGCGCCGCCATCAAAAACTGATTGAGGAATCGCCGTCCCCGTTCCTCACCTCCGATCTCCGCAAGAAGATGGGCAAGGCCGCGGTCAAAGCCGCTGAAGCCGCGGAGTACGAGAACGCCGGCACGATCGAATTCCTCGTCGATGCCAAGGGCAACTTCTACTTCATCGAGATGAACACCCGGATTCAGGTCGAGCACCCTGTGACCGAGGAGGTCACGGGCATCGACCTGATCAAACAGCAGATCCGGGTGGCGAACGGCGAGAAGCTCGATTTCGACCAGGGTGACGTCAAATTCGAGAAGCACGCGATTGAATGCCGCATCAACGCCGAGGATCCGGCCCGGAATTTTGCGCCGTCGCCCGGTGTCATCGGACTCTATTACGCCCCCGGCGGCCACGGGGTGCGGGTCGATTCGCACGTGTACAGCGGCTACACCATCCCGCCGTATTACGACTCGATGATCGGCAAGCTCATCTGCTACGGCACAACTCGTAAAATCGCGCTCGAACGGTCGTATCGCGCCTTGAGCGAATACCTGATCCGCGGCGTCAAGACCACCATTCCGCTGCATCGTGCGATCATGGCCGATCCCGTGTTCATCGAAGGCAAGGCGACCACCGCCTACATGGAAGACTTCCTGGGCCGGACCGCGGTTGACCTGTTTTCGTAAGGGCCGGCCGCTGTGCCGTGGCGTGTTTGCCACGCGAAGAACCAAGCCGCCGCCTGTCGATCTCCGCCTTTCGCGTTTCGCGTTTCTCCTTTCGCGTTTCGCGTTTCGCGTTTCGCCTTTCGCCTTTCGCCTTTCGCCTTTCGCGTTTCGCGTTTCTCCTTTCGCGTTTCGCCTTTCGCGTTTCGCGTCCGACCCTCCGTCGCGCGTTGCGCTTCGGAGGGTTGCCGATCCGCAAGCGGATCGGCAAAAACTCGCCGCCCCGGAGGGAGCGGCGAGTGCTGGAGCGTCACAGACGCTCGAATCTAGAGCGGTTTAGCGCCGGTAGGGCGCGGAGTCCCTTCCGCGCCATGGCTGGGAGCGGACTCCCTACCAGCTGAGGCGCCGCGCCCTACCGACGGCTCCAACTCAAGTTAAACCGCTCAGGCGTAGGAAGCACCTTACTGCATGAAGTAAACTTCGACGAGGACTTCACCAGCGGTGCTGGTCGTGCCGGCCGTGACCGTACCCGAAGTCGAGCCGTTGCCACCCGTCACGGTCGCCGAGCCTGTGCTCGAACCCAACGCCGTCGTGCTGCCCGTCCCAATCGTCGATCCCATGCTGGTCGTCGAGCTGGTGCTGCTCGTTGAGCTGCTGCCGGTTCCCGTGATCGAGCCTGTGCTGCCAGTGCTGCTCGTCGAACTGGTGCTGCTGGTCGAGCTGGTGCCGCCCATTGATGTGGTGCTGGTACCACTGGTCGAACCCGTGCTGGTTGTTCCGCTGATGCTTCCGGAGCTGGTCGTTGATCCGCTGCTCGTGCCGCCGGTCGTTCCCGTCGTCGACGACGCGGAGTTCGTCACCACAACCGTGTACGCGCCCGGAGGAAGGGTGAGCACCAAGGCTGAATCACTGCTCCCGGTCTCCAAGGGGAACGCACCGGTCGCCGTGAAGTCGTCCGAGGTCGCGAGCGTGGCCGAGAACGACGAGCCGTTCCGCAACGTGCCGTTGATCGTTCCGTTTGAGAGCGAACCGGTCGTGGTTGAACTACCCACCCCGGACGTGGAACCCGTGCCACTGGAACCGGCGGTCGAACCGGAGCTCATGGAGGCGAAGGTGCCCCAATCGGTGTTGGTGGCGATCGCGGTCGCGCCATTATAGACGGTCAGGTTCGGCTTGCTCAGGGCATCGGTGACACCGAATGCCGCCAGGCCGGGGCCCACCGCGCGGATCAACACGCGTCGCGGCATCGTGCCTCCGATGACAAAGCCGACCGTCGTCGACCCGTTCTGCGTCACAGTCGCCCGCGACGAGATGTTTTCGATCGGTGCGGCCGAGGGAATGTCCGCCAGGTTGAACCGACCGGTCGTCGTGCTCGTCCCCTCCACGGTCGTGTACGTGCCCGTATTCTTGCCTGTGAACACGAGATTCGTCGTCGACGCGTGCGCGGTGCCGCTCGCCGGACTCGAGATCGTCGCGGTCGTGGGCCCGGTCACCACGTAGTTGAACTGCATCGGGTTCACGAGTGCTCCGCCCGTTCCGAAGGTGTACGCGGAACCGGAGGACGTGTAGACGTTGCTGACGCCGCTGTTGCCCGTGGCATTGCTCGGCGTGCTGGTCAGAATGACGTTACCGAAATTCGTCGGGGCGTACGAAGAACTGGAGACGGTCGTCTGCGCGAACGCGGAGATCGCGAGCGCGAGAGCCCCAATGAGGCTGGGGATTAATCGGATACATTTCATACGTTATGGTGGTCGATACTGCTGTCGGTTGATCTCGATGGGTTGTGCTCCCGGGCTGGCGGCCGGGCTCCGGACGTTAAACCACCTCGCGGACGATGAGTATGGGGCCGGTCAATGGAGTTCTTGCCCTCCCGCCGCCGGAGGGGTGGCGGCAGCTTCCACCCCGACACCGGACCCGTGTCCCGCCACCCCATCCCACCTCCGGTTTCCACCCCGCTCCATGCCTTGCGACGCCATCGCTCCGGGCGCGGACTCCCCCACGGGAAATTCGGTGATTTTACCCGGTGGCCACCCGCGGCCGCGCTTCAACGGCAACGCACGAGGCGCGTTGCCCCGGCGCCAATCATTTCGTCACCAAGACGATCGCCGTATCGGCCGTGTCCCAATCGTGGCCGGCATCGTGCGCGGGCTCGATGTCGACGACGCGGACCAACCAGACGACCGCGGCATCGAGTCGTGCCGACGCATGGCCCTCGCCGTCGGTCACCGTCACGTGCTCGCGATTGCCGTCGAGGGAAAGATAGGAAACGACCGCTCCGATCAGGGGATGGCCGTCGCGCGTGATCCGGACACCGCACTCGTCATTTTCGCGCAGCGCGGTCGGATCGCGCTCCGGCACGATGTCCAACCCGCTCTCCGCCGGCACCGACCAGCCGTGATCGCTCGCCGGCGGCTCTCCCACTCTCACGAAGGTTTTCAACCGGACCTGCCGCAACTCGCGCCAGGTCGCCTCCGGCGGCTGGCGGGACCAGTCATTCCGAATCCGGTCCGTGGCATGCACCTCACGAAAATACGCTTCGACCTCCTCGCGCGTCAGGGTCTGGCGCTCGGGTTTGAGCTCGGCCGTCAACACGGCGACGCCCGGTTGCGGCAGCGCGACCATCAGCCGCAACGCCTGCGAGGATGACGCAAACGGGAAGAACGTGACCGGCTGCGCCGCGAGAACGGCCCCCGTCCGAAGAACCGCGGACCGCTCCAGGGCGGCACCCGACTCTCCGAACGCCGGGCCACGCAACAGTTCGATCTGCAGCCATGTGCCCGGCGTCACCGCAAATCGCTCCGGGCGCAGCCACGCCGTCTCCGCCCGGCCCGCCACCGGGACCAACGCCAGGGCGATCGCAATGCGAACCCACGAAAGACGACGCGACGCGATATTGCGTTCGGCCGGCAGCGGCCATCCGAGCCTGCTCGGGGATACACGTGTGCCGGGCCTGATTCGATTCACGCTCGCGAGCGTGCGCGCCGCCCGACCGTCGCGCAAAATCAAACTGGCAGGCCCGCGCTGTTCGCGCAAATTAGCGCAGCGGTGAGTACGACGTCAGATTTCTCCTGGGCCTCGCCCGACCCGGCCGACGAAATCGGCCTCGTGGCCCTGGATTACACGCTGTCGCCCGAGCGCCTGATTTCAGCGTACCGGCACGGCATCTTCCCGTGGCCGGATGGCACCCCGTTCAGTCCGATCCCCTGGGTCTGCCCGCCGCGCCGGGCGATTCTCGAATTCGCCGAACTGCACGTTCCCAAGAACCTGCGCCGATCGCAACGTGCCCTTGCGCGCCTCCGATTCTCGGTCGACGAAGCCTTTGAACTCGTCATCCACGCGTGCGCCGCGGTTCCGCGCCGCGGTCAGAGCGGCACCTGGATCACGCCGGCGATGAGCGGCGCCTACACCGAGCTCCACCGACAGGGTCTGGCGCACAGCGTCGAGGCCTGGGACGGCGAGGCGCTCGTCGGCGGTTTGTACGGCGTGTCCGCTGGAGGCGTGTTCACTGGCGAAAGCATGTTTCACCGCCTGAACGACGCCTCGAAGCTCTGCGTGCTTTACCTGATCGACCAGCTTCAGCGTCAGGGCGCAACCTGGATGGACATCCAGCAGCTCACGCCCCACTTCGCCCTGCTCGGCGCCAAGGAAATCTCCCGCGATGATTTTCTCGATCGGCTCCAGGCCGAACAAGCCGCGCGCCGCCCGCTGTTCAAGGAGTGAGGTTCGCCCAAATGCGCCCCCTCCGACGGTAGGGCGGCGAGCCTGCCCTCCGTAGCGCCTGGGCGAAGGAGGGTCCCTTCGCCGCCGGTTTCGTGACCAGCGCCCGACCATTAGCGTCCGCTGTAACCTGCCATATCTGGCCTGTTATCTCGCGTAGTAGGCCATATTTGTCCGGTTATCGCACCAGGCGTGTGCTAGAGATTCGAGGCGCCGTATGAGTGCACCCACGTCGATTGCGCCCCACGAACGCGTCCGCCAGGAGCGGCTCCGGCTGGGCTGGACGCAAGCCGCGACCGCCTTCCGGGCGGGCGTCTCAATCCGCAATTTCGCGCGATTCGAGCTCGGCGGTCAGACGTCCGTCACGCACCTGCTGAGGATCGCCGCTGCGCTCGGACTCAGCGTGGAGCTCTCGCCGATTCCCGACTCCGGCATCGTGCCCGATCCGCGCGCCGTGAGGCCTCGCCAGCGCGGTGTCCGCCAGCCCGCGTCCGACACGCCGAAACCCGGATCAGGACCAGCCGCCCGCTCTGCGCCGACGCCGCCCAAGCCGGGCACGTACCGACCGCCGGCGCTGACGGAAACAATGCCGTCCTCCGACGCGGCAGCGGTCGCCGCCGCGGCCAAGGACCACCGCGACGCCATCGCCCGGCTCGTGGCCGTCATCGTCCGAAGTCGGCTCACGAACTGGACGGCCGCACAGGTCACCAGGAATTCGATGTCGTCCGGCTCCATCCCCGAATCGGAACAGCCGGCGTATGTCGCCGCCGTGCTGGCCCAGCTCGCCCAACTCACTCCGGAAAACATCGTGGTGTACGGCTGTCGCCCGGCCGACTTGGCCGCCTGGCAGCCGGCCTGGCATTTCGACGAGCCCATTCACGGCGCGCTCGATTGACGCGACGTTCCGCCGCGGCGACCGCAATTCCTGAACCCGATGCGGACATCGGGTTCCACCGGCAAACCACGCCGCCGAACGGAAACGAACCGTCCGCACGCGTTCCCGCATTCGCCGCGGCTTTCGCCCGCCGCTCGCCCGCGCACTCCACCGGTCGGGCGCCAGTCCCTTCCGCGCCATGGTTCGATGTAGGGCGGGCGTCGCCTGACCCCGCCGTAGCCTTGGCGAAGGAGGGCCCCTTCCGCGGCATGGCTTGAGCATGGTAGGGCGCGGAGTCCCTTCCGCACCTAGGCTGGGAGCGGAGCCCCAGCCCTACCACCGGAGGCATCACGCCGATCATCGGCTGCATCTTTGCTTCAACCGCTACACCAGCCGGTCGAAGTACTCCGGGCCGAGATCGGCGCGATGCCGGACCTCGAGCACGTCGTGCAGCTTTTCGAGCTGACGCTCGACTTGCTCGAGTCGGGGTTCGTCCGCGACGAGCAACAGCAGCTTGCTCGTGCGGCCGTCGGCGATCGGGACACAGACGATCGCCTCGAGATTGAAGGCGCGACGCGCAAACAGGCTCGTGATGTGCGACATCGTGCCCGGGTGGTTTCGCGCCCGCAGTTCGAGCACCGTCGCCCGGCGCGACGTTGGGGGGAGCGGCGGCTTCGCGGCGCGACCCGCACCAATCGCGGTCGGTGAAATCAACGAGGCGGACGGCGATGTCGTGGTGGCTTCAGCGTTCATGTGAGGGCGAGCTCGGGCGCGATGATGGTTTCGTGATTGGCGGCGCCGGGCGGCACCATGGGATAAACGTTCGCTGCGTCCTCGATCGGAACGTCGATCAGGCAGGGACCGGGTGCATTCAACGCCTCCGCCAGTTGCGCGAGCGGATCGGCACGGGGATCGAGGCGCACCCCACGGAGGCCAAACGATCGGGCCAGCGCGGCAAAATCCGGCGCGTGCTCCAGCCGCGACGCCGCGTACCGCTGCCCGTAGAACAGCTCCTGCTGCTGGCGCACCAGCCCGAGGTTGGCGTTATTCAAGACGATGATGGCGACCGGCAGCGCCAGTTCGGCGAGCGTCGCGAGTTCCTGGATATTCATGAGGATCGATCCGTCGCCGCTGATGCAGACCACCCGTCGACTGCGCCCGGCGTCGGCCGTCCGGCTCAACTCCGGGGCGGCGAGCCGATCGGGCTCGGCGCGGGCGGCGTGCGCTGGTGAAGCGCCACCTTCACTCTCGTCCAACGCGAGCGCGGCGCCGATCGCCGCGGGCAGGCCGAACCCCATCGTGCCGAGTCCTCCCGACGTCAGCAACGTGCGTGGCTGCCGGAAGGGATACGCCTGCGCCACCCACATCTGGTGCTGGCCGACGTCCGTCGTGATGATCGCATCCGACGGGAGCTGCTCGCCGATGAAGCGGATCAGGTTGACCGGATGGAGGGGATCCTCCGCCCGGGGCGGACAATGGAGCGGGTGTTCCTCCCGCAACTCGGCCGCCCGCCGGCGCCAGTGCGGCCGCTGCGGCGAATCCGGGAGCTGCGCCAGGAGTCGTCGCAGGATATCCGCGGCGTCGCCGGTCAACCCGAGCGTCGCCCGCTTGATCTTCCCGATCTCCGCCCGATCGATGTCGATGTGGGCGATGGAGGCGTGCGGACAGAACTCGGCCGCCTTGCCCGTGGCGCGATCGTCGAAGCGCGCCCCGATCGCGAGAAGGAAATCGGCTTCGTGCAGGAGGAGGTTGGTGCCTTTGCCGCCGTGCATGCCGAGCATGCCCATGTGGAGCGGATCGTCCGCATCCATCGCCCCCAGCGCCATGAGCGTGGAGACCACCGGCGCGTTGAGCCGGCGCGCGAGCGTTCGCGCCAACTCGGCGGCGCCGGCGCCGATCACCCCGCCGCCGAGGTACAGCACCGGTCGCTGCGCGTTCGTCAATTGCGCCGCGAGTTCCTCGATCGCCGTATCCGGACACCGCGGCATGCTCGCCGGCCGGCCGGGCGGCGGCAGGGCTTCGACCGCGAGGGTGGCGTTCAGCACATCCTTCGGCACGTCGATCGCCACCGGGCCGGGCCGACCCGATTCGGCGATCTGAAACGCCAGCGGCACCACCTCGAGCAACTCGGCCGCCGAGCGCACGAGAAAGTTGTGCTTCGTGATCGGCAGTGTCAGGCCGTAGGTGTCGACCTCCTGAAACGCATCCGTCCCGATCAACGGCTGCGGCACCTGGCCGGTGATGGCGACCAGAGGCACCGAATCGAGGCGCGCGTCGGCAATGGCGGTAAGCAGATTCGTCGCCCCCGGGCCCGACGTGGCCACGCAGACGGCGGCGCGTCCGGTCGCGCGCGCCATTCCCTGGGCGATGAAGCCGGCGCCCTGCTCGTGGCGCGCGAGGATATGCCGGATGCCGCCGCCGTGCAGCGCGTCGTAAAACGGCAGGATCGCGCCTCCGGGGATGCCGGCGATGGTGTGGATTCCCTGCCTCTCGAGCAGGATGCGGAGGAGCTGGGCTCCCGTGTAGGTTTTCATGTGCGGTGGTGGTTGAGCCACCTCCCGTACCGACACCACCGCGGGGACAAATAAAAAACCCCTCCGGTGGCGGGCACCGGAGGGGCGAAAAGCGTAGGCGCTCAGCTCCCTCTCGGTGCCTCCGTAACGACGACAACGACGACGACCGCAAGAGCGAGGCCGGAAAGTGAGCGCGTTGTAGCGGAGAGGGACATTGGGTTGAGCGGAGGCGCAGCAAGTCGCGCGGACGCGCGCGTGTCAAGTCCGCAGGAAACGGGCTTCCGACGACGCGCGCGTTGCGCGTCGGGATAAATCGACACACCGCGAACCAGCTTGAGCGCGCAGCGGCGAGCTGATCGGCCGGGCGCCACATTCGTCCGACATGACCACCCTCGCACGCGGTCAGCGCCCGCAAGCGGGCGGCCTACGAAATGGACCACGCCTTGTAGGGAGCGAACTTGTTCGCGCGCCGGGAACGCGCCGCCGGGCCAGATCCATGTGTAGGCCGCGAGCTTGCTCGCGCCCGGATCGGGATAACAGCGCCCGCATGCGGGCGGCCTACGATTTAGGTGTCGTCGGGTTGCGGCCGAGCCGCCGTGGGCGGTCCCCACCGGGTCACCGGAGCGTGACTTTCGTCTTCAACGCGATCCGGTCCGACGCCCCGCCGATCCAGAGGTCGTATTCTCCCGGCGCAACGTGCCAGTCGTGCCGGCCCACGTCCCAATACGCGAAGTCGTGCGGCGTCAGCGTGATCGCCACGTCGCGCGATTCTCCCGGCGCCAGCTTCACCCGGCGGAACCCCTTCAACTCCTTCTCCGGCCGCGCGACCGGCGCGTTCACCGGGTGGACGTACAACTGCACGACCTCCGCGCCTTCCGTCTTGCCGCTGTTCGTCAGCCGGCAGGTCACGGTCACGTTGTGGTCGCGCGCGACGACCGGCGCCGAGACCCGCGCGTCGGAGTACGCGAACGTCGTGTAGGACAGGCCGGAACCAAACGCATACAGCGGCTTGATTCCCTTCGCGTCGTACCAGCGGTAGCCGACGAACACGCCTTCCTTGTACTCGATCGGATAGACCGGGTGCGTCATGTCGTTGTCCGGCTTCCAGCCGGTGTAGAGGGTCTCGCCCTTCGGCAGATATCCGTGCGCCGGCGAGTCGTCGAACGTCCGCTCGATCGTGATCGGCAGCTTCCCGGACGGATTGGTTTCACCGCACAGGATTTCCGCGAGCGCGCGATTGCCGATCTGCCCCGGATACCACGCGTACACCAGCGCCGCCGCCCGGTCATTCCAGCCGGTCATCTGAATGCCACCGCCGCTGTTCACGATCACCACGGTCCGCGGGTTCAACGCCAGCACGTGCTCCACGCGCTTCTCCTCTTCCGCGGGAAGCGCAAAGGGACGATCCCAACCCTCGTTGTCCGCCGTGCCCGTGCTCAGCAGCACGATGCCGGCGGCCTTGAGCTCGGCGTCGGTTGGCTCCGCGACGAACTTCACCCGCTGGCCGTAGGTGTCGCCCAGTGCCTGGCGAAGCGTGACGATATCGTAGCCCTCGACGTTCGCCGATCCGCCACCGCGGGCCAGCGTGTCGACGTAGGTTCCGGTGACGAGAATATCCCCCGGCGCATCCTTCCGCAGCGGGAGGATGCCGTCGTTCTTCAGCAGGACGATCCCCTGCCGGGCGGTCTCGAGCGCGACCTGCTCATGCGCCGGAAAATCCTTCCGGTATCGGTCGTCTTTCACCGGCCGGTCGTAGAGTCCCATCGCAATGCAGGTCCGCATGATGGTTTTGGCCATCCGGTCGATGTCAGCCATGCTGACCTTGCCCTCCGCCAGCAGGCGCGCGCCGTTCTGGGCGATGTTCGCCTCCCCGGGCATCTCGAGGTCCTGCCCCGACTTGATGATCTTCTCGGCATCCCAAACCGAGTGCCAGTCCGTCATCACGAGCCATTTGAAACCGAGCGAGTGCCGCAACAGGTCGGTGATCACGTAGTGACTTTGTCCGCACCACTCCCCGTTGAGCTGGTTGTACGAGGTCATGACCGCCATCGCCCCGGCGTCGATCCCGGCCTTGAACGCCACGGTGTAGATCTCGTGCAGCGCCCGCTCGTCGACAATCGAATCGGAGGTCCGCCGGTGATAATCCGTGTTGTTCGCCACGAAGTGCTTCAGCGTCGGGATCGTTCCGGTGTCGAGCACCCCGCGGACGTAATGCTCGATCATCCGCGCGGCCAGAAACGGATCCTCGCCGAAGTACTCGAAGCTGCGCCCGCATTGCGAATTTCGATAGATGTTCATTCCGGGCCCGAGCAGCACCGCCACCCCTCCGGCCCGGCACTCCTCGCCGACGCTGTGCGCGTACTGGTATGCGAGCGCCGGATCCCAGGTCGATGCGAGGCTGATCGGACAGGGAAATGCGACGGACTTTTCGAGTCCCTGGCTTAGGTTCGGCCGGATATGCACGCCCTGCGTGGCGTCCGACAAGTACAGCTCGGGGATGCCGAGCCGGGGAAAGCCATGAATGTAGAACGAATTGTGTCCGCTGATCAGCTCCAGCTTTTCGGCGGTTGTCATCTGCGCGAGGAGCGCGGTGGCGCGCTCGTCGGCTTTCTCGTAACTGACGGGGGTCTGGAAGGGAGTCATGGCAGTCAGGGTTGTTGCCGCCACCATGGCGGCTGTAGAAAGGCACAGGCACAGTTTGGAGACGATTGGGGCACGCATAAAAAAGGGGGTCGCCAGCAAAGGGATATGACTGGCGCGCTGCAATACGGGAGCGGCGTCATGTCGGTCAATCGCATGACGCCCCGCGAGTCCGGCGGCACGCTCTCGGCTTGCCGCCGGCGACGGCCCCGTTTCAGTCACGCCCGTGCCCAAGACCGACGAAGCTCCCACCATCATCTTCTCGATGCTCGGCGTCTCGAAGAAGATCGAACGCAAGGAAATCCTCCGGGACATCTCCCTCTCCTTTTTCTACGGCGCGAAAATCGGGGTGTTGGGACTGAACGGTTCCGGCAAGTCGTCGCTGATGCGGATCCTCGCCGGGCGGGACCATGAGTTCGACGGGCGTGTTCATTTCGAACCGGGCTACACGATCGGTCTCCTGGAGCAGGAGCCGCAGTTGACGCCCGGCACGACCGTCCGCGCCTCCGTCGAGGAGGGCGTGCGTCACCTCACCGAACTCGTCGCCGCCTACGACGCGACCTGGGACGAGATCAGCGGGGCGGCGGACGATGCGGCGCGTGAAGCGATCACGAACCGGCAAGGCGAACTGCAGGAGAAAATCGATGCGCTGGGCGCCTGGGACGTCGCCTCTCACGTCGACATGGCGATGGATGCGCTTCGCTGCCCTCCCGGCGACCAGATTGTGGACAAGCTCTCCGGCGGTGAGCGCCGGCGCGTGGCGCTGGCCCGCCTCCTCCTCCAGAAGCCATCCATTCTGCTGCTCGATGAGCCGACCAACCACCTCGATGCCGAGAGCGTCCAGTGGCTGGAACAGCATCTCGCGCGTTACGAGGGCACCGTGATCGCGGTGACGCACGACCGCTACTTCCTCGACAATGTCGCGGAATGGATCCTCGAACTCGACCGCGGGCACGGGATTCCCTGGAAGGGAAACTACTCCTCCTGGCTCGAGCAGAAGCAGCGCCGGCTTGCCGTGGAGCAGCGAACCGAGGATCGCCGGCAAAAGGCGATGGCACGCGAACTGGATTGGATCCGGCAGAGCGCGAGGGCGCGTCAGGCGAAATCGCAGGCCCGCATCAACGCGTACGAAGCCATGCTCAAGGAAAACGTTGCCGAGAAGGAACGGGAGTTCGAGGTCCTGATCCCGCCCGGCCCGCGGCTCGGCACGCTGGTGGTCGAAGCCCAGAAACTCGCGAAGGGCTATGGCGAGACCCTCCTGTTCGAAGACGTGAATTTCTCCCTGCCGCCGGGCGGCATCGTCGGCGTGATCGGCCCCAATGGCGCGGGCAAGACGACCCTCTTTCGATTGATCACGGGCGCCGAGAAACCCGATGCCGGCGCCCTGCGCGTCGGCGAAACCGTGAAGATCGCCCACGTCGATCAGTCACGCGACACCCTCCCAGCCGGGGAAACGATCTGGCAGGCGATCAGCGGCGGCGAGGAAATCATGAAGCTCGGCGGACGCGACGTGAACAGCCGGGCGTATTGCGCCCAGTTCGGTTTCACCGGCGCCGACCAGCAAAAGAAGGTCGGGGTGCTTTCGGGCGGCGAGCGCAACCGCGTGCACCTGGCCCGGCTGCTCAAGAGCGGCGCCAACCTGATCCTGCTCGACGAACCGACCAACGACCTCGATGTGAACTCGATCCGCGCGCTGGAGGAGGCGCTCGGGAACTTCGCCGGGTGCGCCGTCGTCGTCTCGCATGACCGCTGGTTCCTCGACCGTGTGGCGACCCACATCCTTGCGTTCGAGGGCGACAGCGCCGTCCAGTGGTTCAACGGAAACTACTCGAGCTACCTCGAGGATTTCCGCCGCCGCAAGGGCCACGATGCCGACCAGCCGCACCGGATAAAATACCGGAAGCTGACCCGGCATTGACGGGATCGCGCGGCCCGGGGCTGCCCCGCCGGTAAAGTCCTCGCGATCGGCCGGCGTTCGTCTACACTGGAGATCATGACGCCCGTCGCGTCCCGTTTTCGCGTCGTCCAGGGTGACATCACCGCGTTGGCGGTCGACGCCATCGTCAACGCCGCCAACTCGACGCTGCTCGGCGGTGGTGGCGTCGATGGCGCCATCCATCGCGCCGCCGGATCGGAACTGCTGGCCGATTGTGCCCGGCTCGGCGGTTGTGCCACCGGCGAAGCCAAACTCACCCGCGGACATCGCCTCCCGGCGCGCTTCGTCATCCACACGGTGGGTCCCGTCTGGCGGGGCGGTCACGACCACGAGCCGGAACTGCTCGCGGCCTGTTACCGGCATTCGCTCGAGATCGCCGCCCGCGAACAATTCTCGACGATCGCGTTCCCGGCGATCAGCACCGGCGTCTACGGATACCCCAAGCCGGCGGCGACAGAGATCGCGGTTTCGACCTGCGCCAATTTCCTGCGTGAATCGGCCGTTCCCCGGGAGGTCTGGTTCGTGTGCTTTTCGGCCGCCGATACCGCGCTTTATCAGGCGACCCTGGCGCGAGTCTCGGGTGCAGCCCCGGGTTAGAGCTGTTGAAAGAAAGAGCCAGCCGATGGCCGGCGCGATGGCTCAGGTGCTAGGGACTGGGAGCTCCCAGCCGCGGCGGGGTGAGGCTTGGCCGCCGTAGCCTTTGGCGAAGGAGGCCGACCCCGCCCTGCATCGAACCATGGCGCGGAAGGGGCTCCGCGCCCTACCGGCGGCTACCACTCGCGTTACACCGCTCTAGCCGCCGACTTCCGGCGGCACGGGGGTGTTCGCAATCTGCCGGCTGAGTTGTTGCGCGGCTTCGTCGGAAATGCCGTGCGTGCAGTGCAGATTGAACCGCTTCGCCAGGTATTCCTCGAAGGGAATCCATTGGCCTTTCCACTGCACCCGCTGCGTCCAGGCGCACACTTTGATCAATCCTTCCAGGTCGTGCAGGCGGCGCATGAGCAGCCATGCCACCGTCCCGCCGAGCGCGAGCGCCAGCAAAAGCAAGACGCCGTCGAACCGCTGGTACGCTCGCGCCTGCGCCACGGCGCTCGCGGTGTGCTCCGCCACTTCGCCCAGCTCCTGCTTCTGGATCGTCTGGATCTGCTGGCGGATCTCGTTCATGAGCTGCCAGCCCTCACCCGACTGCAGGACGTTCAGCGCCGGCGCGATGCCGTTCTCGCGGCGGAGCTGGATGGTGCGCTCGATTTCCGCGAACCGCGCGACGCACAACGAGGTGAGCTCCGTGACAATCGGCGCCTGGCCCGGATCGGTTTTCAGTTCGGAATGCAACGCCGCCAGTTCACCCCGATAACGCCCGCGCGCCGTTTCGTAGGGGGCGAGGTACTTGTCATCGTGCGTCAGGATGTAGCCGCGCTGCGCCGTCTCCGCTTCGTTGATCGTCGCGAGCAACTGGTTGACGATCACGAGCGTTTGTTGCGCATGCGCCGCGCGCCGGTCCGCCGAGCTGATCTCGTGCGTGGAGATCACGGACATGCTGATCGAGGTCAGCACGAGTGCGAACGCGACGAGGAGCGTGGCAATGACCGCCGGGCGCGAAAGTATGAGCGTACGGGCGAAGGGATTCATGAAGCGGCCCCGGTGGGACACGACGAGGCCGCAACTGTTTCGGTGGCGAGGAGGCGTCGACACCGTCCCTGCAAGTATCGCCGCGGCCAAAGGCTTCCACCTCCCGCGCGTCCGCGCCGCCGCGTCATCCGGTTGCATACGACGCCGTCCCATGACTTCTTGCGGGATGCAAAACGCGGAGCCGAATTCGATCGTCCTGGGCGGCGGCTGCTTCTGGTGTACGGAAGCCGCTTACAAGCTGCTGCCCGGCGTCACGCGAGTGACCTCCGGCTATGCCGGCGGCGACGAGCCGAACCCAACCTACGAGCAGGTCTGCGCCCACGCCACGCACCACGCCGAGGTGATCCGGATCGAGTTCGATCCGCGCCAGACGAATCTGGAACGGTTGCTCGAGTATTTCTGGCACGTGCACGACCCGACGCAGATCGGCGGACAGGGAAACGATCTCGGGCCCCAGTACCGATCGGTCATCCTGTACGCCAGCGAGGCACAGCGGATCGCGGCCGAGAAATCGCGCACCGAGGCGCAGCCCACGTTTCGGCGCCCCATCACCACCCAAATTGCCCCGCTGACGAAATTCTGGCCCGCCGAAGCTTACCATCAGGACTATTTTGCGAACCATCCTGAGCAGGGGTACTGCGCCGTCGTGATCGCACCCAAGATCCGAAAGCTGCAGCAAGGGCTGTCCCCGGCGCCATCGACCCAAAACTGACCCGACGGGCATATCGTTTCCAGCCAGCGGCGCGGCGACGTCGGGTGGTCGTCGCTTGCCCTTCCCGGTGCGCCAGCCAACGTCTGCGTCCGTGGACGCATTGGGCAAGAATCTCGTGATCGTCGGCTTGCTGCTGGCGGCCGTCGGCGGGGCGCTCTGGCTGTTCGGCCGTCATGGCGGCGGGCTGCTGCCGGGCGACATTGTGATCGAGCGAAAGAACGTCCGGTTCTATTTCCCGGTCGTGACGTGCATCGTGGCGAGCCTCGTCCTCAGTCTCATCGCCTGGCTTTTCCGCCGCTAACCCGGCGCCGCGCGTGGCTCCCCGCGTCTCCGTCATCCTGCCCGCTTACAACGCGGCGACCAGCGTCGGCCGCGCGATTGCCAGCATCCGTGCCCAATCGCTCCCCGACTGGGAGCTGATCGTCATCGACGACGGCTCGGGCGACGAGACCGCCGCCGCCGCCAGCGCTGCCGCGGCGGCAGACGCCCGCGTGCGCGTGGTCACCCGCCCGCACGAAGGGCTCGTGGCCGCGCTCAACGCCGGACTCGCCGCGGCGCGGGCGCCGCTGATCGCGCGAATGGATGCCGATGACGAGTCTCATCCCGAACGGCTCGCGGAACAGGCGGCGTTCCTGGATCGGTCGCCCGACGCCGGATTGACCGGCTGCCTGGTCGAATTTGCCGGCGATCGCAACGCGAGCGCCGGTTACGCGCTCCATGTCGACTGGATCAATTCCATCACCTCGCCGGAGGAGATCGCCCTCAACCGTTTCATCGAGACGCCCTTCGCACACCCGAGCGTGATGTTCCGACGGGCACTCGTTGATGCCCATGGAGGCTATCGCGCGGGCGACTTTCCGGAAGACTACGAGCTGTGGCTCCGGTGGCTGGCGGCGGGCGTGCGGATGGCAAAGGTCCAACGTCCGCTCCTGCGGTGGCACGACGCTGCGACGCGACTCTCGCGCACCGATCCCCGCTATTCGCCCGAAGCCTTCTTCCGGTTGAAGGCCGAATGGGTTGCGCACGCCCTTCGCACGGAGAATCATTTGGACGGGCGGCGGCTCTACGTCTGGGGCGCCGGCCGGCCGACCCGGAAACGTGCGGCGCATCTCGAAACGCACGGGCTCCCCATCGCCGGCTACGTCGACATCGATCCCCGGAAGCAGACGCGGGCCCTGGGAGGCACTGGACGTCCGGTCCTTTCCCCGGACGCCCTGCCACCGCCGTCGGCGGCGTTCGTGCTGGGCTACGTGACCTCGCGCGGCGCGCGCGATCTCATCCGCGACGCGCTGCGGTTGCGCCAATTCTCGGAAGGAACGGATTTTCTGCTCTGCGGGTAAGGCACCCGTGGTTCCTTGAGCAGCGGTTTCGGCGGAAATTTCCGCAGCCTGCCAGCGGGAGCTGGCATTTCGACGCCGCGCGCCCATCGTGGCCGTCCATGCGCGCGCAGGGCGAAACCCACCGACATGCGGAGCTCAAACGGCTCGCCCTCGCCTGGTCGCAGGATAACGGATATCCGCTCTGCGCCCCCGAGGTGCGGGTGCCGCGCAGCGGATATCGCGCCGATGTCGCCGCCTCGGCGCGCGGCGTCGCCCCCCGCACCGCCCTCTTCGAGTGCAAGCAGTCGCGCGCCGATCTGTTGCGCGATGCGCACGCGGAGGCGGCCACGCGGTCGCAACTGGACCTGCTGAATGAGCGCCGTCGCACGCTCGAGGGATTGTTCGCCGTTCACCGGCCCGACCTGCGGCGGGGCGAGGCGCTCTGGCCCGAATACGACACTTGGGATTTCTCGACGCTCGAACACGATGCGTACCGCAGCGTCCTGGCCGAACTCGAAACCGTGCAACGCCGGATCGTCCGCGGCACGAAATTCTCCAAGATGTTCCGCTACCGCTGCGCCGACGTGCTCTATCTCGTGATCGAGGACGGCATCTTCGCCGAAGCGGAGATTCCCGCGGGCTGGGGTGTCCTGATCCGGCGCGGTGACCGGCTCGAGACCGCGCGTCGTCCCGTCGAACTCGGCGCCACCGTCGAGCAGCGCACGGCGCTGCTGCAATCCATCGCGGCCGCCGGGACCCGCGCGGTGAACCGGGCGTACGGACTCACGTTTTCGCCCCCGGGCTGGACATCGACCGAAATGCCGGAAACGTGAGGCATGCCTGAAACGACACCGCCGAATACCGCCGATGCCGGGCTCGAAGTTCGCACCTATTTCGTACGCAACCGCAACGTGTTGCTGGCACGGGCCGACTTTGGCGACCTCTACGTCGATTACTATCTTCACCTGAGCGCGAACCAGATCCACGTCGCGCCCGAACACGACACGATGTTCAAGCGTGCGCTGGCGGCCTTCACCCTGCACTGCGCGTCCCGGCCTTGGAATGAGATGACGGCATGGACGATCAATTTTCAGGCGCCGCTGGTTAATCTGTTCCTGACCGGCGACAACGAAACGGGCGCAGTCACCGGGCGAGTCTTCGACGACAACGTGAAGGAGGGGCCGCAGAACCTCTTCTTTTCGGACATGATCCGGGGCAACCTGCCGAAGCGGCGAAGCACGATCACCTTCGACGGCAGTGATCCGATCGCCGCCGTCGAGAAATTCTATCGCCAGAGCGAACAGCGCGGAGCGCGGTATTTCCAGCTCGCCGAGGAGGATTACGTGATGATTTCCGAGCACCCCGACTGCGATCTCGCGTGGTTCGGCGGCCTGGACACGGAATCTGTCCGGAAAATCGACCAGACGGAGACGCTGGTCCTGATGGAGCGCCGCATCTACCGCTGGCACTGCGGCTGCAATCAGCAGCGGATGATGGAGGTTCTGGCCCCGACCATGCGGCAGGATCCGGAGGCGCTCTTCGGCCCGGATCCGAAGATCGAGATTCGCTGTCCGCGCTGCGGTG
>DASZYH010000291.1:0-16197 GCA_035545515.1 Opitutaceae bacterium
AGGTGAATGCGCTACTCAGCGATGGCAAGCTGTCGCGCCTCCCGTGGTTTCAGTCGGCGTGAGGCGGCGGCGGGTCGGTCAAGACCCTACCGGGTCTCGGTAGCGTCGCGCCTCCCGTGGTTTCAGTCGGCGTGAGGCGGCTTCGGCAACTTGCCTTCGGGATCTGAAACGAGAAGTCGCGCCTCCCGTGGTTTCAGTCGGCGTGAGGCGGTGGATCAAGAACGGATTCGCCGTCGCAGTTCCCGCGGTCGCGCCTCCCGTGGTTTCAGTCGGCGTGAGGCGGACACTCGCGCGCCGGGAAACCGGAACGCGCCCCGTATGTCGCGCCTCCCGTGGTTTCAGTCGGCGTGAGGCGGCAAGACATCCACCACATGCCGTTCACCGGTAACAGGTCGCGCCTCCCGTGGTTTCAGTCGGCGTGAGGCGGAGCTGTAGAACTCGGCCGCGCCATGAACAATGTCTTCCGTCGCGCCTCCCGTGGTTTCAGTCGGCGTGAGGCTGCCATGATAGCGACAACTCCGTCGGCCAGGAATTCGGGTCGCGCCTCCCGTGGTTTCAGTCGGCGTGAGGCGGAGCTCGTTGTCGATCGTGTCGCGATGCTCCGCATCTACCGCAGTAGACTGGGTCAGGCCGGCGGACTGGGGGACTGTCCCGGCGGTGGCGGAGGGATCGTCTCCTTGTGCACCGCGATCACCGCGCCGCCACCGTCGAGGACGATGCACGGAATGCCTCGCTCTTCGCGATAATCCAGAATCCCCCGGGCGTACTCGTTCAGCCACGCCCAGATCTCATCGGCTTGCTCCTTGCCGAATCGGTACATCAGCGCCCCTTTCGGCGTCACCCGATAGCGGAGTTCGTTTTCTTCGCTCATAAGAAGAGTACGGTCAGTTGACTTTGGCCTCGAACCAGGAGCAGCGGGTCGCCACCAGGCGATGGTAGACCGTCGGACCGTCCTTCAACTCGGCGACTCGCACCGGAAGACCCGGAAAATGCTCGGATGCCGAAACGGTGTGTTGCTTGCGTGAGATCTGAAGGGTGAACAGCCCCGGATTGTTGGGAAATTTCAGCGTCGCGGTGATCCGGTCGCCGTCGTCCGCCACGATCCGGTACTGTTCCGTCGACCGGTTCAGCAGGTTTCGGTCGTGGTCAAAATGGAGCACCGAAATGCTGTCGAGTTCAACGGTACCTTTCGTCACATCCACGTGGATTCGCTGCTCGTTGATCGCCGACATTGCCGCCGGTCCGACAAAACAGCCCTCGGCGCCGATCCGATCCCCGCAGTCGTTAAACAGGAACATGGCGGGGCAGAACGGCGGTCGTGCCGGCGCCAGCGCCAAGCCGTTCCAAAGCACGAGCATCAGTGCCCCGGCCAACCCCGCGATGAAATACCGGGTTGATCGAGGAACAGGCGCAGGCGGTTCGGCCGGCAGCGGCTGTTCGTCCGATGGAGGGAGCGCGAGTCTCATGTCGGGGAATTCAGTTGCGCATGGAAAAGTTCGGAGGAGGAACTTTTAGAGGGGCAGGTTGGCTCCGCATCAACCGCTCGAGCGAGTCCGTGATGTAGAATATTCCGCCCAACGCCGCCGGCGCGATCCAGTTGACAACGTCCATGCACGAATAAAGCCACGCCGGTGCCGGAGCGAACGTCTCGTAGAGCTCGGCCGCATGTTTTCCGAAGGCCTTCAGCATGGCCCCGACGATCAACCACGTGGCGCAATGCAGGGACCATCGAAGAGCGATCTCAAGGCGCACCTGATCGTCGACGGATCTGACCAACCCTTCCGCGATCGAAAACGCCGCCGCCGCCGCCACGCAAATGCCCGCCCCCGCCAACCAATACAAACCGATGTCCAGGACGACTGGTCGGATGAGTTCCAGGCCGTAGGCGATGGCCCAAATCCACAGGACCACACCGCACAGGAATAGCATAGCTGATCCTCGTGTCCGGAACGCTGCATCCAGCCGTTCGCAGACCCAGTCCCTGAAGGTTGGCGCGCTCATTTGCCGTGCGTGAGCTGGAGCAGGATCGGATAGACAATGCCGACGAGGAACGTGGTGACGGCGCCGCCGCCGGCAAGCGCGACGACGATCTCACGTGGCGCCGGCTTTCCGCCCCGGCGGGCCATGAGCAGGAAGCCATACCACGGCAGGCCAATCAGCGGGACCTGCAGGAGCGAGAGACTTCCACTCGCCGGGAGCACCCGCTGGATGCCGTACGTCACCAGCAAACCCCACCCGATCGCGATCGCCACGCGTTTCCAGGTGAACAGCTCCTTTCCGAGCGCAACGGTCGAGGCGAGCATCGGAATCGTGTGCGCGAGATTCAGCCCTTTCAGCACCTCGGCAAGTTCGTCCGTACCACCTCGCGTTGCAGCCGCTGTTCGCGCTGCGGGCCTCGGTGTTTCAGGGTCTGCGAGCTGCACCACGGGGTCATCCGCCTCCGGATCCGGCGTGGGCCGCGCCATCATGCGTGGCGCCACCGTTTCAGTCGAAGGTGAGGCGACGGGCGCCGGCGGCTTCGGCGGAGGCACCGTGGGTGTTTCAGCCCAGCCCCGCCGCCACGCATCGAAGTTTTCCGGGAGGATCCCGATCTTCTCCGCCTCGTCGCGGGTCAATGCCTCCAGTCGTTGTTTCGCGTACGCGACGTACACCAACCGCTGCGCGAGGGGTATCCGTTCTCGCGCAGCCTGCATCTGTAGCACAGCGGTTGTCGCACCCTTTGGCATGGCCGCGACCACAATCTGCACCACTGCGTCGTCAAACAGCTCGGCGAATCGTGTTTCAGGGTTCGTTTCGGTTGATGCGGACGCTGTTTCACTCGGTGGCTGTGCGGCCGGAACCGGCCCTGTGGCGACTGGCGCCGCCGCCGCGCTTGCCGGCGGCGGCTCCGCCGGTGCGATTGCCGCGTAAAGCGGCCCGTCGCCCGATGCGAGCTGCGTCGCCCGATGCTGCTCGATGAGCATGGTGAGCCAGCGCTCGAGCGTCCGATTTTCGGGCGGGGGCGCCAGCTCACGGGCGATATCGGTGATCGACGCGCCGTTTGGATGCCGACGCAGGATGATTTCGAGCAGCGCAAGCTGCTGGACAGGTTGCGGACGTGCCATGGTGGACGTGCAGTTCGACGCGACCGACGGGTGCTGTTTCAGCGGCTGGAACGCTGGCATCAAAAATCGCGTCGGAGGCAACGATAAACTAAAATCAAACCTTGTTCGCAAGCGGAAAAACCTCTAATCATTGTCGCCGTCAACCGCCGACGTATTTGCCGGTGGGAGTGTTTCAAGCGTGCGGTGTCGGACTCAGCTTCGTCATCGCCCCATGTGTTTCATCCAGCCACCCATGGAAACTCCGAAAACCAAAGAAGAACGTGATGCGTTGTTCGCGAAGCTGTTCGCCAATATGGCGCCCACCGATCCCAAGGAGTCGACTGTCGTCGGATTGCTTGAGCCGTTTCGCGAGCAGATCGTGCAAAAGCGAAAGGAGGGATTCTCGCTGCGGCAACTCGCGCTGGCCGTCAAACAGGAGCCGCTGAAGATCAGCGTGTCTGCCGCGACGCTCATGCGTTTCCTCGGTGAGAAGAAGAAGCGGCACCACAAGAAGAGCGCCGCCAACGAACCGCTGCGCCTGGTGAATACGGATGGTCGAAATGCGGAAACGTTGGACCGCTGACCCGCTGAAATGCTCAGAGCTAAGAGCTAAAGCTGAGATCGATCAGCAGTGTAGCCGAAGTCGTAAGACTTTGGCCGATGGTCTGAGGCGAACCACCAAGCCCGATCGCCAGGAAAAGCCTGGTGCCCCTCCGCCGCAACCGAAGCAAAGCGCTGAGAGCCCCCTGCTGTAAGCAATGCCTTCTGGTCGGCGCGGTGACCTCACCGCGCGGGAGGAGACGGGCGTTTCGTCAATGGGTAGGGCGGCCAGTCCCTTGGCCGCCTCGGCGCGGAGCGGAGTTGCGCCCTACCTTGGTCGATCCGATTTCATGGTGTCAGCTTGTCAGTGTTTCACGATTTCTGCGCCTCTTGTGGCGGTCCTGTTTTGGGGCGTGTTTCATGTTACGCAACGCGATGGGGACATCGCGTTTCACCAGCGGCCTTCGCGAGACACTATTTTTTCGGAGCTTGGCTTACAATAATCCTGCAAGAACCCGCCTTGTGGCTTACAATAATGCCGTTTTGGGCATGCAATAATCCCGCAAGAATGCGGTTTCGGCGCTGCGCTTATCTGCAATTTCCCGCCACCCTCAGGTTTTGGCGGTTCCCGGAAAATCGGCCGACCTCGCGCACATGCATTTTGTCGTCCGAACACGCCGAACAGGCCAAAACACCCTCGAACACCCGCGCATTCGACCCGCGAACACCTCCGAATTGTTGTAAGAACACCGATGAAACGGCATTCGGACATATGAAACAGGGTGGACAAGGTGAACACCGTAAAACACGGACACTGTATCCGACGTCACCGAGCTTCGGCATTGTTGGGTTCCGCCCGAGGGGTCTTGCCGTCAATCGCATGCGCAGCGGCGCCGGCTACGCGGGCGTAGCGGATGGCTTTGTCAACCCAATCCATGGTGGGTGAGGACCCAAGGGCACGGTTTCCCGGGACGCGGTACTATGGCGGGATAACGGAGCCCCGTGAACACACCGGCCCCGGCGTTCTCACCATGCAACATCTCCCAATCGTCGAGTCCAACCTTAGGTCCGTGTCGTCCGCTGTTCCTGTGAGTCTTGCGTCCGAAGGAGAGCCAGCGTTGTCCTTCCCGTCCATCGCCCCTGTCATCGCGCCTCCTCCCATGGTGGTGCAGTCGTCCGATTCGCTTCCGCCTATCCTCGTGGCCGACGACGATCCCGACGATCGGTTCTTCATCCGGCGCCTGATCGGCAAGACCGGAACGGAACACCCGGTTCGGACTTTTGATGATGGAACCGAGGTGGTGAACTATCTTGGTGCGATTGCCGCTGGCGGGCCGGAAGTGCGACGCCGGGCGCCGCGACTGCTGTTTCTCGACCTCCGGATGGCCGGGCTGGGCGGGTTCGGTTTTCTGGAATGGGCACGCCAGCAGAAGGGCGCGCTGCCCTTGACGATCGTCGTGCTTTCCAACTCGGTTGAACCGGCGGACGTGTCCCGGGCGCTGGCTCTCGGTGCACACCGATACCTGGTGAAGTATCCGAGCGTTCAGACCTTCAGCACGATCGTTCGCAGCATTCACCCGTTTACGCTGGCGCACTGACGCTGGCCAGGGCCGTGACGGCCGGTACCCCAGAGCTCCCCGTTATCTACTCGGTCGACGACGACGATATCGACCGGGAGTTCCTCGTCCGATCCCTTGCCGGGGCGGGAATTGAGAACCCATGTCGCACGTTTTCCAGTGGTGAAGAGTTGCTGGACGCGTTGCTCGACGTGCTTCGGGGCGCGCCCGCGCCGCTCGCGGTGTTCGTCGACGTCAAAATGGCGGGAATGTCGGGATTGGACGTGTTGCGGTGGATTCGGGTCCAAAACGATCTCCGGGGTGTTCCCGTGATCATGCTCTCGTCATCGGACGCCCCGCCGCTGCTGACGGAGGCAATGCAGTTTGGCGCGCAGTGCTACGCCGCAAAATTCCCCACGGCTGAACAACTGCGTGAGATTGTGCATGCGGCCCGCGAATTTTCGTCCGCGGCTGCCGCGGCCATCGCGTTCCCCCTGCGCTGCAATTTACTGTTGGAAGCGCGTCACGCGGTTTCGTGACGTTCGCGCCCATCCGCGTCGAGGAGATGCTCGCGGCGGCCAAGCGACTGGGCGCGGACGGAATCCTCGGCCGGCGCCGCGACGCGCGATACCATCCCTCCGGCGTCGACTCCTGCGAAGCGTCGTACGCGGCGACGGGCAGAGCAAAGCGCATCAACCAAGGGGCCGTATGGCTGACGGTCGAGGACGCCGCCGCGATCAACGAGATCCCAGAGTCCCATGCGCGCCCATCGCTCCCGGTCATGCCACTCGGGCATGCCGAGGATGGGATAGAGGCACACCCCGCGGAGCGGAATGCCGTCGTCGAGCGCGGCTTCACAGTCGGCCGCCACCTCCCGCAGCCAGATGGGGCGCATCTCGCCGGCGTGCGCTGTCTCGGTGAGCAGGATTTCAGCGCCGTAGCGGGTCCACACCTCGCGCAGCAGGTCGCGCAACGGCACCCGCGCCGGATCATCAAGGGCGAGCGGCTGCTCTTCCCGTCCGATCTCCCACTGGTTCGTCCAGTAATAGTTAACCCCGACAATATCGAGGTGGGCGGGGCTCCCACCCAGTTCGGGCAGGATCCGTCCGCTGATCATGTCCCACGCCTCGTACACGGCCCGTCCGTTGAAGTCACCGGCGTCGCCCTGGCTGGCGCCCGGCTCGCGGCCCGGGATCACATGGCAGAGTGGATCGACGTTCACCATCCGCGCTTCGGGGATGACCGACCGGATTGCATTGATCCCCGCAATCGCCGCCCGCACGAGCGCCAGCTTGAATTCCGGCCCGCGGCCCCGCAGGTGCGGACCAAAACGTCCCACTTCCGCGCCGGCCCACGCCAGGAACGAGGGTTCATTCACCGGCGTAAAGTAATACGGCGGATCCTGTCGACTCCGGACATAGTTTGCGACGGCGGAGGAGTAGGCCTCGAATCGCCGCGGAAATGCCTCGGAAAACGGATCGAGATCCTCCGGATAGCCGTAGTGAAACAGGTCCCAGACCACTTGAATCCCGTGGCGTTGGCTGGCGGCGACAAAGGGATCCACGGAGGTGAACTCGTAATGGCTGTGGCGATCGACCTGCGGCCAGCGAATGCAATCACGTGCGGCGTGGATGCCGACCTCTCGCAGACGCCGGTAATCGGCGTCGACCTGCGTGTCATGCTGCGTCGCCTCGATCTGGTCGATCCACTGGTGGAGTGCGTTCCGACAAGCCGTTCCCTCGAATCCCGCGAAGAAAAAATCCCCGAAAAGGGGCAATTTGTCCGGCGTGGTGATACGCAGCGGAGGGTGATCGGGCGGTTGCATCGTGGGCCGGTCAGCGGGTTGCATCCGGAGGCGGGTTCCCTGCCGAATTGAGGGCTCCAACCGCGGAGGTTCCGCGCTGAGCGTACGCGGCGAACTCGTCGACCAACGGCGTGCGGAGCCGGCGCAACGCGGGATCGAGATCCCACAGCCCCATTTGCTTCAGGTAATAGTCAGGAGCGTGGGTGCCCTGCCGGTATGCCCAGGTGACCAGGGCGAAAAGCGGCCACCAGGTGTACCCCACGATCGGAATGCCCGTCGTTCGAAGTTGCCGGACCGCTTCGATCGAGTCGGTCAGCCAGCGCCGTCGCCGCGGGATGCTTCCGACGGACGCGGTTTCCGCACCGAAAATCGGAGCCTGGTAGCGTTCCCAGTACCGCGTACCGAGTTCGACGAGAATCTCGGCGCCGGCGTACGGCATCGTCCAACGGACGCCTCCGCTTTGGCTTCGGCGGGCCGTCTTCAGCGTGAACATCGGATAGAGGTTGATTCCGATCAGGGGCAGATCGACGGCGTGATCGCGGAACCATTCCAGGTCAGGCTCGCCGGCTCCCTGGCGGATGAGCCACGCGGCGAGGGGGTGGCGGGCGACGATCCGGCCGCTGATCAGATCCAAAGCGAGGAACACGAGATCCTGCCGATGGGCCGCATCGGGTTCGAGTTCGGCGATGTCGGTCCGGTAGAGATCCGTGGCGTCGACATGCGCGATGACAATCTCGGGGTCCTCGGACCGCAGCGCCTGAACGGTCCGCACGATTCCACGGCAGACGGCGAGCATCACGGCCACAAAACCCCGCCAGCCCCGGAGAAACGGAGGCCACCAGCCGAGACGCCCGCAGTACCATGCGGTGATCCGCGGCTCGTTCAGCGGCGTGTACGCGAAGGCGCGTCCCCGCAAACGTGCCGCCACGCGCCCGGCATATTCGGCCATGAAAGCCGGAAAGTCCGGATGGCGATATGCGCCATCGATCCACGGCGGCAGGCCATAGTGAACCAGGTCGACGATTGGTTCGATTCCGAGTTCGAGCAGGCGATCGATGGTTCGGTCGGCGAAGTCCCACACCCACACGCCGGGCCGCGGGTTGATTCGGTGCCACGGCAGGCCGTATCGCGCCGTGCTCGCGCCGAGCTCCCGGATCAACCCCAGATCCTCGTGCCACCGTTCATAATGTCCGGTCAGCTCGTATTCATCGAGGGTGCGGCCCGTTTTCGGCCATGGAGCCGTGATGAACGTGTCCTCGATCCCCGTGGCCCAGAGAAAAGTGGAGGGGGCGCGCAGACGGGGCAAAAGCGATTGCCGCAGAAGAGTCATTCGATTCCAGGAAACGGTTCACGATCGTGGCACCCCATGGAGCAGGCGGGGCCGTCACAGTTCCCACTCGATGGTCAACCTCACCGACGGGTTGCGCGATTACCTCCCCACGGGTGGACCTGTTGGTCCGGGAACAGACCGGCGACTCGACGTCGGCGCACTGACCCGGCCGCCCAAGGAAGCCTCAGGCCAGCGCCAACTCCCTCGCGCCGCGGCTTGGGCCGCTGATCTTTCGAAACAACGTGAGCGCCTGGCCGACGACCTGATCCATGTTGTAGTACCGGTACGTCGCCAGCCGTCCGACGAAATGCACCCCCGGTGTCGCCTCGGCGAGCGCGTGGTACTGACGATAGAGAGCGGCGTTGTCGGAACGCGGAATCGGGTAATACGGGTCGCCTTCGGCGCGGGGATACTCGTACACGATGCTCGTCAAAGCATGTTCCTGGCCGGTCAGGTACTTGAACTCGGTCACCCGCGTATAGGCGTATTCGTTGGGATAGTTCACGACCGGGGCCGACTGGAAGACCGGCCGGTGGTGGGTCTCGTGCTTGAACTCGAGCGACCGGTAGGGCAGGGACCGTACCGGTAATCGAAGTACTCATCGATCGGTCCGGTGAAAATCACCTCGTGAAATTCCATCTCCGCCATCACATCACGGTACTCCGCGTTGAGGAGGACGTGGATGTTCTCGTGATCGAGCATGTTCTCGAACATCCGCGTGAAACCCTGCGCCGGCATGGCCTGGAATGAGTCGGTGAAGTATCGGTCATCGCGATTGTAGCGCACCGGCACCCGCGCGGTCACCTGGGCGTCGAGCTCGGACGGATCCAGTCCCCATTGCTTGCGGGTGTAGCCGCGGAAGAACTTCTCGTAGAGTTCGCGTCCGACCGACCCGATCACGACGTCCTCGGACGTTCGGACGGCCTCGCGCTTCTCGGCGACTCCCGCCAGATAGTCCCGCATCGTCGAGGGAGTCAGATCCAGGCCGTAGAGTGCGTTCAGCGTGTCGAGATTGATCGGGATGGGCACCAGTTGACCGTCGACGCATGCCCGCACCCGATGCTGGTACTGACGCCACGCGGTGAAGCGGGACAGGTAGTTGAAGATCTCCTCCGAGTTCGTGTGGAAGATGTGGGGCCCGTATTTGTGGATCAGGATCCCGTGCTGGTCGTGGCAATCGTAGGCATTGCCCCCGATGTGATTGCGGCGGTCAATGAGGAGCACCCGTCGGTCGAGTTTCCGCGCCAGGCGCTCCGCCAGCACGCTGCCGGCGAACCCGGCCCCGACAATCAGATAGTCATACATAGGCGAGCTTCGGCAGGAGGTTTGGTGCGACCGGCGTGGCGTCCGCCAGCGGCTGGGGGGCGAGGACCGCGTCCAACTGCGATTCCATTCGTGCGACGATCGCGTCCCAGGTATTCGCGGCCGCCAGTCGCAGGCCGCGTTCGATCCGGCTGCGGGATGGCCGGGTCGCTTCCCGCCGGCACCACTCGATGAACTCGGCCGGCGACTCCGCGATGCGGGCCACGCGACCGAAGTTCAGCCGCACCTCGTCGAGGGCGGTCGAGACGACCGGCCGGCCGGCGGCCATGTACTCGAGCGCCTTGGTCGGGTTGATGTACTCCGTGGCCGCATTCCGCGCGAAGGGCATGATCGCGACGGAGAAACCCTTCGTCAGCGCCGGCAGGTCGGCGTAGGATTTTGCGCCCATCCAGTGCAGATTCGGCCGTTGGGGAAAATCCGCGGGATTCACCTTGGCGGTCGGGCCGACCATCGCGATGTGCCAGTTGCGATCCGCGTCGGCGAGTTGCGCGAGCAGATCGTAATCGATCCGCTCGTCGATCACCCCGAAGTAACCGAGAACGGGTCCAGCTCCCCAGCCGGCAATCTCCGGCGCGACCGGCAGGTCCGCCGACATCGCGGTCCCGAAGTGACCACAATCGACGCCGGTCCCGAAAAAGTGGGTGTTCGGATTCAACGGCAGCCGTTTCTGACGCATTTTCTGTCCGCCGCAGAAGACGAGGTCGGCACGGCGCAGCAGGACGCGCTCGCGTTCCGTCAGCTCCGGCGGAGCGCCGCGGAACTGCGACAACTCGTCCATGCAGTCGTAGACGACGGCGCGTTCCCCCAGCTGCCCGAGAAACGCGACCACCGCCATGGGATCATAGAACCAGAGAATCGGACGCTCAAAACGGCCCGGGAGCTCCTCCTCCAGCGCGGATTGGAGCGCCCGGCGGCGTTCTCCGTCGACGTACGCGCCATCCGCCCATCGGGAATCCGGCAGGTGCATCTGGAGAATCGTGACGTTGGGATGCCCCGGGGCCGGGCGGATCACGACGCGGGTTTCCGGGACGGCGCTGCAATAGGTTTCGACAAACAGCACGGGCCGCCGGCGAGCGAGTCGGGAAAGAAACTGCTGTGGTCGTTGCCAGACCCAATCCCACCCGAGGTGGCAAAATGCAATCAGCGGGGCGCAACGTTCACTTGCCGGAGTCCGATCGCGGGAGCCGCGCGGCGCCGACGACTGCTTCGGAGGGCATCCGATGGGTGTCGGCGGGACCGTGGAAATTGACGAGGCGTTCGGCCATGGCGGTTGAGACATAAGCAGCAAAAGTGAGGTTTGAATTCGAGGATCCGGCATGCGGTCCGCGTCCTCCCCTCGGGCGGCGGGCATGCGGAACGGATCCGCCTCGATCGACAGACCCGGTCCGCCGGGGAACGTGCCACGACGCCCTAACGGGACGTGGTGCGCTTCCGACTGCGGTAGTCCTGGACGAAGATCGAGATCAGAAGCCAGAACCCTCCGGCCGCGGCGGCGAGGAAGCAGATGATCGCGATTCCCGGATAACCGAAGATCCGGAAGTGCGTGTCCACGCGCATCAACTGGGCGGCGCCAATGATCAGGGCCGCCAGCACGAGTCCGGTGGTGATTCGGTTCGCGATCTTCTGCATCCCCTCCATCACGACCTTGGCGTCGAGCGATTTCACCTTCACCTCGAGTTCGGCGTTCGTGATCACGTCGAGGATATGATTCAGCCGGGAGGGCAGAGACCCGACGAATCCCTTCAGCTCGAGCATCGAGCTCATGAGATTTCCCTTCGTGGCGTCCTTTTGGAGCCGACGTGCGAGCAACTGGTCGAGGTAGCGTCGGACCGACGCGTTGGGATCGAAATTGGGCGCGAGGATTCGGCCGATCTCGTCCAGTTGCATCAGGGTCTTGCCGAGCAGCGTGAGCTCGCTCGGGACGTACAGACCGGTTTCCGCGGCGTGGCGGCTCAACTCGAGGAGCGAACGGCCGACCTGCATTTGCTGCAGGGCTTCGTCGCGGCGCTGCGCGATGAGCTGATTGATCTCGCGGCGGAATGCCGGCGCGTCGAATTCGTCCGCCTTTTCGCTGATTCTCACCACCAGGTCGGCGGCGTCGTCGCCATGGCCGTCGCTCAGCGCGATGAGGAGTTTGAGGAGATGCTCCTGCATCTGCGGCGTGGTGTGGCCGACCATGCCGAGATCGAGCAGCGCGATCCGGCCCTCGTCCGTCAGAAACACGTTCCCGGGGTGGGGATCGGCGTGGAAAAGGCCGTCGATCAGCACTTGCTTGAGATAGGCGTGAAACAGCTCGTCGCAGAGCGAATCGCCCTTGATTTCCAGACGCTCGAGCGGGGTCAGGGACGTGATCTTCCGGCCGCGGACGTATTCCATCGTGAGGACGGAGCGGGTCGTGTAGTCCCGGATCGGCTGCGGGACCTCGACGTGCCCGAATTCCTCCAGGTTCCGGCCGACCGCGACGAGGTTCTGCGCCTCGCGCTCATAGTTCAACTCGTTCTGGATGGTCCGCCGGAATTCCTCGACGACGGCGGCGAACCGATAGCGGTGGCCGGCTTCCGTGTGATCGTCGAGCATCGACGCAATCTGCTCGAGGACGTCGAAGTCATGCGCGATCTCGGGACGGATGTTCGGCCGCTGGATCTTCACCACGACGGGACGCCCATCGCGCAGCGCGGCGAAATGCACCTGGCCGAGCGATGCGGCCGCGATGGGCGTCTCGTCAAAGCGCGAGAAGGCCTTGGATAGCCGCACGCCGAGTTCCTCGACGACGATCTGCTCGACCCGATCGAAAGGAAACGGCTTCACGCGATCCTGCAGCCGGGCGAGCGCGCGGCGGTAGGGTTCGGGCAACAGGTCGGGCCGTCCGGCCAGGACCTGGCCGAGCTTGACGTAGGTCGGGCCCATTGCCTCGAGGTCGTCGGCCAGTTGGGCGGGCGTGACGTCCTCGCCACTGGCGGGTTCCTCGGCGGACAGCTCGTCGTCGGTGGTCAGCCGTTGGACCAGGTCGGAGCGTCCGTACTTCCACAACAGCCGCACGATGTCGCGATATCGTTTCAGATGATGGGCGGAGAGCTTGATCATAGGCATGCGTCCCGGCGGGAGCCTGGGTGCACGCTCCCGACAGTTTTGTCCGGTGGTGGTTCATTGTTCACCCCGGGGGCGGCATCGGATTCCCACCGGGCGTTCGCGGCCGGCCCGCACGACCGCGGGACACGTACGGTCTGCCACCGGTCGCCGTGGGGCGGAGACCTTACTGGCAATTCCGCCGTCGTCGCGTATCGTGCCGGCCGCCATGTTTTCGGCCGCAAAAGACCTGATGACCAGCAAGGCTGCCAAGGCGTATGCCAACAACCTGATCGGGCGCTACGGCACGGTCGACGAACTCACCATCGATTCACGGCGCAGCCGGATCGAAGTCGTCGTCCGGTTGAATGGCGAGGTCAGTCCAATTGGCGTGACGATCGAGAGATATCAACTCGTGCAGGATGAGGGGAAGACGTACGCCGAAGTGTTGGACAGCTCGTGCACCCGGCCATGGCTTCAGGCCGTGATGCGCGATCACCTGCATGGCCGGCGGTTTCCGGTCCCGCCCTGGGCGGCGGCCGCGCTCTGATCGCGCGATCACCCGGCGGCGCGGGGAAGACGCACCACGAATTCGGTCCAGTCGGACTCCGAACGGCCGAGCGCAATGTTGCCGTCGTGCGCGCCGGCGATCTCCCGGCACAGGCTCAATCCCAGTCCGCTGCCGGCGACACCGCTGCTTCGCGCGGTTTCGGACCGGTAGAACCGGGTGAACAGCCCCGACCGGCGTTCGGCCGGAATGCCCGGTCCGGTGTTGCCAACCGCGAACTGGGCGACGTCGCCCGACACGCCCAGCTCCAGGCGCACCGTTCCGCCCGGCCGGTTGAATTTGACGGCGTTGTCGATGAGGTTGAGCGCGAGCCGCCGCAACATGACCGGGTCGCCGCTGACGTACACCTCCGGCGCGATCTCGGCCTGGACCGTGATGTGGTGCGGAACGGCCAGCAGTTCCGCGTCCTCCCGGCTTTCCTCGAGGACGCGGCTGAAGGACACCCTGTCGCGGCGAAGCTGGTCGTGGCCGCGGTCAAACTGGGCCAGCAGGAGCAGGTTCTCGGCGATCTTCTGCAGTTCCGTGGTTTCCCGAAGCAGGGCGATCAGGAGTGTCTCCTGCTCGTCGTCGAACCGCCCGCCGCGCAATGCGTCCTCGAGCTGGCCGCGCAGGATGGTCAGCGGAGTCCGGAGCTCGTGCGCCGCGTCGGCCGTGAAGCGGGTCGCCTGTTCGAAACCGCGCTGCAGGCGTTCGAACATCTCGTTGAGCACGCGCACGTGGGCGGCGATGGGATCGTCGCCCGGAATCTCCGGCAGTCGGGCGTTCAGGTTGCTCGTGGTGATCGCCGCGGCGGCCGATGTCATCCGTCGGATCGGATCGAGCGCGCGGCGGGCGATCCACCAACTTCCGGCGGCCACGACGAGGAGGACGGCGGGGATCGCGATGAAGGCGGCGCCGGCGAGGTCCCCGACGCTCTCGTAGGCCGGCTCCAGTGACGCCACCAGCAGGAGCGTCGTGTCGCCCAGGTGGAAGACGCCGTAGCGAAGATGGTGGCCGGCGATCGTGCGGTTGAAGGACCGGCGCCCCGGAGGCCAGGGCGGCACGCCAGCCCGAAGCGCGTCGGGTTCGGCTTGGAGGAGGGTGCCGTCATTCGAGCGGACGATCACGAAGCCATACAGGGAGGTGGCGTCCTGGTGCCGGTGGCGCGGCGCAACCATCATCGCCTCGAGCGTCGCGGGATCATAGGCGGCACCCGGCGGGTGCCGGCGCGAGAGCAGGCCGGCGCTCTCCGCCAGGCGGTTGTCGATCACCTCCACCTGCTGAAGGTAGAGCGAAATCGCCACGACGCATCCGAACGTGAGCAGCGCGATGCCCGTCGACAACGCCGACCAGGCGACAATCCGATGTTGCAGCGGCCAGGATTTCACGACGCCGGTTTCAGCGCATAACCGACGCCGCGCACGGTCTGCAGCAGTTTTACCGGGTGCCCGTCGTCGATTTTCCGCCGCAACCGCTGGACGCAGACATCGACGACGTTGGTGCCGGGATCAAAATGATAAGACCAGACCCGCTCGCAGAGCTGGTTCCGGGTCAGCACCGCCCCGGGTGACCGCAGGAAACACTCGAGCAGGGCGAACTCGCGCGTGGTCAGCTCGATCACGCGGCCGGCCCGGGTCGCCTGGCGGGTCAGCAGATTCAGCACGAGGTCGTTGCACGAGCGGAGGTTTGAACCATCGCCGGCGGACCGGCGGTGGACGGCCCGAAGGCGCGCGACGAGTTCCTCGATCGAGAATGGTTTCGTCAGGTAGTCGTCAGCCCCGGTGTTCAGACCATCCACGCGATCCGCGAGGCCGTCGCGCGCGGTCAGGAGGATGACCGGGACGGATCGGCCGCTGCCTCGAAGTTCGCGCAGGACTTCGAGTCCGTTCCGGCCCGGGAGCATCACATCGAGCACGATGGCGTCGAACTCTTCTCCGAGCGCGAGCGTCAAGGCCGCATCGCCGCGGGCGCAGCCGGTCACCTGAAAGCCGGCGTCGCCGAGGCCTTTTTGGATGAGGTGGGCGATCTTCGCCTCGTCTTCGACCACCAGCACGTGCATGGCAGGAAACTGCGATCGACGGCCGAACAGCCGATCAGGCGATCAGCCGGGAGCCGAGCGCCCGTTCGATCGCCGCCAGTTCGTCGGGTGAGAAACGGAGATTCTGCACGGCGCGGACGTTCTCCTCGATCTGGCTCGTCTTGCTGGCGCCGATGAGGGCGGAGGTGACAACCGGATCGCGCAGGACCCAGGCGAGGGCCATTTGGGCGAGGGACTGCCCCCGGGCCTTCGCAATCGCTTCGAGGCTTCGGATTTTCCCGAGTTTCTCCTCGGTGATGTGCTCGGGTTTCAGGAACCTCGGATCCCGGGCTGCCCGGGCGTCGGCGGGAATTCCCGCCAGGTAGCGATTCGTGAGAAGACCCTGGGCGAGCGGACAAAAGGCGATGGCACCGATGCCCTCTTCGGCCAGCACGCGGGTGAGGCCGTTTTCGATCCACCGGTCGAACAGGTGATACTTCGGCTGGTGGATCAGACAGGGTGTGCCGAGCTCCCGCAGGATCTTCGCGGCCCGCGCGGTCTGTTCGGCGGAGTAGTTGGAGAGACCCACGTAGAGCGCCTTGCCGCTGCGAACCGCATGATCCAGGGCGCCCATCGTCTCCTCGAGCGGCGTCTCCGGATCCGGCCGGTGGGAGTAGAAAATGTCGACGTAATCGAGGCGCATCCGCCGCAGGCTCTGGTCGAGGGAGGCGTGGAGGTACTTGCGGGAGCCCCACTCGCCGTACGGACCCTTCCACATGTCGTACCCGGCCTTGGTCGAGATGATGAGTTCATCACGGTGCGCGGCGAGGTCGCCGTGCAACACCCGGCCGAACGTTTCCTCCGCCGAGCCGGGCGGGGGCCCGTTGTTGTTTGCGAGGTCGAAATGGGTGATGCCGAGGTCAAACGCCCG
>DASZYH010000292.1:0-3018 GCA_035545515.1 Opitutaceae bacterium
CATCGCGACGGCGCGCCGCGGCGTCCGCCGACCAAATGCGCCGCCGCCGTTCCCGGTCAGGAACGCAAGTTTCAGGTTGCCGGCATCGCTCGCGTCTCGCGAGCGACTATGGCGCCAGCATTTCCCAGCAGGTGTCCGACCGGATGTCCTCCTCGCCGCAGCGGCGACAACGGTACTTCTCGTACGTGGTCGTCATCCGCCGGCGCCGGATCGGTCCGGTCAGTCCGAAGTCGTCAGTGGCCCGATCCTCGGAAATCAACGTTTCTTCCCATTTCTCGATCCGGATGAAATCGTGCCAGCAATTTGGTACCGCACGCTCGTCATCTCGAACGGCAACTCCAACGGAATCAGTGGAGAGGGGCATAAGCTGCCTTTCGCTTCCAGCGTGCAACGCCGCGAGCCGGCGGGCAATCCGCACCTCGGCGCGTTCCTTGCGTACCGCAAACTACCGATGCGACGGTGAACATGCAGGTGGCGATGCCGCGCCCGGGTCGGCGGCTCCTCCGCCGGTGGTGCGGCAGACTGGGCCGCTGGCGTTTCGGTCAGGGCAATTCGTAGACCTCGAGCAACGCCGTTCCGGCTGCGGGGGCAGCCGCTGCTACGTGGACGGTGTACGCGCCGGGAGCCAGCGCGACGACGAGCGCGGCATCCGCGCTGCCGGGCTGGAGTTGAAACGCTCCGGCCTCGCCCGAGGCATCGCTCAACTGCTTGACCACCGCCAGGCTGATGTCGACGGGTACGAAGGAGATCTGATTCACGGCTCCGCCGTTTGCCAGAGTGGACACAACGTCGTATCCGGCGCTCCAGTTGTCGTTGGCTGACACCACGCGGCCGCCGGCGTCGTAGATCGTAAACTGTGGATTGCCGAGCCAGCCGCTGACGCGGAACGGGGCGAGTCCCGGGCCGATCGCCCGAACCAGGAAACGTCGTGGAGCCGTGCCGCTCACGATGAATCCGCTGATCAGATCGCCTGCCTGTGAAACCGCGCTGCGGGTGGAGATGTTCGCCAGTCGCGAGCTGTTGCCCGGATCGGTGGCGTCGTAAATTTCGGCGAGGGCGACTCCGGAGTTTCCGGCTGACGCGACAACGTGCAGCGTATACGCCCCGGGTGGAAGCGTGACGACCGTCGCGGCGTCGTTTGCCGCGTTGGTCATCAGGGGGAATGCTCCGGTGCGCCGCTCGGCGGCGGTGACGGCGAACAGGTTCGCCTGCGTGTCCGCCCAGCCGCCGTTCTCCGCGATGAGGTGCTGGTCGCAGTCGTAGAGTTGCAGCCGCAGCGCATTCAACGCGTCGGTCACGCCAAAAAAGTGCAGGGTCGGTCCGACGGCGCGCAGCAGCAGGGTTCGGGATCCATTCCCGCTCACGACAAATCCGACAATCAGCGGCGCGTCGGCGGCCACGCGGGCACGGGTCGAGACATTGACGACGCGCGCCTGATCCGGCGTACCGATCACCGGGCCGACAGGCACAGCCGGTTCAACGACGCTACTGGTCGACGCGACGACTGTCGCCACGGCCATTCCCTGCTGGGCGGCGGCGGTTGCAGTCTCGACCGGAGTGACGACCTGCGCTGTCAGACCGGAAACGCAGGCGAGGGCGGCCAACCACACGACACGGACCACGTGATCGCATTTCATGGGGCAAACGGGTTGAGCTGGAAGGAAGACGATAACCGCTGGCATTATTGATGCAACATTATAGCAGGAGAAATTGCGGTAACTGTCGATAAACGCCGTGGGCCAATGTTCGTGCGGTCTCTTCGTCCGGCTCGTGTGCAGCGCGGCGACGGCAAGGTGCTGAGGTATTTTCGCCGGCTTTTGTGATCACTTACTGCGCCCAGAGTCCTGTCGCCGCGTCGCGGAAGTGCGGTGGCGGAATATTATAGCTGTCGCTGGAACGCCCCCAAGGCCTCCCGGCATCGACCGCCGGCATTGTCCCACCGGCGCATTCCGATTGCCGGCCTGATATAGCTCTATAGTGATTCGACCGATGCCTGCCCGGTCGGCCGCTTTCGCCTGCGCCATCGCGCTCGGTTCGCTCTTCCCGGGCTGCAGCCGGCCGGATCCGTCGCTCCAGTCCATCGATGCCCGGAACTACGGTGCTTTCTATTACTGGCGCTCGAGTGTGTCATCCCACTTCACGCCGCAACGCTGGAGCGACTTCCATGATGCAATCCAGGAGCTCCGATTCGAGGCGATGGCCCGGGGGGTGACGGGCACCGACGCCATCAACGAAGCGCTCTGCGCGCGGATCAACGGTCGCACGGTTGCCGAGGTGTTCCGGATGGCTGACGAGGGAAAGCTCACGCGACTCCGCACCGAACGGGATCAGTTGAAGACGATGGTGGATTCGAACGCGCTCCTGGCGCCCAGACCCGGTGATGCCGCCTTGGCCGACGATCTCGGCGAGCGGCGGACGAACCAGCAGGACCGGCTGCGGGCGCTCGTGGCGGAAATCGCGGCCACCCGGCAGCACCTCATCGCGCAGGGCGGCCATCCGTCTCCCGAGCCCCCGATCGATCTCCGTCCGGCGGTGTTGTCGCGGGACGAGGCGAAGCGGGAATTGTCGGCCATGATCCGCGCGCGACTGGCGACCGCGGCGCTGATGTACGGAGATTGGCCGGCGAAGATCGATCGCACCGGATCGAAGCTGGTCGACGCCGATCGGGAGAGCTTCCGGGAGAAACAGGACATCGCGCCGGCCAATGGGCACGTCGTCATTCCCGTGTACCTCCGGGCAAGCTGGTGGATCTACGATGCGAAAGTGAATTATCCGGAATTTTCCTCCGCCGTGACCCAGAACCTCACGGCGGCGGATCGGCACGCGCTGCAGGTGGCGTGGGCTGATTCGGAAGCTGAAATCTGGGCCCGCAAGCAGGCGAGCCTTGAGCCGGCCGCGGAGGCGGAGCGAAAGATGAAGGCGCAGCTCGAGGCCGTGTTGCGGCCCTGAGCAGGTGGCGCGTGCGGCGCAGGATTACCGCGCGTACGTGTGAAACGGCACCCGGTGAATCCCGGCGAA
>DASZYH010000293.1:0-2279 GCA_035545515.1 Opitutaceae bacterium
GCTGCGGATTGGCCTGCCGTTGCACTCGATCTCCACGAACGCGCGACCGGTGGCATACCCGGTCCCCCACAGCGCGGTGAATGTCTCGCCCGGTTCGGCCGACCAGCGGGGCGCGGCGAGTTCGTCGGCAAGTTTTATCCCGTAATGCGGATTTCCTGGGCTCAACACCTGGATTGTCCGCTGAGCGGTGACCTTCCGTCCGAACCGATCCTGCGTCTCAAGCATCGCGCGATAAATGCCGACGGGAAGCAAAACGGCGACATGTGCCGATCCTTTCGCATCCGTGGCAACGTCCCTGCTCACGACGCGCGCGCCAAGAGGCCAGGTATCGACGTTGGCCGGGTCGTACTTGGGCTGGGTCGGCACCCGCGCGCCCGGGTTCAACGGCGCGAAATATCGCCGCGTGCCAAGCGCGGCTCGCGCCACCACCACCGGCTGTTGCAGTGCATAGACCGTGAGTTTTCCTTTCGCCGGTTCGGGATCACCGTCGAGTGACTTCGTGCCGACGTCGAGTTCGACCGGATGGGCGACGGTCTGCCAACTGTCGGCCGAGAGCGACGCCTCGAGCGCCATGTACCCGATGCGCAGCGTCCGATCATCGGAACGCGTCTCGCCGGCCGTGTCGGTGACGTCCGCGTGAACCTGGAACGCAAACACCGGCTCGTTCTCCGCCGGCACGGTTCGGTCAGGTTCGGCCGTGAACCGGACCGTGAACGTGCCGTCCGGCTCCGTCACCGCCGTGCCATGCGCAATCGCCTTCACCTGCGGCGGAGACCACCACCAACACCACGGCGGCAGCTGCACGCGCCGTTCGATCCGCCAGGCGACCTTGGCGCCGCCAATCGCCGCCCCTGTGTAGGCGGTGGCGACTCCCGTGACCGCGACCGGCTGCCCCAGCCGCGGCGCGACAGACGGCGGTTTCACCTCCACGTAGAATTTTGGCCGTTTGTACTCCTCCACTCTGACGCCCGTGGCGCCGTTCTCTTCCAATACCCGAAGCTGCATCATGCCCGTCAGCCGGTCACGGGGAGCCGTGAACACGCCGCTGAACGAACCGTAATCGTTGGTTTGAACCGCCACGCGGGTGATCTCCTTCCCGTTCGGGTCATTGAAAACCACGGTGAGGGTCTTGTCGGGCTCAACTCCGTAGTTTCCAGACTTCGAGTCGAAATGGATTGCGATGCCCTTGAAGTTGATCACCTGCCCTGGCCGGTAAATCGAGCGATCCGTAAAGAAGACGACCTGCGTGTGATCGGTGTCCGTCTCGTGAGACCGATAGAGGTATACCTCCTGCGCGGTCGAAACCGCCTGCCCGCCGCTTTCCGCCAGGGCGACCGTTGCGCGACCGACCGGTAAGTTGAACCGGCCCGCATCGTCAGTCTTCGTGTCCCCGGCGGGCTTCAGCCAACCCTGTTTATCCTGCTGCCAAAATCGGACGGTTGCGCCAGCAACGGGATTCCCCTCATCGGCGGTCACCAGCAGCCCATCTCCCGCCGCTGAGTCCCGATTCGTGCGCACGACGAGGGCCAGGTCGCTGACCCAGAGCGTCGTGGCACTCACCTCGTTGTCGCCGCGCTCGAAATTCCGATCATAAGACGCCACGACCATATAGAATCCCGGGCGAAGGGTTTTCGGCGCCGGCAATTTTTCCACGCGCTCGCGATAATCCCTCGTCGCCGGCAGTTCACCGTCCCACGCCAGAGCCGGCGTCTGCTCCAGCCACCCGCCGAGATCCCGCCGATCGATGCCCCCGATGTTCCACCGTCGCCGTGAGACGTAGTCCTCGAAATTAACGGCGATCGCCCGGAAGTAGACGTGGGTGACGTTCCGATAGGTAACATCGAGAGTCGGCCAGGGTGCGTTCCAAACCCGCTCGGTGCTCAGCCGCGCCGACGGTGCTTCAATCTGCCGGATGACATTGAAGCACATCGCGCCGCCCGCGGTTTTGGGGAACGCTCGGAACCCGCGCTCCGCCTCCGCATGGGCCCGCGCCGGATCGTCGTGCCGCTGCCACTGCGTCGCAAGGGCGGCGCGCGCCCGGGCGGAAATCTCACGACGGGAGGTTTCCTCCGCGAATCGTGCGAGCGCCGACTCGTAACGCGCATCCTTGTCGTCCCCGACCGCGGCGTTGTGGCCAAACATCAGCCGCGCCAGGTCCGCATCGTCAAACGCCGCTCGATCCTCGTCCGCGTCATGATACGCCAAAAGCTTCTGGTACAATCGGATTGCCTTGTAGGTCGACGCCCTCGGATCCGTCGTTTCGGGATGCCAGGCCAGGA
>DASZYH010000294.1:0-5614 GCA_035545515.1 Opitutaceae bacterium
TATTCATGAGTGCACATTCGCCGTTGTTCGCCGCGGTCCAACGGGACCGCGGAATGAGCGAACTTCGAGCGAACGTACTGGATCAGACGCCCCGATTGTTACGGCTTTGTCTTGCTGCACAGGAATTTTGTTAAGCCGGAGTAAACGCCTCGGCGGAGGGAAGAGTGAGCGGGGAAGACCTTGCAAGAGCGAGCGGCGAAGACCTTGTAGGGCGGGGGCGCCGACCCCGCCAACTTGAGGTGGGCAAAGACGTCTCGCCGAGCCGAGAAGGCGGGGCCGGGCGACCCCGCCCTACATCAAACGCATCGATTCCGCTGAGCTCTCGACTCTGTTCGTTTGGCTCTAGACGTCAGGCCAGGTAGGGCGCGGAGTCCCTCCCGCGCCTCCCCAGCGCGCGAAATCTGTCCGCGTCGCGTCATGCTCCCGACGCGGGAGGCTGGGATAGCCGCAATCCCGTGACTTCGGCGCGGAAGCCTCGCGGCGAGCGGTTGGAGAAATGCACGTTCCCACCGCACGCCGAGAGGGCGCTGCGGACAATCGCCAGCCCGAGGCCGACGCCGCCGGTTTCCCGCGTGCGGGCCGACTCCGGCCGGTAGAACGGTTCGCCCAGTCTTTCCAGCGCCGCCGCCGGCACGCCGGGGCCCTCGTCCTCGACGACAATGGTCGCGTTGTCTCCATTCTTGTCCGCGTGCAGCGTGATCGCCCCGCTCTCGCCGGCGTAGCGCAGCGCATTGCGGATCAGATTCGCGATGGCGCGCGTGAGCAGCGGCTCGTCGGCGAGCACGTGAAGACCCGGAACCACCCGTTGGAGAACCCGGTGGGTTGGATCCTCCCGGGCGAGCACCTCGCTCACGACCGCATCGAGCGACACGGTGGCAAGTTCGGCGTCGCGGGGGCGCATGCCTGCCTTCGTGAAGGCAAGCAGTTCGTTGACCAGGCCGGCCATGTGCTGCACCTCGTCACGAACGTCCGCCACATGCTCCCGCAGCGCCGGATCGAGGCGCGATTCGAGGATTTCAGTTGCCACCTGCAACCGCCCGATGGGCGAGCCCAGTTCGTGCGCGATGTCCGCCAGGAAGCGCCTCTGCCCGTTCACGAGCGTGTCGAGCCGCCCGGCCATCCGGTTGACCGACTCTCCGAGCCGGCCGAGTTCGTCGCGGCGGCTGGTGGCGACGCGAGTTTCAAACCGGCCTTCCGCGATGCGTTCCGTCGCGGCGGTGAGGGCGCGAAGGTGACGGGTGATGCTGCGGACGAGTGGAAGCCAGAAAAGAATCGAGAGCGCGAGCACGCCCGCCACGCCGAAAAACCAGGTTTCAAGACCGAGCAGGTTGACCACGTCCCAAAAGGACCGAACCCGAAGAACCAGGGTCGCCGGCGCGGGCAGGTCACCCGCCTGCGGGAACGGCACTCGCAGCCCGACCCACCAGCGAACCGGATCGCCGCCTCGAACGAGGAAACCGCCGCGAGCCGGCATGCCGAACGGCTGACCGCGGCCACGGCCGCGCGGCGGATTGCCGGACGTCATTCCGGGCGGACCGCCCGGACCGCGACGCAAACCAAGGCCGGGCCGGGCGTGTGGCACTTCATCGAGCGGTCCCTCGTCGATGCGTTGTCTGACCTCCGGTGGAAATGTCACCGGCTTGCCCGCCAGTTCGGCACCGTGATTCCGCACGATGACGAAATTGGCGTGATAGGCCGCGCCGAACCGGTCGAGCACGTCGTTGCGCGCGGCCGGGTCCGCGGCCGCGACTTCGCCCGAAACGACGGTCGCGAGGGCGTGAAGCCGCTCGCCCGCCGGGCCGGCGACCAGCGAGTCCCAGCTCAGGCCGCCCTGTGCGATGAGGAAGGCCGTCGCCGCGACTCCCAGCAGGAGAAGATTGAGGAGCAGCCACAGCGTGACTTTCAGCGAGAGCGGAAACGAGACCTTCATCCGGCGGTGTGGGACCGACCTTAGGGGATTTGCCTCCAAAAAGCTGCAATGTTTACGCCGGCTTAATAAAAACGCCGGCCGCCTTCACCCCGACCCAATCCGCGACCGGTTTCATCGCCGCCCTTCGCGCCCGCGGCGACCTCGATGGCGGAGCCCGATGTCGTCGTCGGGCTTGGCCGACGGCGAATTGCTAAACCATCATATAGCCCGCCGACCGGTAGGTGCGGATGAAGCGTGGATTCTTCGCATCGTCCTTCAGCTTCTTGCGCAGCGACGAGATGTGCACATCGATCGAGCGGTCGAACACGTCGTAGTCGCGGTTCCGGATTTCATCCAGCAGCGCCTCGCGGCTCTTCACTCGTCCACGCGCCTTTGCCAGGCAGGCGAGCAGGTCGAACTCCACCGGGGTCAGGCCGAGCGGGGCATTCTCGAGAATGGCCGAACGCGCATCGAGGTTGATCCGCAGGGGACCGAGGACGAGCTCCGCGGGAGGAACTTCGCCCGCCGCCCTCGCGCCGGCTGAAATCGTGCTCCGTCGCAGCACGGCGCGGAGGCGTGCGAGAAGTTCGCGGGTCGAGAACGTCTTCGGCAGGTAGTCATCGGCGCCGACTTCCAGCCCGACGATCCGGTCCGTCTCGTCTCCCCGCGCCGTCAGCATCAGGACCGGGACGTGGCTTTTCGTCCGGATCTTTTTCAGCACGTCGAACCCATCCATCCCGGGAAGCATCACGTCGAGGATGATGGCGTGCCAGATTTCGCCGTCGGCAATCGCGCGGTCGGCGCCCTCGGCGCCATTGTGAACTGCGAACACATCAAATCCCAACGGATCAAGGTACGTGGTTACGAGCCGGCAGAGTTTCCGGTCGTCATCTATCATCAGGAGCCGGGTACGGCCAGGATAGGGGGAATCGCCGTCCATCGCTCTGTCGTGTTGATGAATATCCATCGCCGAGGCAATCCTGCGCTACGAGGTCGTAGCCATTCGGTTAGATAGCAAAGTTCGCGCCCCGACGATTGCCTTAACACCAGCTTAACATTTCTCCTGCCCGGCCACGGACGCGAGTCGTGTGGTTTGAAGTAGGGCGGGGTTGCCGACCCCCGCTTGGTTTCTTGTCAGTCGAAACCCAATCAGGCAGACCACCACATCGCGCAACGACGGCGTTTTGAATTCCCTTCGTCCTCCACTATAATCGATCGGCTGTGGGCGCGGTGACCTCACCGCGCGACGCGCAAGGTCCGCATTGTCCCGCGGGGCGAGGTCACCCCGCCTACAAGAATGCATCGCTTTCGGCTCTGAGCTTCGGTTGCGGCGGGTCCGCTCCGCGTCGATTTGCGGTTCAGCTGCACCGGTAAGCGTTGGGTCGTAACGCTCGGCTTCGCCCGTTCGCTCAATCTTCGCCGTCCCAGTAGCCGATGCCCGGTTCGGGGAAGAACTTTCGCGGTTCGCGCAGTCCCCATTTTTTCGAGTCCGGATAGTGCCAGTAATCGATCGGCGGGTTGTCCGCGATGATGTAGAAGAGCAGATCCTCCGAGGTGGAACCGTTCCGGATCTGATGCGGTTTGCCGGGTGGTTGCAGGATGGCATCACCGGGCCCGAAGGTCTGGGTCGCCACGGCCGTGCGAATCGATGCCGTGCCGCTCGCGATCAGAAACAGCTCCCACTGCGCAGCGTGGCTGTGGAAAGGGCAGCCGGCCTTGCCGGGGGCAAATTTGTTCAGTTCGACGTCGAACGGGTGGCCGCCCAGCCCTGTCGGCGCGTTGCGCACCGCGCCGAGCGCGATCGACAGTTCCTTGCTCGTGCCGTGGAAATTTTTCTTCGGGGACTCCCACGATTCGAACGGGACCTCGTCAATGTGCCGCAGGCGCTTTTCAAACGGTGTCGCGACGGTCAGCGGGGTTGGCGGTGGTGGATGATAGGCCGTCGGATCGTTCGCCGGAGGCTCCTCGCCATCGAAGTAATCCACCTCCTGCATCCGGAACACGTGCCATGGTGGCCGCAGAGCCCACTTGTTCGAGTCGGGATAGTAGCAGGCATCGAGCGCCGGGTTGTCGGCGACGATCAGGACCTCGAGATCGGTCGTCCCGGAATTCGTGATCTGGTGCGGCTCGCCCGGCGGATGGATGAAGATGTGTCCCGCACGGACGGCGTAGGACTTGTCACCGGCCCGCACGGTGGCCGTCCCGGATTGGACGAGGAAGAGTTCCCACTGGCCCAGGTGAAGGTGAAACGGGCAAACGGAGGCGCCCGGGGGCAATCGGCGCACCTGGAGGTCGAAGGGATGTCCGCCTGACGAAGGACCGGCGTTGCGGCTGCCGCCAAGTGCCAGCGAGACGTTGCGGAAATACGAATGGAACCTGCCGGTCGGCGACCGCTGCTCGGCCCAGGGAAGATCGGGAATGTGCGTGTGGGGCATCGGAGGGATTGACTGGAAGAAAGCCGGAACGGCCGAAAACGGAAATCCCGAAACGCGGAATGGTCGGAATGTGGCCACGAGCGCCAGCGAGGGGAAGGAAGAGAATGGAAGATCGGAAACGCGGAAGTCCGCTCGCTGGCGCTCCGCCTTCGCCAAGGCTACGGCGGACAAGTCGGAGCCACCGGTAGGGCGGCGAGTCCCTTCGCCGCCAATCCGAGTCCGCACTCGAGAATCCCCGCTCGCTGGCGCTCGCAGCCACAGACTCACAGCCGCGCAATCAGCCAATCGAAAATCGAGAATCAAAAACCGAAAATTTCATTCACCGTTCCAGCGCCTTCGACAATGCCAGCCGCATGACCGCGGGATCGGGATCAACGCCCGTCCAGTACTTGATCCCAATCACACCCTGCTGAACGAGCATCCCAAGCCCGTCGAGCGTCGTGCAACCGCGAGCACGCGCTTCGCGGAGGAATCGCGTTTCGGGCGGACTGAACACCACGTCGGCTGCGACCATCCCGGCGCGGAGCGAATCGAGCGCGATGGGCAGCCGCGCATCTGCATCGTAGAGTCCGATCGACGTCCCGTTGATCACGATGTCGGTGTCGGCCGGCACCGCGTAATCACCGCGCCACGCTTCGTACCGGGCGTTCAGTTTCGCCCGATCCCGCAGCATCGTGGCGAGTTCGGTGCCACGCGCCTCGCTGCGGTTGACGACGGTGATCGAACGCGCTCCCGCCAGCCCGACTTCGACGGCGATGGCGCGCGCCGCGCCGCCGGCGCCGAAGAGCACGACGTTCCGCCCGCGTGGATCCTGGACGGAACGCAATGCGGCCAGGAAGCCTTTGCCGTCCGTGTTTTCGCCAATGAACCGGTCGCCGCGCCGAACGACACAATTGACCGCACCGATCAACGACGCGGACTCGCCGAGGCCATCGAGCAGCGGGATAACCGCGACCTTGTGCGGCATCGAGAGGTTGAATCCCCGAAAGCCCATGGCATGGGCCCCGCGGATGGCGGTAGCGAGATTCTCCGGCGCGACCTCCATGTTGATGTACCGCCAGGGCAGGTCTTGCCGGGCAAAAGCCGCCTCAACCATCACGCCCGACGGATTTCCCGCCGCGCCCTGCGACATGCATCCGACCAGCTCATGAAGAAAACCGCTCATGGATTCAAAATTCTGAAAAGCTGATACGCGGACGGGCTGAACAACGGTCGGATGGAAACGATGATAGCGACTTGGCCATGTGTAGGCCGCGAGCTTGCTCGCGCC
>DASZYH010000295.1:0-91551 GCA_035545515.1 Opitutaceae bacterium
TGCCCGGATCGGCATATATCTCGAGCGGTGCCGGATGCAATTCGACGTGCATCTGGATCTGTTCGCCGATGAGACGGCGCAGCATCTTGCCCATTCCGGTCACAGCGGCGTTCAGATCCATCGTGCGCGGCTGCACCACCTCGCGCCGGCTGAACAGCAGGAGTTGCCGGGTCAGGCTCGTCGCCCGTCGCGCGGCCTCCGCAATCTCGTGGAGCGACTCGAGTCCTGCCGGCGTGAGCGCAGGCTGCTCCTCGAGGAGGGCGACGTGGCCGTAGATTGCGGTCAGCATGTTGTTGAAATCATGCGCCACCCCGCCGGCGAGCTGGCCGATCGCTTCGAGTTTTTGCGACTGCCGGATCTGGGCCTCGAGATTGCGCCGCTCCGAGATGTCTTCGACGAACGCGATCAGGTAGTCGGGCTCGCCTCCGATGCGGCGGACGACCGACACGGTGGCGGCGATCCAAACGAGGTTGCCGTCGGCGCGGATGCAGCGCTTCTCGATTTGGTAGCTGGAGATTTCACCGGCCAGGAGCCGCTCCCGCTGAGGGCGGCCCAGCGCCACGTCGTCCGGATGCGTCATGCCGTCAATCGATCGTTCGCAGAGGTCCGCCGGGGTATGGCCGGTGATTTCACAAAGCTTGCCGTTGACCCGCAGGAAAAGGCCCTCGGTGGAGATCAGCGCCATGCCGACCGCCGCCTCCTCAAACGCGACCCGGAAGCGTTCCTCGCTCGCACGCAGAGCATCGAGCGCCCGCTTCTGGATGGTGACATCGCGCGCGACCACCTGCGCCAATCGCTGGCCATGATAATCGACGGGGCTGACAGAGAGTTCGACATCCAGCTCCGTGCCGTCGAGGCGAACGATTCGTTTTTCCATTCGCGGCATTGCAATTCCATCCCGCAGCACCTGGCAGACTCCGCTTTCGAATTCCCGCCGCGCGTCCGGATGGATGAACGTGAAAGGAGACCGCATCAGCAACTGGCGGGGGTGTTCAGCGCCGGCCATCCGCTGCGCGGCGGGGTTGGCGAACTCGATCCGGCGCTCGCTCTTCACGACGATCGCGAACGGCGACATATCGACCAATTTTCGGTAACGCTCTTCGCTCGCGCGCAGCTCGTCTTCCGCCGACAGGAAGGCGCAATGTTTTTCGTGCAACGCCGTGGCCATTGACCATACCAATGCGCCGACGAAGAAGGTCGTGACCGTGGCCTGAAACAACACGCCCGCGTCCTCACCATAATATCCGACCCGCTGCCCCTCCAATGCCAGCCAGTCGATGAGTTGCGGCAGCAGCACGAGCAGCGGCAGTCGCCGCAGGACTGATCCTCCCGCTGTCGCGGCGTTGAATTTCGCCGCCAATCCCTCGGAGGGCCGGAGATAGAAAACCGCTGCGGCCAGACCGAGCAAAACCGTTCCGTCGTGGAGCGAATGATAGCCGTAGAGCGCGGCACAGAGGCCGGTGAGCGTAAACGTGGTGATTGCCAGTGCCAGCGCTTGTCCCACCAGCGCCCCACCCGCGCGGCGGAATAGAGTCGCCAGGACGGCAAACCCGAGAACCGCAATGAACGCGGGATTAAGCTTGAGCGCCCAATGTGGTCGGAAGCCGGCGGCAAGAACGAGCATCAGCACTACGGCGCCGGAGAGCACGGCCGCGATCTGGCGTTGACGGTGGGCGCTTCGCCCCTGGGTTCGAACACCGATCCCGATCGATAGTCCGAGGATCAACTGTGCCGTCCACAGCACCCAGGACGTCCGGTCCAACGACGACCAGGTCGGTCGACCGGGCCAGACCGACGCGACGATGTGCGCGATCGCATCGATGCTCGCAACCACGGCGATCACAGGCACAAGACGTCCGGTAAAGGCGACCGCGTGCCGGTTGAGCGGAGGTTTGAAACCATCGGACATCGCCGTATCCGTGTTGCGCCATGAGCTGGTCGGCGGCAGGTGGACCGCGCTGGCAGCATGATCCACCCGGGAGGAATGAGTTGGTTCGTCGATCTGCATGGTGCAATGGCTGATCGGACGCACGGATCCACCGGCCACGGTAGGTTGATCGCGCCAAAAAGTTCGCGGCAATCATCGCGGTCGCTGACCGATCCGGACGGCAACTCAGCCGGTTGATCGTTGGGTATTTCGGTGAACCGATTCGTCCGGTTCAAACGTGACGCAGCGTGGCTGCAATCACACCGTACGCGGCACGGTTGGGTTAATACTGGAGGGGGAACACGATTCGAGAACCGTGGAGGGGTGCCGCCATCTGAGAAGTCTCCGGCACGTCGTCAAGCGTTTCGGTCGATTCACTTATTCTGCAATCCCGATCGCGATGTGGTCATCACCGAGTGTCCGTTTTGGTCGTGGTCGACAAAGAAGCGCGCACCATGGTCTTGCACGAGGGAAAACCCCGGATGCGCCGCCGGCTTCGTTCGCGGAACCGGCTTGGCGGAGTGCTTCGGTGGGAGCGACTCCCTGGTGCCGTCCGTCCGCTTGCCGACACCGCCGCGACCACCGATTAGTTGAATCAGCTCGCCGACGCTTTCATTCATCAGATGAGCCTGCGCGTCCAGCTCCTCCGCCGCGGCGGCCATTTCCTCCGCGTTTCCGGCGTTCGATTGGGTCACGGTACTCACCTGCCCCACGGCCGTGTTGACCTGCACGATTCCCTGGCTCTGCTCGTCCGATGCGGTGGAGATATCGGCGACGAGCACATCGACCTGCCGGGCTTTCTCGACGATATCGACCAGCGCGTGCGTGATTCCGGCGGAAAGCTGGACTCCCATGTCGCTGCGCCGGATCGCTTCCTCGATCTTGTCCGCGGTGTCCCGCGCCGCCTGGGCCGAGCGCTGAGCGAGGGCCCGAACCTCTTCGGCCACCACCGCGAATCCGGCGCCCGCGTCACCTGCCCGCGCGGCTTCGACGGCCGCATTCAGGGCCAGAATATTCGTTTGAAATGCGATTTCGTCGATCGTCTTGATGATTTTTGAGATCTCGGCCGACGCACTCTTGCTGGCGTCCATGGCCGATCGCAGCTTCTCGAGCGGCCCGCTGCTCTCATCCGCCGATGCGCGTGTCTGATTGGCCAGAGTCTTCGCCTCGCGTGCGCCCTCGGCATTTCGCTTGGTCATCGCGGTCATCTCTTCCAGCGTTGCGCCGGTCTCCTCCAGGCTTGCGGCCTGTTCGCTCGAGTCCTTGGCAAGCATCTGGCTCGAACTGGACACCTGGGCTGAGGCCGCCGCCACCTGGTTCGCCGCCTCGCCAATGCTGTCCGCCACGCGCCGCAGCCGGGAGGTGATCGCACGTGCGTTGAGGAAACCGACGATGGCCGCCAGCACAATGCTCACGGCCCCCACCGTCATGGCCAGCGATCGACTCCGCTGCGTTTCGCGGTCAGCCTGATCCGCCTCCTTTTGAGCTTCGTTCTCAGCGTACTTGAGGCACGCCGCCGCAGCTTCTTCGACGGCGAGGTAGGTTCGCGTCCCGTCGTTCGCCAGGAGCTGCGTGAGCTCACGCTCGCGATGCGCGCGGCTCAAGGTCCGTAACTGGACGGCGGTCTTTTGGAAGTCGGCGACACTCGCTTTCAGTTGGTTGAACAGGCCACGCTCCTCCGCGCCGGAAATATGGGGCTCATATGCGTCCAGGTTATGATCGAGCGTTTCAAACACCTGCCCACACTGTGTCTCCAGCGTTTGTTTCTCCTCGTCGTTCGGGGTCAACAACACCCGGTCGGTCAGAATCCGATAGCTGAGCGCCTCGTTCTGAATGTGGCCTGCCAAACGGATGCTCGGCAGCGCGTCGGCAGTCACGCTCGTCACCGTCTGCTGCACATGGATGAGCATGACTACGAAGATGACCGCCGCGATGGCACTCACCGCAGCGAGGGACGCAAATCCGAGCGTGAGGCCCCGGGTGATTGTAAAATTAAATTTGAATCGCATGGGAATCGTATCTTTTCGTATCAAACGTGATCGTCGGTCCAGCCGACGCCTTGACTCACATCCGTTTCACAAATTCGCATGCGCAGGCGCCTGACTGCAGGCATCTTGCGTTAGGCATTCCAACATTGTGTCTCCCAAGCCCGTTCCCCCGATAGCCATTGTCGATGACGAGCCCGCGATTCGCCGCGTTCTCCGCCAACACCTCACCGGAGCCGGATTTCGGGTGCTCGAATTTGTCGACGGCGTCGAAGCGGTGGAGCAGATACCTGCTTCGGGTGCGGCGTTGGTGTTGCTCGATGTCGACATGCCACGGATGAACGGCTGGGCAACACTACGGGAATTGCGTCACCGGCAGTGGGATGGAGCGGTGTTGATGGTGACGAACTACGACGCCGTCCCCGACCGCGTAAGAGGCTTGGAGGACGGTGCCGACGATTACCTCGGGAAACCGTTCGATTGCGCGGAGCTGGTGGCGCGCGTGAAAGCGCTGCTTCGGCGGTCGGCGAAGATGGAGCCCAAACCGGGACGCGTCCTGCGACTTGGCGACACGCTCGTCGACTTCGAACGCCAGTGCGCAACCCGCAATGGGGCACCGCTGAGCCTCACCCGCAAGGAATTCGCCGTACTCGCAATGCTCCAACGGCACAAGGGCCGTCCCGTCCCACGCGAGCAGCTGCTGCTTGAGATCTGGGAGATTCACCAGGACGTCCAGTCCCACACGCTCGACACGCACATCTGGCGGTTGCGAAAGAAGATTGGGGACACCGGCCGCAGCTCAGGTTGGATTCGGAATCTTCCCGGACAGGGATACGCCCTCGCGCCGGAAGCAGCGATCTAGCGCGCCAAGGCGCACTCCGGCCGGTCCCGCAGGCCGGATCGAGTCCGACGGCATCCCCGGGCGGCGTTGCGCGCGACGAATGCGGCATGAAGAACGCGATGGGCACACCGCGTTTCATCTCGCCGGCGCGAACAGCGCGGCCTACCAGACCAGCAACCCGCCGGCGAAGGTCAGGCCGGCGCCGACGCTGCAGAAGATGATCTTGTCACCATCGGTGAAGATCCCCTCCTCGGCGGCCCAGCCGAGCGCCATCGAAACGCTCGCGGCACTCGTGTTGCCGTACTTCGAAATCGTCATCACGAACCGCTCGTATGGGATCCCGACGCGGCGGCTGACGGCCTTCAAAATCCGCTCGTTCGCCTGATGCGGCACGACCCAGGCGATGTCCGCGGGTTTCAGCCCTTCGCGGGTGAGCGTCTGCTCGATCTGCTCGGCAAATCCGATCACGGCGTGCTTGAACACCGACGCGCCGTCCATCTGCAGATAAAAGTGCTCGAGATCGCCGCCTTCCGCCGCCGGCCAGGGCATCCGGGCGCCGCCGCCCGGCCGCTGGATCGACTCGAACTGCGTCGCATCGCCCGAAAGCCCCATGCGGTGAAGCCGGTGCCCATCGGTTGCCGGCGTAAGAATCGCCGCACCCGCGCCGTCGCCGAACAGGAAGGCCGTGTCGTGGTCCTCGGGATTCGTGATTCGGGAGAGCAGCTCGGCAGTGACCACGATCAGGTTCTTCGCCGTGCCACCGCGGATCAGGGAGCGTCCAACCTCGAGTCCGTAGAGCCAGCCCGAGCAAGCCGCATTGAGGTCGAACGCCAGCGCCCGCGGAATGCCGAGGTGCCGCGCCAGCGCGCTGGCCATCGAGGGCACCGGTTGGTCCGGAATGATCGTCGCCAGGATGATGCCGTCGATCTGATCGACGCTCATCCCCGCCTGCACGAGGGCATGGTTGACGGCCGTCGCCGCCAGATCCGTCGCCGACTCGTGCTCCGCCGCGTACCGCCGTTCCTTGATGCCGGTCAGACGGACAATCTCGTCCTCCGTGCGGTCAGGAAAGGCCTTCAGGATATCACTGTTGGCGCGGACCGTCGCCGGAACCGCGTAGCCAACTCCGGCAACGCAAACAGTCTCAGACATCGTTGGAAGAGGAAAGACAGCTCGCGGGACGCCGTCGACTCAAGATTTCCGGGCCGCCAGATAACGCGTGACATCGTCGCCCGAGACGCGTCCGCCCGGGCCCGTCGCCTCAATGTCGGTAGTGCCCGCGTGATCGAGGCCGGCCTCCTGCGCCAGCTTGATGGCGCGGGGTGTCCAGACGAGTTGCGGGGCGGCCGGCTTCGCGGCCGCCGCTTCGGGCCCGGCGGTTTCGTGCGCCGCCCCGGCCTTCGACTCGAGGTGTTTCAATGAAACGTCGGCGGTGTCGATCCGGAGGAACGGGGCGCCCGAGGCGAGGACGTCCCCGGCTTTTGCGAGCACCGCGCGAATGGTCCCGTCGCAGGGCGATTCGAATTCGAAGATCGATTTGTCACTCTCGAGCTCGGCCAGCTTCTGCCCTTTCGTGACGCGGTCGCCCGCTTTCGTCTTCAGCGAGACCACGGTCAACTCGTTCACCGTCGCGCCCATCGAAGGCATCGGAACATCGATCAGGAAGGTGTCCATTAGGTAGGTGCGGAAGTGTGTGGGGCGACGCGGCCCGGTCAAGGGAAGCCGCGAGCAGGCTGTCGGGCTCTGGCCGCCGGGCAGTCGGACAAATTCACCCGCCGCCTTTTCCCCACCGCCGTGATCGGAGCAAGTTGTTGCGGGCACGTCGCCGTGCCCTCCGCCGTGGCCGGCAGATGTGGACCTCACCGCGCATGTATTACGATCGCTTCAACCCGCACGGTGAGGTCACCGCGCCCACACCAGAATCGCATGAACGTGGACACCACTGTCCCATCGGGCCAGCGCAACTGTGCCAATGCGGAACAACGCGATGAGGACATCGCGTTCCACCTTGGTTGCGCCAATCAGCGGACTGCCTTGCGAACGGCCAGGCAGGAGTCGATGAGGGCGGGCAGTTCCGCCAGCGGGACCATGTTCGGTCCGTCGCTGATCGCGTTCGCCGGATCGGGATGCGTCTCGATGAACAGGCCGTCGGCCCCGGCGGCGATGGCCGCCCGCGCCAGCGGTGGAACGAATTCCCGCTGTCCGGCGCTTTTCCCGCCGCCGGCACCCGGCAGTTGCACGCTGTGCGTGGCGTCGAAAACGGTCGGGCAACCCGTCTGCCGCATCAGCGCAAAGGAACGCATGTCGACGACGAGGTTTTGGTACCCGAACGTGGTGCCGCGCTCGGTCTGCCAGATCTCGCGCGCCTTGCCTTCGCGCAGCTTGCCCACCACGAACGGCATTTCCTGCGGGGAAAGGAACTGGCCCTTCTTGACGTTCACGACCCGGCCGGTCGCGGCCGCCGCCAGCAGGAGGTCGGTCTGGCGGCAGAGAAACGCGGGGATCTGCACCACGTCGCACACCGCCGCGACCGCGCCAACCTGGGTGGTCTCATGCACGTCGGTGAGGATCGGGAACCCGTAGTCGCTCCGGACCATCGCGAGCAGCTTCAGTCCCGCATCCAGGCCGGTGCCGCGGGCGCCGGACAGGGAGGTCCGGTTCGCCTTGTCGTACGATCCCTTGAACACGATCGTCAGATCGCTGCGCGCGGCGCGAAGGGCAACCAGCCCCTCGGCGACGGCGCGGCACACGCGCTCGTTTTCGAGCGAACACGGCCCCGCGATGAGAAGCAGCTTGTCCGGTTGGTACAGCACGGTGTGACTAGTACGTTACCGATCCCGGGTGACAAGGATCAAGGGGCGAACCCGACGCGGCCTCGTCCAGTGCCAACCCCTTGGAACGCGCGGCTTCCCCTCGCGCTGGCTCGAGTGAGCCCGGTCGAACGTGCTCGAGGCGGAGTCCGACCAGGCAAGCTCGATCGGGGATCGAGCTCCAAATTACTTCCGGCGCGGCTTGGCCGAGCTGCGGTGGTGCTTGATGGCTGCGCCGATGAAGGCCGCAAACAACGGATGGGCGCGGTTGGGCTTGGATTGGAACTCCGGATGCGCCTGCGTGCCGACAAACCACGGATGGTTCTTGAGTTCGATGATCTCGACGAGATTCCGACGCGGGTTCACGCCACTCACGACCATCCCGCCGCGCTGCAACTGGCCGACGTAGGCGTTGTTCACCTCGTAGCGGTGACGGTGCCGCTCGCGCACGTTGTCCGCGCCGTAGGCCTTGTGCGCATGGGTTCCGGGGGTGAGCGCGCATTCGTAGCTCCCCAGCCGCATCGTCGCCCCCTTGTCCACGATCTTCTTCTGCTCCTCCATGATCGCGATCACGGGGTGGGCGGGATTCGGATCGAACTCCGTGCTGTTGGCGCCGGGGAGTTTCAGGACGTTTCGGGCAAATTCGATCACCGCAATCTGCAGCCCGAGGCAAAGCCCGTAATACGGCACCTTGTTTTCGCGCGCGAATTTCGCCGCGGCGATCTTCCCCTCCGTGCCGCGATCGCCGAAGCCACCGGGCACGAGGATGCCGTCGAGGCCCTTGAGCGCGGCGAGCCCGCCCTTCTTCTCGAGGTCTTCGGCATCGATCCGGCGGACATTGACCTTGCAGTTGTTCGCGATGCCCGCGTGCGTGATCGACTCGTAAACGGATTTGTACGCGTCCTGCAGCTCGATGTACTTGCCGACGACGCCGATCGTCACCTCGTGCTTCGGCGTGAGGAGCCGCCGGACAATCTCCTCCCAGACGTTCTTTTCGGGAGGCGGATTCTTCAGCCCAAAAAGATCGAGGACGAGCTGGTCCATGCCCTCCTGCTGGAGCGCCAGCGGCAGCTCGTAGATCGAATGCTCGACGTCGCGGCACTCGATGACCGCCTTGACCGGCACGTTGCAGAACATCGAGAGCTTGTCGCGCAGGTCGTGGTCGAGCGGCCGCTCGGTCCGGCAAACGAGCACATGCGGCTGGATGCCGATTTCGCGCAGTTTCGCGACCGACTGCTGCGTCGGCTTCGTCTTCAATTCGCCCGCAGCCGTGACGTAGGGCACGAGCGTCACGTGGATGAAGATCACGTCCTTCGGCCCGACCTCGAGCGCGAACTGCCGCATCGCCTCCAGGAACGGCAGTCCTTCGATGTCGCCGGTGGTGCCGCCGATCTCGGTGATCAGGATGTCGGCATCCTTCCCGCCGGCATAGATCCGCTCCTTGATTTCATTCGTGACGTGCGGAATCACCTGCACGGTCTTGCCGAGATAATCGCCGCGCCGCTCCTTCTGGATCACCGCCTCATAGATCTGACCGGAGGAAAGGCTGTTGAGCCGGGAAAGCTTGCCGCTCGTGAAGCGCTCGTAGTGGCCGAGGTCGAGATCGGTTTCGGCGCCGTCCTCCAGCACGTAAACCTCACCGTGCTGAAACGGGCTCATCGTGCCCGGGTCGACGTTGAGATAGGGATCGAATTTCTGGATCCGGACCGTGAGGCCGCGCATCTCCAGCAGGGCACCCAGTGCCGCCGCCGTGAGCCCCTTGCCCAACGAGGAAACCACGCCTCCCGTGACGAAAATGTATTTCACGGGGGGCTAGGTTGAAGTGCCGCGTTTTCCCCGTGCAAGAAGGAAACGCCGCGACGCGCCGATTCACTTCCCCAAATACATCTTTGCCGCGGTCACGATCCCGCCGACGATCACCACGAGAATCAGGATCCACAGCGCCCACTTCAACAGCTTGGAGAAGATCCACAGGACCAGCGCGGCGACAAACGCACCGACGAGCACGACGAGCCAGGGTGGGTAGCCGTAGAACGGACCATTCGGGCCCGTCGCCGCATTGGCCGCCTGCTGAATCACCGCGAGAAACATCAACGCCCAAACCACACGGCCCGCCGCGGATTCCAAGGAAAAACGGCCGGGCCGCGCGCGCCGCGCCGGCAGGTGGCACACTTGTTACTTGCCCCTCCGGCGGGGGCGGGCATCGCTCATCCCGTGCATTCGAAACCACAGCTCCTCGCGTGGCTCACCTGCGACGGGGTCCACATCGACCCCGGCTCCGGCAAGCACACCATTCTCGGCATTTTCTCCAACATCCAGGCACGTCATTTCCCGGTCACACATCCGTTCATGATCTGGTTCCTGACGATCACCGACTGCGCGCCGGGCGAGCACAAGCTGCGGATCTCGATGGGCCTCGACGAATCCGCCCCGTCCCCGCTCCTGGAGCGCCCCTTCGAGTCCCAAAGTCCCCTGCACCGCATCAATTTGATCAACGAAATCCGGAATCTGACCTTCCCCCAACCCGGTGACTATTCGCTGCTGGTCGAGATCGACGACGAGCCGCTGCTGGCCACGAACCTGACGGTGACCGGCTGAGCCGGAAAACCCCGCAAGCTGGAAAATCGGAAACCCGGGAAGCGTCAGGAAACGCCGGAATTGTTGGACCGCGGCCGAACCTGAAACCGCCCGGTGGGAAACTCGGGGCTCGACGTCCAACTTACCGTCGTCTCACGGTTTCGCCCTCTCCCGCACAGCTTTCGCGAGCTTCACGTTTTCACGATTTCATTTTTTCCACATGAGTTTTGACCTAATTGGCGTCGGGTCGCCGATCATGGATTTGCTGGCCCGGGTGTCAGACGAGTTTCTCGTCCAGCACGTCGCCGGCGCCAAAGGCGGAATGGTGCTGGTCGACGGCACGGAGATGCAGCGGATCGTTGCATTGCTGGCCGGCGAGCCGGCCTACGCCACCGGCGGTTCGGCGGCCAACGCCACCTTCAACGCCACCCGGCTGGGCCTGCGCACGCGCTTCCTCGGCAAACTGGGCAGTGACGACCTCGCCCGCGTCTACCGCGAACGCTTCGAGGCGGCCGGCGTCGACGGCAGCCGGTTCAAAACCGGCCCGCTCCCCAACGCGCGCTGCCTCGCGCTGGTCACCCCGGACGCGCAGCGGACGCTGCGCACCTACCTGGGCGCAGCCATGACGCTGGCGCCGGAGGAGATCAGCGTGGATGACTTCCGCGACTGCCGGCACGCGCACATCGAGGGTTATCTGGTGTTCAACCAGGCGCTGGCGGACGCCGTGCTGACCGCGGCACGGGCCGCCGGCTGCACGACCAGCATCGATTTGTCGTCCTTCGAGGTGGTCAACGCGTCGCGCGCCTGGCTGTTCTCGCAGTTCCGCAAGGGGATCGACGTCGTGTTCGCGAACGAGGACGAGATCCGGGCGCTGTTCGAGGATCAGTCCTCCGATTTTGCATCGCTCGCCCGGCGGCTGGCGGGCGAAGGCGTGCTGGCCGCCGTGAAAGTCGGGAAGGACGGCGCGTGGATCGCACGCGACGCCAGCCTGCATCGCATCGCCCCGGTGGCGGTCGCCAACGTGGTCGACACGAATGGCGCGGGCGACGCCTGGGCGGCGGGATTTCTCTATGGATTTCTGCGCGACTGGTCGCTGCCCGATTGCGGCGCCCTCGCCTCGCTGCTCGGAGCCGAAACCGTGATGCACATGGGACCGATCATTCCGCCAACGCATTGGGAGGTGCTCCGGCCGCGGGCGCTGGCGATCGGGGACGGTGTTCGCGTCGCGAAAATCTGAGCGTGAGATGTAGGGCGGGGGCGCCTGACCCCGCCTGCGTCGCCGATGCGAAAACCTGACAGTCCTGAGGAGAGAGCGACGGATAGGGTCGGCGACCCCCTACAGCAAACCGCCCGGCGCCGGATGTGCCGCCAAGATCCTACACCCGCACGGGGCCCGTCGACTCGCCGATGATCAGCTTGGCCGGAATCGTGCGGACAATTGGCTTCGGGCGCACCGGTTTGCCGAGTTGCGACAGAATCAATTCGGCGGCCTCATCGATCGTCGTCTCGATGTTCTGGTCGACCGTCGTCAGGGTCGGCCAGGTCATGTGGCAGATGTCCTGGTTGTTGAACCCGGTGAGCGACAGGTCGCGCGGCACCTTGAGTCCGGCTTCCTGAAACCCGCGCAGCGCACCGACGGCAATCTCGTCATTGTAGCCGAGAAAGGCCGTGGGCCGTTGCGGATGCCGGACGAAGCTCGTCGCCAGCGCGCGCCCATAATCGAAATCGTTGCGCCGCTCGTGCAGGTGGTCGAGTGATGTCACCGCCGTGTCGAACTCGAGCCCGTGCGACCGCATCGCCGCCTGGATCCCGGTCATGCGGTCGATCCTGCTGGTCGGCCCCTTCGTGACGCCCAGCAGCCCGAACGTCCGATGGCCCAGGTCGTACAGGTGGCCGATCACCGCCTCCATGCCGGCGGCGCGATCAAGCGACACGGTGTTGGCCCCCTTCAACCCGAAGTGGTCGATGACGACATGAGGCGTGCCGAGCGTCGTCAGTTCCGCAAGGCGGGCCTCGATTTCCTCACGGTGAAAATGGCCGATGAACACGATCGCCTCGACCCGGAGCGACAGGAAGTGTCGGACCACGTCGCGTCCGGTGCCCGGCGAAAACACCTCGATCAACGAGGAGAAACCCCGCGTGCGGAGGACATGCTGGAGGATCGAAAGCTTCCGGACCGCCGGAGGCGTCGCGAGATCCTCCATGCAGATGCCGATCATCGAGGTGCGCTTCCCCTTCAGATGCAGCGCATGGGCGTTCGGGGTGAAACCCGTCTCGGCCAGGGCCCGCTGGACCTGGTCGATCGTCTTCGGCTTGAGTCCCGGCTGCCCGTTCAGCACCCGCGACACCGTCGTGCGCGCGAGTCCGACGTAACGCGCGAAATCCGCGGTGGAGCGAATGACAACCGGTGGTTTCGGTTTGAGGGGAGTTGGCACGGCTGGAACGAGCCGACCAAACGCGCTTGGCCCCCGGGTGTCAACGACGGTAGCCGGAGGAGTCGCGCCCGCCAGCAATCGACGTTGTATCCGGAACCCCGTAACACGCTCCCGCGGGCGCGACGCTTCGCGCGCCCGCGGTTCGCGCGGATCGCTTCGGTTGAAAATTTCAGGAGCGGACGTTCGGCCTTGACGGGGACACGTGTCCGACTTGCCTGTACGTCCGCGCTCGGCGGTACCCCCCTTATGCTGAAGTCCCTGCTCTCCGGCCTGCTTGCCCTCGCCCTCGGCACCGCGTCGCTCGCCGCCGCGTCCGCCACGGGCATCCTCAATCCTCTCGATTACGGCGCGGTGGGCGATGGTCACACGAACAACACCGCCGCGTTCGCCCGCGTGATGGCGGCATGTGCGCAGGCGGGCGGAGGCACGGTCCGCGTGCCGGCCGGCAAGTATCTCACCGGTTCGATCCAGCTCGTCGACAACGTCACGCTGAACCTCGAGGCCGGGGCCGAACTGCTCTACAGCCCCGATCCCGCCGACTCGCCCCTGGTGCCTTCCCGGTACGAGGGCACGAACGTCTTCGAACATGCCCCGCTGATCTACGCCAACGGCCGGAAGAACATCGCCATCACCGGACGCGGAACCATCGACGGCCAGGGCCAGAACTGGTGGTGGCGCTCCGGCTCCCCGCGGTTCGCCCCTCCGGCCGGACGCGATCCCGCGCCCGCGCGCACCGCGTGGCGGCATCTCTACGAACGGATCGAGGCGGGCGAAAAGCTGACGGCGGCCGATTTCACCGCGGCGGCGGAATTCCTCCGTCCTTCGCTCGTGCAACTGTACGAGTGCCACAACGTCCTCGTCGCCGATGTGACGATCACGCACGGGCCGATGTGGCTGCTCCACCCCATCTACTCCGAGGACGTGGTCGTGCGCGGCGTCCGGTTCATCTCCGCCGGCGGCGGGCCGAACGGCGACGGCATCGATGTCGACTCCTGCCGCAACGTCCGGATTTCCGATTGTTTCTTCCGCACCAGCGACGACTGCATCGTGATCAAGTCGGGCAAGGACAACGACGGCCGGCGGACGAATCGGCCGACGGAGTTCGTGACGATCACGAACTGCGTGATGTACGAGGGCCACGGCGCCGTCGTGGTCGGCAGCGAAACCTCCGGCGGGATCCGCAACGTCACGGCGAGCAACATCGTTTCCGAGGGCACCGACACCGGAATCCGCATCAAGAGCATGCGGGGCCGCGGCGGGGTGCTCGAGAACTTCCGCTTCGACAACTGGGTGATCGAGGACCCGAAGAAGATCGGATTCGAAATCACGATGCGCTACGGCCGGACCAATCCGGAGCCGGTGAGCGCGCGGACGCCGTTGTTCCGGAATTTCGCGTACAGCAACATCACGGTGGTGAACGCCAAGAAGGTCGCGACAATCCAGGGACTGCCGGAGCGGGCGGTCTCGGACGTGCGCTTCGACGACATCAACGCGACCGGCGAAACCGGAGTCATCGCCGATCACGCCTCCGGCATCGAATTTCACCAGGTGCGGGTGGCGGTGAAGACAGGCAGCGCATTTTCCTTCGATACGTCGGAGCACCTCGTTTTCGACGACAGCGCCGCGCAGACCGCCGACACCGCGAGCGCGGCGATCGCGCTGCGCGACTCGACCGATGCGTTCGTCCGCGGAAATCGCGCTGCGGCCGGAACCGGGACCTTTCTCCAGGTCGCGGGCAACCAGAGCGGCAAAATCGTGCTGGTCGGCAACGACCTGGCCGACGCGTCAACCGACGTCGCCCTCACGGACGGCGCCCCACCCTCGGCCGTGACTCGCAAATGACACTTCGCGGCTGACCGGCGGTGGCGCCCGTCAGCCAGGTGACCCGACGCGGACCCGGCCGTCGGCCCGTATCCGAAGCTCCACGCCACCCATGCGATTCGCCGGCACGGGCTTGCGAACCGGATCTTTCCCACTTTCGTCAGTGAACCTACCCCACCCCTGCTGCGCGGGAGGAACCGTCTGCCGCGAAGTGCCGCAAGGCGTTTCGCGGACCGAATCCTCCCGACAGGGACGGGGACCTATCCCACCCCCCATGAACCCAACCCGACCGACCAACGTCGTTCGCCGCTGCTGCATTGCACTCGCGGCGATCGTCTGCCTCGCCAGCGCTGCGCTGGCCCAACCCACCGCGACTGGCAACATCCAGGGCCGCGTGCTGAATGCCTCCACCGGCAACTACCTCAACAACGCCCGCGTGACGGTTGAGGGAACCAACCTCGAGACGTTCACCAACCAATACGGCGAGTACCGTCTGTTCGGCGTGCCGGCCGGCACGGCCAAACTCGACGTCTTCTACACCGGACAGCCGCAGCAGACCGCCACCGTCACCGTCACATCGGGCCACACGACAACCTCCGACGTCACGTTCGGGTCGGAGGCTAATCCGTCGGGCGGCAAGATCGTGCAGCTCGACCAGTTCGTCGTCGCGTCGCAGAAGGACACCGATCAAAAATCGATCGCGATCAACGAGCAGCGCTTCGCCCCGAACATCAAGGCCGTCGTCTCGACCGATCAGTTCGGCGACGTGCCCGAGGGCAACATCGGCGAATTCGTCAAGTTCCTGCCCGGCGTCGCTGTCGATTATGTCGCCGCCGACGTCCGGAACATCATGCTGCGCGGGATTTCACCGCAGTACACGGCGGTGACCTCGGACAATCTGCCGATGGCGAGCGCGGCTTCCTCGAGCGCGTCCCGCGTCTTCGAGCTGGAACAGGTCTCGATCAACAACGTCTCGCGGACGGAGGTCGTGTTCTCGCGGACACCCGACCTGCCGGCCGCGGCGCTCGGCGGCTCGGTGAATCTCGTGAGCCGGAGCGCGTTCGAGTACAACCATCCGGTGTTCAAGTACCGGGCCTTCGGCGCGATGAACAGCTACTACAAGCAGCTCGGCGAGAGCCCGGGACCCGGGCTCGGCCGGACCGGCAAGATCATGACGGGCGCCGATTTCACCTATGCGAACCCGGTGAACAACGTGTTTGGCTACACCGTCAGTTTCCTGACGTCCCACACGCGGAATCCGCAGTATCGGACGAACCCGCAGTGGGCGCCGAACGGCACGAACAGCAACACCTCGAAGGTATCGGCCGCGAATCCGTTCCTGGAGAAATATCAGGTGCAGGACGGACCGAAGACCAACACCCGGTACTCATTCGGCGGAACCGCCGACTGGAAGATCACGCCGGACAACGTGCTGTCGTTCACGGCGCAGGACAACTACTACGACGCGCCGTTCTACAACCGGAACCTCACGTTCGACACCGGTGCGGTCACACCCGTCGCCTGGGATCGCACCCAGACCCAGGGCGCGGTCGGCAAGGGCAGCGCCCAGTTCGGCACGTCGTGGCGCCACAAGTTCGGCGTGACGTACAACGCGGGTCTCAAGCTGGTGCACACCGGGCCGATCTGGCGGATCGATGGGGAAGTCCAGTATTCGCATGCGACCAACCACTACCAGGACTCGCGCGGCGGCTACTTCGAGGGCGTGACCTACAAGCTCAGCAACCTCACGGTCGACTACCGGGGCATCAACAGCATCAAACCCGGCGGGGTGATCCTCACGGACAAGAACGGAAACAACGTCAACCCGTACGACATCCGGAACTACACCCTCACCGGGACGGAATTCAGCCCGGCCGACTCCTCCGACCTGTTCAAGAGCGCGGGGGTCAACGCACGTCGGTCGCTGGATTTCCGGCTGCCCACCCACCTCCAGTTTGGCGCCGAGGTGACGCAGGAGCTCCGCGACATCCGTGCCTTCAAAAACACGTTCAGCTTCGTCGGTCCGAACGCCGCGACGACGTACAACCTCGTCGACCCGATCTACTCGTCGGTGACCCCACCGTACGATTTTCCGCAGATCACCTGGGGCAACAACGTGGCGGCGTACGATCTCTACCGGACGCATCCCGAGTACTTCACCGCCTCGCCCTCGAACCGAACCAACGAGATCAATGGCTCGCTGTTCCTGCAGGAGCGGATCTCGGCGGCGTATGCAATGGGTGACACCCGGATGCTGAGCAATCGCCTCCGGGCCGTCTACGGCATCCGTTTCGAGCAGACGGAGGACGAGGGCTCCGGACCGCTCACGCAAACGTCCGGCGGCACCACCGCCCACATCTACCGTGGCGCGCACGCCACCAAACGGTATTCGGCCGGGTACCCGAGCGTGGATCTGACGTATAACTTCACGGACAATCTGATTCTGCGTCTGGCGTACGAGAAATCGATCGGGCGTCCGAATCTCAACTACATCATCCCGAACTACTCGCTGCCGGATCCGACGCTGCCCGACCAGATCATCACGGTCACGAACACGTCGCTCGCCCCGGAGCAGGCCACCGGCTACGACGCCTCGCTCGAGTATTACTTCCGGAAATCCGGCGTGCTGGCGGTCTCGGCATTTCGGAAGGACTTCTCGAACTTCTTCGGTTCGCTGACGGTGCCCGCCACGGTCGCGCTGCTGAACCAGTATGGTGTGCCCGATGCGCAGCAATACGTCGACCAGGGCGCGCAGCTCAAGACGACGCTCAACGCCGGCGACGCGCGGGTGACCGGGTATGGGTTCAATTACCAGCAGACCATCGGCTGGGGCATCGGCGCATTTGCCAATGCCACGATCCTCCACCTCCAGGGCTCGCGGCTCGCCGACTTCACGAACTTCATCTCGAAGACGATCAACTGGGGCCTGTCGTACGACAACCGCCGGATCAGCGCGAAGCTCAACTGGAATTACCGCGGTCGCGAACGGATGGGCGCGCTGGGCTACGATCCGAGCGCCTACGAGTACTTCAAACCGCGGCTCTATCTCGACGCCAACCTCGAGTACCGGATTTCGAACCATCTCGGGCTCTTCATCAACGGCCGCAATCTGACGAACGTCCCGCAGGACGACCAGCGATACGGCGCGTCGACGCCCGTGTACGCCCAGCTGTATCGGCGCGAAATGTTCGGCGCCGTGTACACGTTCGGCGTCAAGGGCACGTTCTGATCCGCGTACCTTCGCCCTCCTTCCAGCCCACGACGTCAGCGTCGTGGGCTTTTTTTGCGTCCGGCTGCCCAGGCCGGAAAAAACTGTCATTTCGGCATTGCCACTTGTCGCTGCCGCCCGGTGCACCTTTGGTGGTTGCGATGGTCTCGCGCCCCGTCCGTCCACCGCGTCTTCGGCTCCTGGCTACCTCGTTTGCCGCCACCCTCCTCCTGCTCGCGCGGCCCGTGGCGGCGGAATCCGGCCCCTGGGTTCCCGATCGTGGCGACGGCACGTATCGGAATCCGGTGTTGCATGCGGACTATTCCGATCCCGACGCCATCCGCGTCGGCGACGATTTCTGGCTCACCTCGTCGAGCTTCAATCATTCGCCCGGCCTGCCGATCCTGCATTCGCGTGACCTCGTGAATTGGGAGCTGGTGGGCCATGCGCTCCCGCTGCTCGTGCCGGCGAAACATTTCGCGACCGTGCGCCACGGCGAGGGGGTGTGGGCGCCCGCGATCCGGTTTCACGACGGAAAATTCTTCATCTTCTATCCCGATCCCGACTACGGAATCTACGTCGTGACGGCGACGAATCCCCGGGCCGCGTGGTCCGCTCCCGTTCTGGTCATCGCCGGCAAGGGGCTGATCGACCCCTGCCCGTTCTGGGACGACGACGGCCAGGCATACCTGGTTCACGCGTGGGCGCGGAGTCGCGGACCGGTCGCGAACCGCTTGACGCTCGTGCGGATGAGCGCCGACGGCTTTCGGGCGCTGGATGCAGGCCGCGACATCATCGACGGAAACACGATGCCGGGTTGGCGAACCATCGAAGGCCCCAAGCTCTACAAGCGGCAGGGATGGTATTACGTGTTTGCCCCGGCCGGCGGCGTGCAGCAGGGCTACCAGGCGGTGTTCCGGTCGCGGGTGATTTACGGGCCGTACGAGAACCGGGTCGTCCTCGCGCAAAACGGCACGTCCATCAATGGTCCGCATCAGGGCGCCTGGGTCGATACGGGCACCGGCCAGGATTGGTTCCTGCATTTCCAGGACAAGGGCCCCTACGGACGCGTCGTTCACCTCGAACCGATGGCGTGGCGCAAGGATGGCTGGCCCGCGATCGGGACCGCCGCCGAGTCCGGAGCGACAGATGGCGCCCCGGTGCTGACCCACGCAAAACCGAAGGTCGGCGGCCCGGCGGGACCGGTGACCACGCCCGCGACAAGCGATGAATTCAACACCCCGCAGCTCGGCCTCCAATGGCAGTGGCAGGCCAATCCGACACCGGACGCATTCACCCTGACGGATCGTCCCGGTTATCTCCGGTTGCGTCCGCTGCCGCTGCCGGAGACCGGCGTGTACGACGCTCCGCAGTTGCTGACGCAGAAATTTCCCGCTCCGAAATTCACGGCCACCGCCGCACTCGATGGCACGGCCCTGGGCGAAAACAGCGAGGCCGGGCTCATCGTCTTCGGCTACAGTTGCGCCTGGGTCGGACTGCGCCGGGAGCAGGATGGATTGAAACTGGTATACGTGGAGGATCACCGTCACGACCCGGACTCCTCCAGCCGGCTCCGGCCCGGAATGGGTTTCGTGACCGAATCACACCTGATGCCGGACCAAGCAACCCATGTCCTGCTCCGGGTCACGGTGGACCCCGGTGCCCAGTGCCGTTTCTCGTACAGCCAGGACGGAAGGCGTTTCCTGCCGCTCCACGCCCACGCGGCATTTCCGGCGACCGTCGATCGCTGGGTCGGATCCACGGTCGGAGTGTTTGCCGCGAATGCGCGCGAGCGTTCGTCCGGGACGGCCCCCGCGCCGGTGGGATTCGCCGATTTCGACTGGTTTCACCTCGAATGAACGGCGCCCGGATCAGCGCGGCGGACGGGTGCATCTTTCCCGCTCTCGGGCCGTCCTGCTCGCAATCCCGGGCGAAAAATGACCGTGCCCTTCGCGCCCCGTCCTGATTAAAGACCTCCTTTCCCCCATGAAACTCCGTCTCCTCGCCCTCCTGGCGCTCGTGCCGCTGGCGTCGTTCGCCGCCGACAAGTTCACCATCACCGTCACCAACGACCTGTCCATCGCGCGGCCCGCCGAAACCATCACCGTGCCCTGGAAGGAGGTCAACCGGGTGATGCCCCACGCGTTGATCCAGCACATCGTCGTCAAGGATTCCGCGGGCAACGAAGTGCCGTTCCAGGTGACGAATGTCGCGCCCGAATCAAAGGACCCGACGATGATCGGCGTCGCCTACGGCGATCTGCTGTTCCAGCACGATTTCGCGCCGGGCGAAAAGACCGCGACGTTCACGGTCGAACGCTCGCCCGATCGCGTGACCCCGCCGTTTCCGACGAAGGTCTTCGCGCGCTACGTGCCGGAGCGGCTCGATGACTTTGCCTGGGAGAACGACCGGATCGCGCACCGGATCTACGGGCCCGCGCTCGCAGCGCCGGACTCGGAGCATCGCGGCAAGGAGGTCCTCGTCAGCAGCGGCATCGACGTCTGGTGCAAGCGCGTCAGCTACCCGATCGTCGACCGTTGGTACAACAAGGGACACGACCACTACCACCACGACGAGGGCGAGGGCATGGACATGTACAACGTCGGTGACAGCCGCGGCTGCGGGGGCACCGGCGTGTGGGACGGACACCAGCTCTATGTCGGCCGCAATTACCAAACCTGGAAGGTCATCGCCAACGGTCCGATCCGGGCAATTTTCGAGGTCACGTACCAGACCTGGGATGGCCATGGCGTCATGATTTCGGAAGTGAAGCGGTTCACGGTCGACGCCGGACACAATCTCGATCGGATCGACAGCACGTTCTCCTTCGCGGGCCACAAGGAAGTGACGATCGGCATCGGGATCAACAAGGCCAGCGCCGACCGCGGCCAGGAGGTGAACGCGGCCGTCTCGAGCAACGAGGCGAGCCACTGGCTTGCGCAATGGGAGACCCAGCGGACGAACGGTTCGCTGGGTGAGGCGGTAATTGTTCCCGGCAACGGCTTCGCGGGTTTCGCCGAGGACAAATCGAACCGCCTCGTGTTGACGAAGGTCACCTCGAACGAGCCGGTTTCGTACTATGCCGGGGCGGGCTGGACCAAGAGCGGACAGTTTTCCTCGCAGAAGGACTGGGACGACTACGTCGCCGCGGAGGCCGCGCGCGTCAGCTCGCCGATCAAGGTCAGCCTTTCGGAATGACGGCTTGGGGGGCGGGATGCCCCACCCCGCGCCCCGGGCGTTCGTTCGTCGCACGCCGAATGGTGAGGACCCTTTGCTCCACCAGCGAACCTGATTCGCGCCGCCAACAATCTCCATGAAACCCCATCGAAACGTGCTCCACCCTCGCGCTGCCATTGCGATTATCGCCGGCATTGCCGCCGTAACGCTCGGAGTCGCCGGGCTGAACGCTGAATCGTCGGCAGCACAAACGTCAGCCGCTCCCCGTCAGGCCGCCCGCGTTGCCGGCGTACCGCTTTTCAACGGTCATGACATCACGGGTTGGACCGTCGTGCTCAGCGACCACGCGGTCGACCCGAGGTCAGTGTGGTCCGTTGCCGGCGGGGTGCTGCGGCTCACGGGCGCGCCGAAAGGGTATCTGCGGACGGAGCAGAGCTACTCGAATTATCGCCTCCACGTCGAGTGGCGCTGGCCGGCGGATGCCGCCCCGAGAAGCAACAGCGGGGTGTTCGTGCACGTGCACGGGCCGGACGTGATCTGGCCCGCCGGGATCGAATGTCAGCTCGCGTCGGGCAATGCCGGCCAGCTCGTCGCGACCGATGTCGATCTGCCGGGCGCACCCATCATCAACAAGAAGGCCCGCGCCGCCAAGCTCGCCGCCTCGTCCGAGAAGCCGCACGGCGAGTGGAACAGCTACGATATCGTGTGTCGCGGGACCTCAGTCGATGTCACCGTCAACGGCGTCCACCAAAACCACGTCGACCACATCTCGGTGGAGGAGGGACACATCGGTCTGCAGATGGAAGGTTATCCGATCGAGTTTCGAAACGTTTGGCTGCAGTCGCTGTGAGACGGCGAATTTGGCCGAGGGTGACTCCCGTATGAACGCGATGAGTTCTCAAGTCGTAGGCGGCGAGCTTGCTCGCGCCAGGTCGGAATGGATCGCGGCCGCAGGCGGGCAGCCTACGGTGTGGGCGATGCCAACGGAGGCCGCGAGCTTGCTCGCACTCGGAGGTGGCGCAAGCAAGCTCGCGGCCTACTTCAATGCGCAAATCTATCCAGGCGGGGTCGCAACCCCGCCCTCCATTGCATAAGATTTCCGCACCCGCACATCTCCGTGCTTTCTGAGCATCGATTCGGAACGAACACCCGTACTTTCGCCGTGCCCCGGCCTGCCCCGCGTGATTAGAACCTTTCTCCCATGAAGCTGCATTACTTCCCATCGCCTGAAGCCACCAACACCCTCTCGACCGAAGAGCTCCGTGAGCGCTTCATGATCAGCGGGCTTTTCCAGCCCGGCGCGGTGGTTGCCCACTACACCGACCTCGACCGGATGATTGCCGGCGCCGCCGTGCCGACGAGCTCACCGCTCTCGCTGCCGAGCGCCAAGGAAACCGGCACCGGATTCTTCCTCGAACGCCGCGAGATCGGCATCCTCAACGTCGGCGCGGCCGGCAAGGTCAAGGTCGGAACGCAAACCCACGAGCTCGGCAACCTCGACTGCCTGTATGTCGGGATGGGCGAGAAGGACGTGACGTTCGAGAACGGCTCCGCCGGCCAGGCCCAATTCTATTTCATCAGCACCCCCGCGCACGCCAAGCACCCGACGGCGGTCGTCCGTCGCGCCGATGTCCGGACCGATCCGATTGGCGATGCGGCCAAGGCGAATCGCCGCCGGATCAACAAGCTGATCCACCCGGACGGCGTGAAGAGCTGCCAGCTCGTGATGGGCTTCACCGAATTCGAACCTGGTAGCGTGTGGAACACGATGCCCGCCCACACGCACAGCCGGCGGACGGAGATCTACCTGTATTTCGATCTCGGAGACAATCTGGTCTTCCACTTCATGGGCGAGCCGGAGAAGACCCGGCATCTCGTCATCCGTGATCGCGAAGTGATCCTTTCGCCCGCGTGGTCGATTCATTGCGGCGCGGGCACCGGCGCCTACCGGTTCGTCTGGGCCATGGGCGGCGACAACCAGGTGTTCTCCGACATGGACGCCGTGCCGATGAACGCCCTCCACTGATCATTTCGGCGCCGGTCCCCGGATCGGCGCCGCCGTTCTTTCGCAGACGCACGCGTTGGGGTGCGTCCGTTTTCCGGTCCATTTTGTGCAGCGCGGCCGCTGTTCCCGGCCGCGTGACCTGTCGCGAACGATGCCGGCGAACGCAAGTCGAGGTTCCCCCCTACCCAGTCCGCTTATGACCTCGATCCTCGATTGTTTTAAACTGAATGGGAAAACCGCCCTCGTCACCGGCGCTTCGCGCGGGCTTGGCCAGGGCATGGCCGTCGGCCTGGCCGAGGCCGGCGCCGATATCGTCGCCGTCGACGTCCTGCCGGTGGCGGAAACCGTCGATCTTGTCACCAAGCTCGGCCGGAAATGCGCCGCAGTTTCCGCCAACCTCGGCGACCGCGCCGCCATTCCCGGCGTGGTCGAACAGGGCAAGAAGCTGACTGGCCATCTCGACGTCCTGGTGAACTGCGCCGGCATCATCCGCCGCGAGGATTTCCCGAAATTCACGGAGAAGGACTGGGACGACGTGATGGGCATCAACCTCGACGCCGTGTTCTTCCTCAGCCAGGCGTTCGTCCGCGACCTGCTCGCTCGCAACGCTCCCGGCAAGATCATCAACATCGCGTCGATGCTTTCGTTCCAGGGCGGAATTCGCGTGCCCTCGTACACCGCCTCGAAGAGCGCGGTCCAGGGGCTGACGCGGCTGATGGCGAACGAACTCGCCAACCACCACATCAATGTGAATGCGATCGCGCCGGGCTACATGGCGACCGACAACACGGCGCCGTTGCGCGCCGATGCCGAGCGCAGCGCGGCCATCCTCGGCCGGATTCCCGCCGGACGCTGGGGCACGCCGGACGATCTGAAGGGCACGGCGGTCTTCCTCGCCTCGGCCGCGTCCGACTACGTCAACGGCTACACGATCGCCGTCGACGGCGGCTGGCTGGCGCGGTAGCAGCGAATGCAAGGCGGCGAAGTTGGGCCCCTCCTTCGCCCAATCGCTCCGGAGGGCAGGCTCGCCGCCCTGCCGGTTGAATGAGTCCAGAGTCGAGCGGTGAGAGACAGAACACTGATTTGGTAGGACGCGGAGTCCCTTCCGCGCCACGCAGGCCGCGCTGATCCGGGCAACGCGATGGGGACATCGCGTTCCACCGGCCCGGCCACGTCGCCGGAGGCGGAGACCGATGTCCCATCGGCTGGCTCGATCGAATTGTCCCGAGTAACGCGATCGGAGATCGCGTTCCACCTTGAGAATCCGTCGCCATGACGGAACTCGTCGTGGACATGCGCCCCGAGGCGGGCAGGTTGGTCGTTCCCACATGAACGATTATCTCGCCCAGAAATTCGGCCTTCGCGGCAAGGTCGCCCTCGTCACCGGTTCCTCGCAGGGTCTTGGCAAGGCGATGGCGAGCGCGCTGGCCCACGCCGGGGCCGATGTGATCATCAACGGACGCGACGCGGCCAAGTTGAAACCCGTCGTTCACCACCTCAGCGAGGCGGGCGTGAAGGCGCATGCGATCGCGGCCGATCTCGGCAATCGGACGGACGTGAAACATCTGATCGAAAAGTCGATCGCGTGGCAGGGGCACCTCGACATTCTCGTAAACAACGCCGGCATCATCCGGCGTCACCCCGCCGCCGAGCATGGCGACGCCGATTGGGACGACGTGTTGAACGTGAATCTGCACGGCGTGTTCGTCGCATGCCGCACCGCGGGCAAGCACATGCTCGAACGCGGCAGCGGCAAGATCATCAACATCGCCTCGCTCCTCACGTTTTTCGGCGGAATCACGGTGCCCGGCTATGCCGCAAGCAAAGGCGCCGTCGGTCAGCTCACGAAGGCTCTCTCGAACGAATGGGCCGGTAAGGGCATCCAGGTGAACGCGATCGCCCCGGGCTACATGGCAACCGACAACACGGCCGCGCTGCGCGCCGATGCCGGCCGGACCAAGGAAATTCTCAGCCGGATCCCTGCGGGGCGCTGGGGCGAACCGTCCGATCTCGAAGGTGCGGTCGTTTTTCTCGCCTCCGCCGCCAGCAATTACCTCAGCGGCCATATCCTCACGGTGGACGGCGGCTGGTGCGGCCGGTAAGGCGGTGTTTTTTCCGGTCGGTCTTCAGGCTCTCAACTCGAGTCTCAACGCTCCTATGCCCGGATCGGGCGGCGAGTCCCTTCGCCGCCACGGTCTGCTGTGAGATTTCTGCCCGAATCCCCAATCCGGCGCGGAAGGACCACTCCGCGCCCTACCCACCGGACGTATCAGCTTTCCACGTTACCGCGGGATCCATTTTCCGGCGCTCCACAGGAGCCCCTTCTTCAGCCCTTGATCCACAGCAGCCATGCGTCAGGGCTCGGTTTTGCGATCGTGCGTGAGCCCGCCTCGAGGCGGGCGGGCGTCGCCTCTCCGTTGCGTGGATTGAACCACGTGGCGTTCGCCGCCTCCTTCCCGAGATCGCGCGTCAGTTCAATCGAGGCGCCCCGCAGCGAATAGATCAGCATGCCCCGACCCTCGGCGCCGAGGCACCATGCGTCGGTCGCGAACCCATCGATCGGCTTCAGGGCGGGCAATAGGCCGGCCACCCGGGTCGAAATGAACCGCAGCGCAGCCGCGTCGTCGTGCGGGGGTCCGTCTCGCGGCGGAGTGGATTCCGCGACGACCGCCTCGGCGCCGCCCGCCATCAGAACAGGAAGCGGGCCGAATCCGGCATGGCCGCAGATGATCGCCTTGTCGGGGTACCGGTCGCGATACTCGCGCACCTGCCGGTACACGAGTTCGGGCGTGCTGCGCATGACGGGATCACGACCGAACGCGGCGGTCCGCAGTTCGCGAAAGGCATTTTTTCCCTTTCCGTCCGGTGCGAACAGCTTTCCATCCGGCAGGTATTGCCAGTACCGGAGGTCGACGACGTCGACGAGCGGTGCCCGTTTCGGATCGGCGAGAATCGCGTCGGTCACCGCCTTGCTCGTTTGCAGCGCCACATGGACGCGACGTCCGTGCTCCTTTTCCCAGGCGGCAACCGTATCGAGGAAGAACTCCTGAAATCGGAGTGGTCCCGCGAATTGATAACCGAGCGTGAAGATCACGTTCGGCGAATCGCCGAGCACATCGAGCGTGTGCCGGATGCAGAGTTCGTGCAGGTGACGCCGGACTGGATTCGTGGGGTCATAGAACTGATCCGCGATGTGATGCCGGTTCTGACCGGCATTCTCGTAGTGGGGCGGCTCGGGAAATCCGGTGTCTTGCAGCGCATTCAGCGGTCGCCAGGCGAAGTCCGCCCAATGCGCGGCCGCTTCCTCGACATTGTGGTTGTCGTAAACCTGGCACGCGAGGACGAGCCCCTTGGACGTGCAGTCATCGGCGAGTTCCCGCAGCCGGCTGAAGAACCAGGGATTGAACTTGGTCAGGTCGTATTTGCTCAACCCCATGGAATTTCTGCCCTGACCGCTCAGTGCCCATGGCGGCTCGAAAAACGGCGCCCAGACCTCCGGGTCCTCGCGGATCGTGACCGAATGCTCGTCGCGGCGCCGATCGTACCACAGTCCCGGGAACGCCCAGTAGAATGCCGTTTGTTGCGCCCGCATCTCGTCGGTCAACCGATCGAGGTCTTCGGTCAAATGCGGGCCGATCCGCCCCGGCGCCCAGCGCGTCGGACTGGTTCCCATCTGCGCTTCACGACCCGGGATCAGCTGCCCTTTCCAGAGCGCGCTGTTCATTGAGCCACCGAAGAGAGCGCGGCCATCGACGATGAAATAGCCGTTCACGATCGACAGTGCGTGGACTGGACGCGGCACGACCGGCTTCGGTGGGGGCGCGGCCGGAATGTCGCCGTCGTCGCGTGGATCAGCGGGCATGCTCGCGGCCGCAGCCGCCAACGCGCCATTTGCCGCGTCCCGCCCGCCGGGCTCGGAATAGACGCGTCCTTCGGAGAGTACGACGACGGGCGCCGGTCCGGTGCCCACCGCGGCGAGACCGGACGCACCACATCGCGCCTGCAATTGGGCACGATAAAGCGAGAGTGGGGCCGGCGTCACCACAACGTGATTCGGCGCTCCCGGCGGGTCGTCGACCCCCATCTTGCTGGCCGCGCTGCAATTCCAGAGGACGCTGTTGGCCGCGGTCCAGCCGGCGCCCTGCGTTCGAATCCCGATGTTGGCCAGCGACAGGCCGGCGCCACTCACGGAGACGCCATCGTAGAGCACGCCGCTGGCCCAGCTCTCGAAGGGTCCCGCATCGACCTGCGCATCGACCGCCCGGCAGTCGAGGAATGCATTCGGACCTGCCGCGCAATGCCCCGCGGCGAAATCGTGGCGTCCGTCTTCGGAGGCGCAGCGATTCACGAGCACCTGCTGCCCGTCGACGTAGAAGCTCACCCGGCGCCAGCCGGCGGACTCGGCGACCGGTTCCACGTACGCGCAATCCTCGACCGTGACCGCCCGCGCGTGAGTCGCCACCCACACCGCCGAGCAAACGAATTTCCGGGCGACGACGTGCCGCACCCAGGCGTTCTCCGCCGAGTCGACCGCGACACAGATCCACGCGTGCTCCTCATCCTTCGGGTTTGCCGGATTGGTTTCGCCCACGCAGGTGAGGTCCTCGACGCCGACGTTGTTGACGCGTCCCCGCCAGCGGAACGCACGAACGGTGCCGCCGCCGAATTTCGCCTCGATCGCGGTGGTGATCGGCGCATCGATGGTCAGGGTTCGCCGTACGGTATCGATGGCGACAACCGTCCGCTCCCATTCGAGGTCGCGCGAGCCCGGCACCCAATCGACCCGCGCGTCCTTGTACTGGCCCGGGCCGGGAAAGTTCGTCATGCCCAGCGCCGCCATCCACGCGCCGGTGCTTGGCCGGTCGATGAGGACCCGCTCACCGCACGAAAACCCGTCCACATTCGAGACCTCAAATTGCGTGCTGCCGGCCACAACCGTCTCCGACGTGATCGGGACTCCGGGACTGGACGTCCGATCAAAGCGACCTCCGACCTGGATCAGCGTGCGGCGCGACTGGCCGGTCGCGACCAGTGTGGCCCGCTGGCCCCGCAGCACCACGCCGGATGCGTCGACTCGAAGCTGTCCGGCGACGTGATAGGTTCCCGGCCGCAGCAGCACGGCGCCGCGAAAACCACGTGTGTCGAGGGGCAAGGCGGCGACCGCATCGATCGCCGCCTGAATGGCCGCCGTGTCGTCCGACGCCGAGGGGCTCACCGCATACTTTGCCGGGACGAACGGGAGCGGCACGCCACCGCCGCCATAACCGGCCGATGAGAAGTCCAGGTACGCCGCGGGAGAGGATGGGTTGGAGGTGGCCTCCGGGTGCGCGGTGTTCGGTGACGCGCTGCGCACCGGCACGGGATCGGACGCGGCGTAGGCCAGCGATGTCATCAACGCGGCCGCCAGGAATAGGGACTTCATCGTTGAAACGGAAACGGAGAGTGAAGGGAAAAGGAACGAACACGCGGCCCAACCCCCGCCGGATTCGAGGCGGCCAAGGGACTGGCCGCCCTCCCCCTGGTGTTTGACCGACTCACGTTAGGTCGCAGAGTCCCCTCGGCGCCGTGCGATCGTGAATTTCTGCCATTTTCCGCAAGGCCATCGGGCGAATGAACTCGAAAAGGGACGTCGAGAGAACCACACGCAGAACTGCGGACCGCCCTACTGGTGTTCCCGGTAACTCGTTTCCGCGCCCGTGGGGACGTAATGGTACGTCCGGAGCTTCGCCTGGATCGTGAAGGCGGGATTCTTGAGCATTCGGATGATTTCGGTCCCGGCGAGAATCGTGGGGCCGTAACCGTGCAGCGCCTTCACGCTGGCCGGGCGGTTGTAATAGTAGATCTGGTCGCCCGCAAAGGTTGTCCCGACGCACGTGCCTTCGACCTGGCCCTTCGCATTGATCCGCGTCAGCAACCCGCACCACCCCGCCTGCGCGATCGAGCCGTTCGTGGTCGGGCTGATCCAGCCTTCATTGACGGCGTGTGCCAGACCGTAGACGAACATCGCGCTCGCCGAGGTCTCGAGATAGGAATCGTTCCGATCGAGCATCTGATGCCACAAGCCGGTGCCCGATTGGTACTCGGCCACGCCGTGGAGCACGGCCTTCAGCTGTGCCATGACCTTCGGATAACCGGGATGGTCCTTCGGCAGCACGTCCAGCAAATCGCACATCGCGAGCACCGCCCAGCCGTTCGCCCGTCCCCAATAGAACTGCGGCGCGTCGGGGTTGTTCGCATTCCATCCGTGCGTGTAGATCCCAAGACGCGCATTGAACAACCGGCCCGACATCTGGAGGACCTGCTTCACCGCGTCGTCATACCAGGCGCGGTCGCCGGTCAGGTGTCCCATCTCGGCCAACGCCGGGATGCCCATATAGAAGTCGTCCGCCCACAGCGACTCCGCCTGCGGCCGCTGCCGGGCGAGCGTGCCGTCCGCCAGCCGGAACTGCTTGTGCGCGATGTAATCGCTCCAGGTATCGATCACCGGCATCAAGTCCGGCCCGACATGGGCGAGCCGGGCCCGGATGAGTGCCGCACACATCGAACCGCAATCATCCAGGGCGCGCGGCTCCAGGATGGGTCGCAGCCCGTTGCGATCGACACCGTATTTCTGCGCAACCAGTCGGAAATACGGCAGCGCCCGCGCGAGTAATTCCATCTGTTTTTGGGTGAACGCCGCGAACCGGGGGTCACCGGTTACGGCTGTCGCGCGGAGCATGCCCGCGTGCACCACGCCCATCTCGTAGGCGAGCGGACTGAACCCCTCGGGTCCCCGGTCCAGCGCAGCAGTCGCGACCGGCACCGAAAGGTCGGTGATCTCCTTGCCGGTCTTCGTATCGATGATTCGCGCGGGCATCACGGAATCCAGGAAATCCCGAATCCGGCCAATGGCATCGGTCGTTTCAGCAACTGTCGGCAACTGATACGGCACCGGATAGGTCGGCTCGCCCGAGTCGTGCGGATCCTTATTGTCGCGGTTCCGGTAAGGACCTTCCGCGCGTGCGAACGAAACGGCAAAGAAGGCCAGCAGGAGAATTCGGATCAGGGTCATGGTAAGAGAGCGTGTTTTCTAAGACGTATGGCCGCGTGGGAGGATGCTAAAACTCGCGGACGCGACAACCCCGTGGGCAGGCTGGCCGCCCCGCCACACCTGTTCGGCTACGATGGTAGGGCCAGTCCCTTCCGCGCCTCGCGATATCCGGAAATCGTCCTTTTTCGGCGCGATATTTAGGGTCCGTGAACCGGGCCAGCGAGGATGCCTCTGCATGGGTGTCAATGTGTCTGATTATTCCGGAAAATCGTACTGAAAAAACACAATTCCCCTCTGGAACGAGGCGCGGAACCGGTCAGCTGTGGGCGCGGGGCCCCCACCGCGCGAGGCGAAGCGCCCGTCACCTCCCGCGGGGTGAGGTCACCCCGCCTACAAGACTGCATCGCTCTCCGCTCTGAACTTCGGTTGCGGCGACGCCAAGCCAGGTCCCTTCGTGGTTCTCCTCGGTTGGGCCGCATTCTCATGGCAGCGGATGCAGTCCCTCGCTGTGAACCACCCACGAGCCGTCGTGTGGGAACCCCGGCGCATCGTGCGTCGGGGCTCCATCCCACCCCACCGCCATCATCGCCACCGCCGAAAGCAGCGCGCCATTGGCCGGAAGGTACACCGGCAGATCGCCGCGCTGCCGACAGTGACCGTCGGCCGTGTAGTCATTGTTCGGGCCGTCGGATTTCAGGAGGATGTCGACCGCTTTCTGCGGCTCGCCCAGCCGCGCCGCCGTCATCGCGATCATTGGGTAGTCCCATCCCCAGATCTTCGTCTCCCAATCCCAGGTCGTAAGCACGGCATCGAGCGTTTTTGCCATCACCGCGCGGTCGACGCCGTCACCGGGCAATTGCCCCAGCGCCATCAGAAACGAGGGATGATCGTGGCGGCTGTCCTTGTTGTCCCAGGTATCGGGATGCGTCTCGAGCGCCACATACTTTCCATCCTTCACCGGCAAGGGCGCAAGGTGCTTGATCATTCGATCCCATTCCGGATTCCGGCCGAGTCTCAGACGCTCGCGCCACTTCTGGGCAATCTGCAGCGCGCACGACCAGTAGCTGAGCTCGTAGCAGGGATTCATGCTGGTGGACTGGTCATAGATCTCCTGCGCGATCCAGAGCGGCGGTCCGAGGTTGTAGCACTTCCGGGTCGCATCCCAGTGCAGCATCGACGCCATGCAGTCCGCCGTTTCGAGGACAAGATCGCGGTAATGATCGAGCGTCGCCGGCGTCGGCTCGTTTCGATAGATCAGTTCGGCGAGGTCGATCGGGTGCGGCTGGTTCCAGACGATCAGCGGATTGCCGCCCGGGCTTTCGCGTCCGGTCGGGCCGACCATCTTCGGCCAACGGGCGCCGCGCAGACCGCGCGAGGCCGCGATCTGGCGTGCGACGGGCAGCGTGCGGATGAACCACTCGAGGTTTCGCTTCAGCATGGCGTCGCGCCCCCAGAGCGCGAAATGCGCCGTGTGCCACCAGATCATTTCCGTGTGGTGCTTCCCATACCAGGTGCTGAGCGTCAGCCCGCTCTCCTGCGGGGGAAAGTCGCCCACGCATTGGATCGCGGTGAGGTACTGCGAGAGCACGACGCGACGTTCGAGCTCGAATGCCCGCGGATCCCTGCTGCCCGAGAAATCGACCGCGCCGCCGCTTTCCCAAAATTTCGGCCAGTGCGCCGCGCTCGCCGCGAACACGTCGGAGGCGGGCGCGGATGCGACCGGCGCGGCCGGAGCAAAGGCGATCGTGAACTCGAGCGTGTCGCCGCCCACACGGTGGATTCGAAAGGCGTGGGGCCCGTCAGCCGTGATCGCCAGTGGCTGGGTTGCCGCCAGCGCCACGCCATACTGCGTCGCGTCGCGCGTCTCGGTCAGGACCAGCGAACGATCGGTCTGCGTCAGCACCTTTGTCACGTGCGACTCCGGCGCCGACCAGTCGAGCGGGGGATTGTTCATCGGGCTGCGCGCATATCCGCGGGGAATTGCCAGGCGAACCCCGAGTTCACCCCGGCCGACCAGCGCCGACTCGAGCCGGATCGCGAGCGTATCATTGTGCGGATCACATGCGACCCGCACGACGACCGGCGTGCCGTCCAGCGTGTACCGGCTCGTGATCGTACCGGACCATAGGTCGAGCGTCTGATCCACGTCGTGGATGTCCGCGGGTGTCAGTGCCGTTTTTCCGGAACCGCGCCAGTCGAGGGAGATCTGCGGCAGCGGCAGAATCTGCGGATTCTGCCGGAGCCACGACGCGGCGGGGACGTGCGTGTTGGTCGGATAGCCGACCGTATGGCCATCGGCCGTGTACGGGCGGTTGGCGTCACTGAGCTCGTAGCCGTGCGGATTCGGATCCTCATGCCACAACCAGCGCGCTTCGGTATCAGTCATGATCCCGTGGTCGTGGTAATACCCGGTGAACGTCTGCAGACCGGTGATGTCGGTCCCGAACGCGAACTCGCCGTTGCCAACGGACAGCGGCGCCCACGTGTCAAGCGACGTCAGATGCGGATTGTGACGCGCCACGAGCGCGTGCCGGTCGATTTTGGCGGACGCCACTGCCGCGGCCGACACGAACATGGCCGCAAACAGCGCACGCGCGCCGTTCGCGAACGACCAAGGGTTGGGGATGATGGCCATAGGAGAGCGAGGCGAAACGGCGCCCCGGGAAAGAGCAACTTCGGCGGAACGGCTTCCCGCCCGCAACGCCAAAGACCGGCGCCGACTGCGCACGGACGAATCGGGACCGCGGTTAGAACGGATTGGAGCCGAGCACGACCCGGCGATGGGCGGCGGATGAAGCCGCGGCGACATCTTCCGCCGTGATGCAGAACCCGAGGCGCGCCGGGACCCGTTCCGTCACCCCGCGCACCGAAAAGAAGAACAGCCCCCGATCGGCGGTGCTGAGCGGGAGAATTCCTGCCTCATGGACGCGACCCGAACGCGTATCCACAATCCAGAGGTGGTACTGCCAGCCGGGCTTGAGGGCCGGGATATCCCGCACGGCAACATACCCCTCCTCGGACGTCGGGTCGAAAATCGCATAGCCCCGCTCGCCGCGGTCGGCCTCCGCCAGTTTCACGGGCAGGGCGTTCGGCTCGTTCCAATAACGCTCCGCCAGCGACGCGAGTTCGATGAACCGGGCGTCGGGATTGCCGACGCTGACATGCACCGGCACCTCCACCAACCGGGTTCGGCTGGAATCCAATGCGGCGACGATCACCACGCGCGGCGATCCGTTCGCGCGGACGCGCTGGAAAATGACGAAACCGATGCCTGCGAGCAGAAGCGCGGCGAGACCGCCGAACAGCGCCCACCGCAATGCGAACAACGGACCGGGCGACTTCGCGGCAGCGGGCCGTGGCGCCGCGAGTCGCGCTTCCGCGCGGGACAGGAGATCGGCGGGCGGCGTGTGTTGGGGCAGCGCCCGCACGCGGGCAGCCAGGGCCGTTTCCAGTTCGCGCACGAGGGCGGCGAGTTTGGGATCTTCGAGGAGGCGCGCCTCGAACGCGGTGCGTTCCTCCGGCTCGAGCTGATCGAGCACATAGGCTGATGCCAGTTCTTCCCAGGGTTGGTTCATGGCGTCGGGGCGTTGAAGGTGACATGCAGATCCAGCAACCCCCGCCGGATCCACGATTTCACGGTGCCCAGCGGCTGCCCGAGCGCCGCGGCAATTTGCTCCTGGGTGAGTTCGGAGAACAACGCGAGTTCGAGAGCCTGGCGCTGCGACCTCGGCAGCGCCGCCACCGCCTGTCGGATCTGGTCGGTGTCGTCGTGCACGAGCGCGGTCCGTCGCGGCGTATCGGCGACATCGGAGGCGGCGTCGGCGGCCTCGAGCGGCGCCGCCGTGGGACGCCGCGCGCGGTTTCGCAGGAAATCAATGCAGGTGCGGCGGACAATCATCACGGCCCAGGTGAAAGGGCGCGCCTTGCGCGAATCGTAACTCGCCGCGTTCCGCCAGATCTTCACAAAGGCGTCCTGCAGGAGTTCCTCGGCATCGGCACGGTGGTCCACCATGCGAAGAATGAGGGAAAAAAGCGGACCGGCGAAACGGGCATAAAGCAGCCGGAACGCCTCGCGATCGCCGGTGCCGATGCGGACCAGGAGACGAACCTCGTCGGAAGCCTCGGCATTGTTTCCGGCCCGTTCCACTCGTGGAAAGACACCGACCACCCGGCGCTACCGAGCGGGACTCGGAACGGCCGCCCCGGGGGCGACGTACGGTTGAAGCAACGCGGCGGTTTTCTCGCCCGCGCCGTGGAAGACCGCATCGAGCATGTCATCGACCGGTTCGAGCGGCCGCGGCGAATAGCGATAAACGACCATGCCGAAGTCGTGTTTCGTGCCGTGGTCGTCGAGCACCATCCAGGCCCGAAACACCCGCTCATCAAACTCGTGGCGGATGCCCTGATAGAAGATCTGCAGCACCTGCTCGGCCGGACCGTTGTTCGCGGCGAACCGTTCGAACTCCACCTTCACCGGCCACTGCCGCTGATCGAACACGCGGCCGAACTGGTAGGCGAGCCGGTTGAACGTGTCGTTCGCCGACGGCTCACGATGCAGTGAGTCCACGAAGATCACCTTCAGGACCGGCTGGGCTGGCGCCGGCATCGTCGGCGGAGCGGCCCGACTGACGACGCCAATGAGGAGGAAAACCAAGGCAGAAAATCCAATGATGAATCGTTTTTTCATGGTGTGATCGTACCCCCTTATACGGCTCCTGACACCCAGCGGATGCAGGAACGCGGTAGATTGCGGAAGCGGAAGATCCTGGCGAAACCAAACGGTGGCGGGTGCCTCCCCGGCACGGCGTTGATCACCGACACGCTGACGGCCCGACCACTTACTCGAAGAACTTGCTCCGATTGAAACGCCAGACCGATACCAGCATCACCACGAAGGCGATTCCGGCGAGAATCCCGGCCTTGGGCAGCACCTCGAGCAGGGAGCGGCCGGCCCAGAGGACGTCGGTCAATCCCTCCACCGCCCAGTACACGAGCGTCATCTTGCTGAATGTCTGGATGTAGCCCGGCATGAAGCTGGTGGGAAACCACGCGCCGCCGACCGCGCTCATGGACAGGACGACAAACGTTGCGATGCCGTTCGCCGCCGCCGCGCTCGGCGCAAACGCCGCGATCAGCATGCCGAACGCCGAGCAGGCCGCGGCCCCGGTGAGCATGATGGCAAAAAGCGCGGCGGCGTGCTGGAAGATCTGGAGCCCGAAGAAAACCTGTCCCGCGAGCAGCAAGACCCCGATCTGCACGAGTCCGAGCACGATGCCGAAGAGGAAACGGGCCCAAAGGACGTGCGAGGGCCGGACGGGCGACGAAAGCAGCCGCTGATAGACGCCGGCATCCCTTTCCTCGAAGATCGAGGTCGCCGAACCGCTGACCGCAAAAAGGAGAAACATGATCGCATAGCCCCCGACCGTTCGCGCCGCCATCGGGTTCTTCGTCTGCTTTCCCGCCACCTGTTCGGTCTGGATGTTCACGATGCGGGAAAAGAGATCCTTCCGGTCCGCATCATTGCTGGCGGGAGCGGTCGCCGCCGGCTGGGTCGTGCCGTCGGCGGTGCCCGCGGGCTTGGCAACATCGAGCCGGCGCAAGCCCCCTGCCACCGCCGGCGCCTCGTCCTGGCGCCCGGTCGTCGCCGCACCGAAGAAATTCCCCGCTTCCATGCGTTCGCGAATCACCGCCGGATCGCCGCCGAACGTATTGGCAATCGTGTCGGCCATCGTCTGGTTGAACCGGGCGTACCGCTCGTCGCCCAGGTAGTTGCGGGCGCTGCGCTGGAGCGACTGACCGAGCAGTTGCGGCACGTTCGAGAAGATCGTCTTCTGCAGGACGCCGTTCACGGTCTGGGCCTCGATCTCGTTTCGGGGGTTCGTCAGGAACTTGATCCGGACGCCGAAGCGGCCGTCGCGATACATGTCGGACGGGAGAATGAGCGCGTACCGGTAGTTGTTGTCGTAGAGCGCCTGCCTCACGTCGGCTTCGGTCAGCGGCCGGACGGTGCCGTTGGCGTTCCTCGCCTCGGTGACGATGTCGAAGGTTTTCTCGGCCTTGAGCGCCCGCATGAGTTCCCGGGCGGCGGGCTCGGGGCTTTCGTTGACGACCGCCACCTTGATGTGTTCGGGGCCGGGATTGTTGCCGAACAACCCGAACACGTGGCCGAAGAGGTAGATCAGGGCGATCGGAACGATGAACGTGATCGCGATCGCGGCCCGCGCGCGGGAAAAGTTGAGGAGGCTTTTCCGGAGAAGGATGAGAATTTGGGACATGGTGTCAGTTGTCGCGAAGCATGCGGCCGGTGAGGTGAAGGAAAACGGCTTCGAGCGTCGGCCGGTGCGTGACAAAGAGCCGGGGCGGCAGCCCGAACGACTCGGTCAGGGTAAAGAACGAGGACAGCGGGTAGCCGGGGCGCGGCCGGAACCGATGCGTGCCGTTGACCCTGGAAACCTCCCCGCACGAGGCGAGCTGCCGGGTCAGCGGGGCCGTCGCGTCGCCGGCGGGAAACGTGATTTCATCCTCGAACGGCAGCTGCGTCAGGAGCTGGTCGAGCGAGCCGAGGGCGAGGATCCGGCCGTGGTCGATGATCCCGATCCGCGAGCACAGGCGCTCCGCCTCCTCCATGTAATGCGTGGAGTAAATGACGGTGACCCCGGTGCGGTTCAATTGCTGGAGAAACTCGAAGATCGCGTTCCGCGACTGCGGATCGACGCCGACAGTCGGTTCGTCGCAGAGGAGCAGCTTCGGACGATGCAGGAGCGCAGCGGCGAGATTCAGCCGCCGCTGCATGCCTCCCGAAAAGCTCTTCACGACCGATCGTCGGCGGTCCGCGAGTTGGACGGCGGCGAACGCCTCGTCGACGCGCGCCTTGAGGGTTGCGCCACGCAGCCCCTGGAGTCCGCCGAAGATCCGGAGGTTTTCCTCGGCCGTGAGTTCGAGGAAAAGCGCGATCGACTGCGGCACGAGGCCGAGGGCCCGCCGGGAATCGAGGGAGGTCTGGGTCACGGGAGTGCCGTCGACGACGACCCTCCCCGACTCGGGCTGACGGAGCCCGGCCACCAGCGACATCAGCGTCGACTTGCCGGCGCCATTCGGGCCGAGCAGCCCGAAGAATTCGCCGGCCGGAATTTCGAGGGAGACATCGTCAAGCGCGACGACGGACCCGTATCGTTTCGTGACGGACTGAAGCTGCAACATGGGATTGAAGGGAAGGATAACCGCGCCCGCGACGATTGGTTACACGACCCGGTGTCAGCCGGGTTTGATGATGGCCTGGAGCGCGGCGACATGGGTGCCGAACGCCTTTCGGCCGGCCGGGCTGACCGTGAGGAAGGTCTTGGGGCGCCGCTCGACGAACGTCTTTTCCACGACGACGTAGCCCGCGTCCTCGAGGGCGCGGAGATGAGAACCGAGATTGCCGTCGGTCAGGCCGAGCTTTTCGCGCAGGTAGCCGAAATCGACCTGTTCGCGAGGACCGAGGCTGGTCAGCGCCGCCATGATGCGCAGGCGCACCGGCTGATGAATGATGACATCGAGTTCCGGCATCGTCGTGGGGGATCAGCGCCAGAAATGGCGGACGTAGAATCCCGTGAGGACGAGCGAACCGCCGCCGAACACCGCCATCCACAGCCAGAAGATCCCGGGAAAGACGAACAAGCCGACGAGGATCAGCACGGTGACGGCGAGGCCCAGCCACAGCAGATAAGAGTCCATCCATAGCCCGGCGATGACATACCATTGCATGAAGACGAGGCCGATGTACGCGTACAGGTGCCGGAAATCGGGCTGGGCCCGGAGTACGAACGGATAAATCGCACCGAAGGCGAGGACCACCACCAACGGCGCCGAGAAACGGCCGGCGTCGGATGAGCGGATCTGCCGACACTGCGTTGCCCCGACGATCATCGATGCCACCCAGCCAGCGGCGCAGATCCAACCGAAGAAGCGGGCAGCCTCCTCGCCCCAAAGGGTGACGGACAGCGGCATGACAATCCAAATGCCCCCCCAGATCCAGAGGTGGTAGTGGCCGCGGTGGGCACGAACGGCCCGTCGCATCGCGGTCCGCGCCGTCTCCACTTCGGCCAGGGCGGCGGCAGCGTCGGCAGGGGTGATTTGTGGCAGCATGGCAGAGGACTCTGCATCTCAGAGTTCTTTGTCAATCGAGAAGTTCGTGCCGGCCGCCGACCCGGCCCGCGATTTGCGATTTTCCGTGTCTTCCATGTCTTCGCTGGGCAATTTGACCGATCCCATGTCCGCCCTCGCCGACCTCGTCACCTCGCTCGCCGAACGCGCCCGCCGCGCCTCTTACGCGCTGGCGACGGCCCCGACGGTGAAAAAGGACGTCGCGCTGGCCAAGCTCGCCGACCTGATCGACGCCTCGCACGGTGAGTTGCTGCTGGCGAATGAGCGCGATCTCGCAAGTCCCGAGGCGGCGGCCTTGAGCACCGCGGCGCGGGACCGGATCCGGCTCGACGCCCGGCGGCTGGCGCATCTCGCCGCCTCCGTCCGCGAGGTCATCGCCCTGCCCGACCCGGTGGGGGAAGTCCTGGAGGAAATCCAGCGGCCCAACGGACTGCGCATCCGCAAGGTGCGGGTGCCGATCGGCGTCATCGGCATCATCTACGAAGCGCGGCCCAACGTCACCGTCGACTGCGCCGTCCTCTGCCTCAAGAGCGGCAACGCCGCGATCCTCCGGGGCGGCAAGGAAAGTTTTCACACCAACACCGCCCTCGCCGGCCTGATCGCGCGCGCCCTCGCCGAATCCGGCCTCCCGGCCGACGCGGTGCAGCTCGTGCCCACGACGGACCGCGCGGCGCTGACGACTCTGCTCAAGCTGGATTCGCTGATCCACTGCCTCATTCCCCGCGGCGGCGAAAGTCTGATCCGTTTCGTCGCCGAAAATTCGACCATCCCCGTCATCAAGCATTTCAAGGGCGTCTGCTTCGTTTACGTCGACGCGCGGGCCGACCTCGCGATGGCCGAGCAGATCACCGTCAACGCCAAGACCTCCAAGCCGAGCGTCTGCAATGCGGCGGAGCAACTGCTGGTGCACCGCGACGTCGCCGCCACGTTCCTCCCCGCCGTGGGCCGCGCGCTGCACGAACGGAAGGTCGAGCTGCGCTGCGATGGCGCCAGCGCGGCGATTCTCGCCGCCGCCAACATCCCGACCGTCCCCGCCAGCGAAGCGGATTACACCTCCGAATTCCTCGACTACATCATCGCCGTCCGGGTCGTGGATTCGCTCGACACCGCCATCACGACGATCAATCGGGACAGCTCGAACCACAGCGATGCCATCGTGACCGCGGACGAGTTCGCCGCCCGGCGGTTCTTGGCCGAGGTCGACAGCGCGACCGTCTATTGGAACGCGAGCACGCGCTTCACCGACGGTTTCGAATTCGGCTATGGCGCCGAGATCGGCATCAGCACCGATCGCCTGCATGCCCGCGGGCCGATGGGACTGCGCGAGCTCTGCTCCTACAAGTTCCTGATCGAGGGCACCGGTCAGATCCGCGTCTGACGCGCCCGCCACGAAACCGGGCCAGCGGCGCCGGCCCGCCGGCCGGTCCGGCCCGTTTCGTTTCCGGCGCCGGTCGCGCCAAAAAATCTGGCCTTCTGCGAAGCGGAGCTTTGCCTTGCGGGGACATGCATCCCCACCCGTGTCCCGGCGGCGTCATCTCCTCCCTTTGCTTCACCGCCGCCCTCGCCCTGGTCTCCGGCTTCGCTTCAGTCGCTCGCGCCGCAGATACCATTCCCGCGTCGAGCGCCACGCTGACAACGTCCCCCGGGCCGACCCCCACGCTGGCCGCGCCCGCCGCCCCCGGCAACGACCCCGCGGCCAACCGCACGACGCCCCCCTCCTCGTCCGGAGTTGAAAATACCGTCGTCAAGATCTTCGCCACGCTCCTCCGGCCCGATCCGTACAAACCGTGGACAAAATCCGCGCCGATCGACGTGACCGGCAGCGGCGTCATCATCGAAGGGAAGCGGATTCTCACGAACGCCCACGTCGTGCTGTACGCCAGCCAGGTCCAGGTCCAGGCCAACCAGGCCGGCGACAAGGTGTCCGCCACCGTCGAATACATCGCCCCGGGCATCGACCTGGCCGTCCTCAAGCTCGATGACGACTCCTTCTTCGACAACCGGCCGCCGATCCTGCGCACCAACGCCCTGCCCGACATCAAGGATTCCGTCCTCGCGTATGGTTACCCCACCGGCGGCACCAGCCTCTCGATCACGAAGGGCATCGTCTCCCGGATCGAATTCACCGGTTACAACTTCTCCACCGCGGGCCTTCGGGTGCAGATTGACGCCGCCATCAACCCCGGGAACAGCGGCGGCCCCGCCATCGTCGGCGACAAGATGATCGGCCTGGCCTTCAGCCACCTCGGCGGGGCGGAAAACATCGGCTACATCATCCCGACCGAGGAGATCAACCTGTTCCTCGCCGACATTGCCGACGGCAAGTACGACGGCAAACCGGCCATGTTCGACGAATGGCAGACGCTCGAGAATCCGGCGCTGCGCAGCTATCTCGAACTGCCGAAGGGGACCCATGGCGTCGTGGTGCACCGGCCGTACAGCGACGAGCCGGGCTACCCGCTCAAGGAATGGGACGTGATCACCAAGATCGACAACACGCCGATCGACGACCAGGGCATGGTGCGGCTGCGCGAGGATCTCCGCGTGCGGTTTCAATACCTCATCCAGAAGGTCGCCCGCGATGGCAAGGTGCCGCTGACGATCGTGCGCGCCGGCCGGGTACAACAGGTCGAACTTCCCGTGTTCGCCGATCGGTCCTTCGTGCTTCCCGCCCTCCGCGGCTCGTATCCCTCTTATTTCGTGTTCGGCCCGATGGTGTTCTCCGACGCCACCGCCGATTTCATCGACGGCGTCGACGGCAACGTCAACGTGCTGCGCCTCTTCAGCTTCATGTCCAATCCGCTCCTCACGCGGCGCGGCGACCGCCCCGCCTTTCCCGGCGAGCGCCTGGTGGTTGTGTCCTCGCCATTCTTTCCCCACAAGCTGTCCAAGGGATACGACAACCCCATGGGCCGGGTGATCGACAGCGTGAACGGCAAGCACGTGAACAACCTCGCCTCCCTGGTCCAGATGCTGCGCGATTCGAAGGATGCCTACGTCACGATCCGGTTCGCCGGCCGTGGCAGCGAGGCAATCGTTCTGCCGCGCAAGGAGAGCATCGCGGCGATGGATGAAATCCTGACCGACAACGGCGTGCGCGCACAGGGCAGCCCCGACATGCTCGCCATCTGGAACGCGAAGCCCGCCGCCGCCTCGCCCGCTCCGGTTTCGCACTGAACCCGGCGCCGGGACGTCCCGGCTGTTCCCGTCCGCCAGACCGCGCTTAATGCATGGCGCGGTCTTGCAATTTCGTCGGGGCCAACAACGTTCAGCGGGCATGCATTTTGACAATCTACAGCCCGGCCTGTCGGCCCCCCTCCCTCGTTTGGACGACGATGACGACGAGGAAAAGGAAGAGCTGGAGGCGAAGAAAAACGCCCCGGTGGCGATGCTGATCCAGCGGAAGTTTCTCGAGCAGCGGAAGATCTTCCTTTGGGGTGCGGTGACCGACGAGACCGCGAAGGACCTGACCGAGAAGCTCCTCTACCTCGAAGCCTCCAATCCCGGGAAGGACATCACGTTCTACATCAATTCCCCGGGCGGTTCGATCACGGCCGGCATGGCGATCTTCGACACGATGAAGCTGATCACCTCGCCGATCACCGTCGTGGTCACCGGCATGGCCGCTTCGATGGGATCGATCCTGCTCTGCGGCGCCTCGAAGGGCCGCCGGTTCCTCTATCCGCACTCGCGCGTGTTGATCCATCAGCCGCTGATCTCCGGCCGCATGGTGGGACCAGCCACCGACATCAACATTCAGGCGAAGGAAATGGAAAAGCTCCGCCTCGAGCTGAATCAGATCCTCGCCAACGCATCGGGCCAGCCGCTCGATCGCATCAACCGCGACACGGACCGCGATTTTTATCTGAACGCGAAAGAGGCCATCGAGTACGGACTGGCCGACAAGATCGTGGAAAAGATTTGAAGCGGCATTCGCCGCTTGCCTTCAACTCGGGGCGCGATCGGAGACGATCGCGCCCTCTTTATTATTCGATCGCGCGGGGCGCCGCGCTATGGCGCCGCCTTGGCCTCGTCCAGATCCTGTTGCCAGGCTTCGAGCTGAGCCGTGGCGGCGGCGGCCCTGGCGTCCGCCACAGCTTCCGGCAGCCAGGCCAGCCGGAGTTCGCGGGGGACGGATCGTTCATCGAGCAGCGTGCGCCACCACGCGATGCTCCGCTCCGCATGCCCCGCCGCGGCGAGCTGGTCGGCCACCGTGCGCACGAGAAACCAGTCGCCGGGTGGCGGTCCAACGGGAACCGGCAGCGCCGCCAATACCGCCGCCGCCCCGGCGCCATCTCCGGTGTGGCGCAGGCGGTCCGCGAGCGTCAGCGCCACCGGCAGCGACGGCCTCGCCTGAAATTCGCTGCGGAGGGCCGCCACTGCGGCGGCATTGCGCCCTGCGGCCGCGAGACGGTTGGCTTCGCGCATGACGGCGTACCCGGCAAGCGACGGGTTGAGCTCGGCCAACCGTCGCAATTGTGCCGAAAGCGGCACCGCAAACGGCCGGTAAAGCGGATCGCCGATCAGAACCTCCTGCCAGCTCAACGCCTGGAGCGAATAGTAGGCTGCGTCGACAAGATCGTCCCCCCGGGCCAGCGCGTTCAGCAGCAGGTTGGGACGATGCGTGAGCTGGAGATACGGTTCATACACGTTGCCCAGTGTCGCCGTAACCCCCCGTGCCACGAACGGGCCGACCCAGCCGGCCGTCGTCGAGCGGACGGTTGACGCGCTGTAGCTGTGAATGTGCAGCGCGATCGCGCCCGGGGGAAATCGAAAACCCGGCAGCGTGAACGGGCCGTCGAGATCGCCCGCATACCACCCGAAATACAGCACCGGCGCATCGAACCGCGCGGTTGCCGGCATCGTGGCAGGGGCGCGGTCGACGTCGGTTTCGAACCCGAGGTCGGCGGCCTTCGCGGCCACGGCCTCGAGCCAGCGGTTCCCGATCGGATCGCGATCGCTCAGGTCGACATAGGCCCGGCCCAGCAGACCGTCGCGTTCCGCCTCGATCGCATGATCAACGAGCGCCATCGCGTCCGCGGCGGTCGGGCCGTCGAGGCGCGACACTTTCACCACCTGCTGTTTCTCGTCGTCCCGGGGATGATCGTTTTGGAACAACGGATTCAGGACAAACGCGTTGATGGGGTGGTTCGGTGCCGAAAGCAGGCCGAGCTCGCCATCAACCGCGGCCGCGTTGGTCCGAAACTCCGGTCGGCTCGTGAACGGCAGCGCGTCGACATAAAGCGCCGGATCATGGGCGATCCGCAGTGGCACGCCGCGGCAGACCACCAGGGCGGCAATCCGGTGGCCATGGACTGCGTATTTGCGGCGACCCACCGCATCCCGCAGGTCCATCGGGATCGCATCGATCCAGTTTTCGCGGACGAGCCGGGCCATCAACGGCTCCCAGAGCGAGGGCACGAACTCCGACCACGTGATCGTCTCGGCCGTCGACATTGGCAGCGCGATGATGTTCGCGTCGGGAACATGCCGCTCCGCCGCATAGTGCCGCGCGATCCGCAACGAATCGGGATCGGACTCGTTGGCGAGGATGATCACGCGCCGGGCGAGCGCATCCGTCGCGGACTGGCTTCGATGGACCGGAACCTCCGCCGCCGCGCCAGCCGTCACCAACCAGACCCCGGCAAACAATGTAAACCAACGTTTCAGGCGGCCTTCGACTCTGCCGCCCGCGGCCGCCATGGCCAGCCAAACGAAGCGAGGTCGGATCGCGCCGGATCGGCGTTGGTCCGATACGACGGCGCGCTGATCCCACACCTCGGGTTCGGGAGGCGAGCACTGGATTGACCCGGCGGCGCGCCGACGATCCAATCCACCGCCCGCATGCTCCTCTATTTTCTCATCGCCCTCGGCGGTGCACTCGGAAGCGTTTCCCGCTTCTGGCTGAATGGAATCGTCTCGGCCCAGGTCGGGGAGACCTTTCCGTGGGGCACATTCGTGATCAACGTGACCGGCTCGTTCATCATTGGATTTTTCGCCACGCTGACCGGTCCCGAGGGCCGGGTTTTTGCCGGGACCAACACGCGGCAGTTTTTCATGACCGGCTTCTGCGGCGGGTACACGACGTTTTCGTCCTTCAGCCTGCAAACCCTCAACCTCGCCCGCGACGACGAGTGGCTGAGCGCGGGCGGTAATGTGGTTGCCTCGGTCGCCATGTGCCTCGTCGCGGTCTGGCTCGGGCATCTGGCGGCGAGTGCGATCAACCAGATGAAAGGATCCTGATCCATGGAACTGCCCCATGACTCCGTTCTGCTCCGGATATTCATCGGCGAATCCGACCGCCACGATGGCAAGCCGCTATACGAGTCCATCGTGCTCAAGGCACGCGAGCTGCACCTTGCCGGGGCCACTGTCCTCCGCGGCGCGATGGGCTTTGGCAAATCCAGCCGCCTGCACACCACGAAAATCCTGCGCCTGTCGGTCGACCTCCCGCTGGTGATCGAGATCGTCGACAGCGAGGAGAAAATCAATGCATTCCTGCCCGTGCTCGAAGCGATGATGGGCGGCGGCATGGTCACGATCGAGCCGGTGAAGGTGATCCACTATCGTGGGTCCGCGCCCTCCCCGGAGAAATAGCGCCCCGACCATCAGCGTCGGCCGCGCGCCTGTCCGCCGGCGTTCGCAGACTGATGGTCTCCTCCCGATGTCGTCTTCCTGGCTGTTCTGGTCACTGCTCTCCGCGTTGTTCGCGGGAGTGACCGCCATCCTCGCGAAGGTCGGCGTGACCGGCGTGGATTCGAACCTGGCGACGGCGGTACGCACCACCGTGGTCCTGCTCTTCACCTGGGGCATCGCCTTTTTCACCACGAAACCCGGCGCGCTCGGGTCCCTGGCGCCGCGGACGTGGCTGTTCCTTGGGCTGTCAGGGTTGGCGACCGGGCTCTCGTGGCTCTGCTATTTTCGCGCGCTTCAGCTCGGCGAGGCGTCGCAGGTCGCCCCGATCGACAAGTTGAGCGTCGTGTTTGTGATCGTGTTCGCCGCCGTGTTTCTCCGCGAAACCATCACGTGGCAGACGGCGGCCGGCGCGGTTCTGATCACCGCCGGCGCGCTCGTCCTCGCCTGGCCGTCGGCCCGATGATATCCCGTCGCCGGTCGAACCGGCTCAGATGTAGTACATCTCGGCGGGCGCCTTGCTGATCAGCTGGTCGAGGGTGTAGCTCTTGGCGGTTTCGCCGAGTTTCGAACTGATCTCGTCCCACACCTGCTTCAAGCGGCGCCCGCTCCGTCCCTCGAAGTTTCCGCTCAGATGGAGGCAGCGCCCTTCCACGGCCGTGAGAATGTCATAAAGCGAGATATCCTCCGGCCGCCGCGCCAGCGTGTACCCGCCATGGTTGCCCCGCCGGCTGGTGATCAATCCATGGTCGCGGAGCTTGATCAGGATCTGGGCGAGAAAATTGGCCGGCACCGCCTCGGCCCGGGAGAGGCGCTCGATCTGCGCGAGCTCCCCGGTGCCGTACAGCCGGGCCATCTCGGCCATCACCCGGCACGCGTAGTCGACTTTGACGGAGATTTTCATGGGTGGCAGCCGGTTGCCCGACGTTCTATTCGGAGTCGGGTCACGGGCGCAAGTACGCGGCAAAGATTATGCCCCCGGACAACCGCGGCGGCCCCGCTGCCATCGCCTGCCGACGGCGCGCATCCGCCGGCTAGATCACGTAGTCGCCATTCTCGGGCTTCAGCGCCTCGCGCGGCGGCAGCAGCATTCCGGCGGCCACGGTCGCATTGGTCCCCTGCTCGACCAGGATAAACGAGCCGGTCAGGCGGTTTCCCGCGTAGCCGTCGAACACGAGGGGTTTGGAGGTTCGCAGCCGGATCTCGCCGATGTCGTTCACCGCCAGCTCCGCCGGCTTCTCCTGCGTCTCGAGCGTCGCCATGTTCAGCTTGTGGACGAGCTCCGTGACGACCGCCTGCACCGAGCTCGTCGTATGCTTCAGGAAATACTTGCGCCCCGGCTGGAGCGGCCGCGAGTGCATCCAGCACACCTCCGCGTGGAGCTCGTTGCTCAGTCCCGGGAGAAACTCGTCGACGGAAATGATCATGCTTCCCCGGCTGACATCGATGTCGTGCTCGAGAACGAGCGACACCGATTGCGGGCAGAACGCCTCCTCGACCGGACCGTCGTACGTCCAGATTTGCCTCACGGTCGTCATCATTGCCGCGGGCAGGACCAGCACCTTCTGGCCGGTGCGGACGATGCCGCCGGCGATCTGCCCGCTGAATCCGCGGAAGTCATGGAGCGCCGGATCGGTCGGGGTGTTGGGCCGGTTCACCCATTGCACCGGAAACCGGAAACCCTGGAGGTTCCAGTCGCTCGCGATGTGGACGGTTTCGAGGTGCCGGAGCAGCGTCGGTCCGGAATACCACGGCGTGTGGGTCGACGCGTCGACGACATTGTCGCCGTTCAGCGCGCTGATCGGGATGAACTTCACGTCCTTGATGTCGAGTCGCGGCAGGAATTCCTCGAACTGCGCCCGGATCTCGAGAAAGCGCTGCTCGCTCCAGCCGACCAGATCCATCTTGTTCACCGCGACCACGAGGTGCGGGATCCGCAGGAGCGAGGCGATCGCGGTGTGGCGCCGGCTTTGCTCGATCACCCCTGCCCGCGCATCGACGAGCACGATCGACAGGTTCGCCGTCGACGCGCCCGTCACCATGTTGCGCGTGTACTGCACGTGGCCGGGGGTGTCAGCGATGATGAACTTCCGCCGCGGGGTCGCAAAATAGCGGTACGCCACGTCGATCGTGATGCCCTGCTCTCGCTCGGCCCGGAGGCCGTCCGTGAGGTTCGCCAGGTTGATTTGTCCGCCGCCGGTGATGTCCGCGGAACGCTCGAGCGCCTCGATCTGATCCTCCATCAGCGACTTCGAGTCGTAGAGGAGTCGGCCGATGAGCGTTGATTTTCCGTCATCGACGCTGCCGCAGGTATTGAAGCGCAGGATGTCGATGGGAACGTTCACAGGAGCGGTCGGTGGCATGAGATCGTCGGTGTACACGGAAAGGGAAAGTGAAGGAGGGAAGGCGAACGTTGGGCGTGCGGCGCCGACGCTGGCGTGGTGGGCAGCAATCGGGTCGCCTCGTTTCACGCTCGCGTTTCCCGGCTCAGAAATATCCGGCCTTTTTGCGGTCTTCCATCGCGGCCTCGGACGCCTTGTCGTCGGCGCGGGAACCGCGCTCGGTCACGCGGGCGGCCGCGATCTCGGCAACGATATCGGCGACGGTGGTGGCCGGCGATTCGACGCACCCCGTGCTGATGATGTCACCGATCGTGCGCACCCGGACGACCAACTCCCGCACCTCCTCGTTGGGTTTCGGCGGGACCAGGTCGTTGGCCGGAAGCCACTGGCCGCCGCGCCGGACGCACCGCCGCCGGTGGCTGAAATAGATGCTGGGCACCTCGAGCTTCTCGCGCTGGATGTACTCCCAGACATCCATCTCGGTCCAGTTGCTCAGGGGGAAAACCCGCATGTTCTCGCCGGGGTTGAGCCGGCCGTTGTACAGGTTCCAGATTTCCGGCCGCTGATTCTTCGGATCCCACTGGCCGAAACTGTCGCGGAAGCTGAAGAACCTCTCCTTCGCGCGCGCCTTTTCCTCGTCGCGCCGCGCGCCGCCGATGCAGCAGTCGAACCGGAACTCCTCGATGGCGGCGAGCAGCGTCGGGATCTGGAGGCGGTTCCGGCTGATCTCGCCCGGCGCGGGTTGCGCGATGCCGGTCGCGATCGCGTCCTCGACTTTCCGGATGATGAGCTTCGCGCCCAGCTGCTTCGCACGGCGATCGCGAAAGTCGTTCAGTTCGGGAAAGTGGTGTCCCGTGTCGATGTTGAGCAGCGGCATCGGGAGGTCCGACGGCCGGAACGCCTTCTCCGCCAGGCGCAGCAGGCAGATCGAATCCTTCCCTCCCGAAAAGAGCAGAGCCGGTCGCTCGAATTCGCCGGCGACCTCGCGCATGATGTGAATCGCCTCGGTTTCGAGATGCTGGAGATGGTCGAGATGGTAATTGGTCATTTCAGGCGAAAACCGACGGTCATCACGGCGCCTCAGGCATTGACGGCCTTCTTGCCCCAGGCGGCATGGAGCCCGCATTCGCGCTTTTCGTCGGCTTTGGCCGGATCGAAATAGTCCCACTCGTTCGGCAGGCCGTGCTGGACCAGGTGCGCCTCGAGGTCGTCGTCTTCCTGGTAGAAGAGCGGACTCACCTTCAGCGCCCCGAAGTTTTCATCGCGCGTGACGATGTCCAACCCCGCGCGGTTCGGGTTTTGCCCCCGGCGCAGCGCGGTGATCCAGACCGTCGGCGCCAGTTCCTTCATTCCGCGTTGGAAAGGTTCGAGTTTCATGACGGCGCTGAACTTCTTCAGCCCCTCCTCATCGTCGGTCGTCGGCACGGGACCATGGATCGCGTCGCGGTGCGCGGCGCTCAGCCGGGGCAGGTACGGTTTGAGATTCAGCTTGAGTCGTTCGCGCAGGGCCTCGGCGTGACGATACGTCGCCGGCCGGTTGTACCCGTGATCCACCCACAACACGGGAATGTCGGGCTGGACTTTGACGGCGAGGTCCAGAATCACCGCCTCGTAGGGGCGGAAATTGGTGGAAACAATCGCGTGGCCGGCCGCCCGGCCAATCGCCCAGCGAACAATGTCGAGCGGGGATTGGGAGCGAAGTTCGGCGTTCCACTGGGCTAGGTCGAAGGAAGTCATGGGCGTTGGGAACAAAGTCATGCGTGCGAACGAGGCTTCACGCCCCAGGCGAAAACGTGTGCGTTTTCGTTGGAGAACAGGCCGTTCGGCACTGATTGGATGGATATTGCGAACATGACACCGAGAATGCTTGCGCCTGGCGGTCAATTGGTAAAGTTTAAAAGAAGTCATATTGACTCAAGAAGTCATGTTTAACGCAACCTTCCACCGCTCCAGCGTCTTGGCCAGGCGATTTGTCGCCCTAGCCAAGGTCGCGCGCTTGTGGGTCCGTGGCGCCGGACCGACGCGGGAATGGCCGGCGTCGCCGATCGCGCCGACGGGGCATCGTCACCGCTCCGCATTCTCAGCCTCCGTGGCCTGACGGCTGCTCCGGCGTTGTTCCTCTTCCCATGTCCCAAACCTTCACACCGTACGTCACGACGCCGGGCGCGGTTTATCTCGTCGGCGCCGGGCCGGGTGACCTGGAATTGCTGACGGTGAAGGCGCGCCGTCTGATCGGCGAAGCGGACGCCATCGTTTACGACTTTCTGGTTTCGCCCGAGATTCTCGGGTTCGCGCGGTCGGACGCCGAACGCGTGTTTGTCGGGAAGAAGGGCGGCGGCTTCTGCTGCCCCCAGCGGGACATCGAAGGAGTGCTCATCCGGCTGGCGCGTGCGGGCAAGAACGTGGTCCGGTTGAAGGGCGGCGATCCGTTCGTGTTCGGCCGCGGCGGCGAGGAAGCGGAAGCGCTGCTGGAAGCCGGAATCCGCTTTGAAATCGTCCCGGGCATCACGTCGGCGCTGGGCGCGGCGGCATACGCGGGAGTGCCTCTGACCCATCGCGCCCACAGTTCGGCGGTGGTGTTTCTGACCGGCCACGAGGACCCCGCCAAGCCCGACGCCGCCATTCAATGGGAGGACTTTGGTCGCCTCGGCGCGACCCTCTGCATTTACATGGGGATGAAAAACCTGGAGACGATCACCCGCCGCCTCCAGGCCGGCGGACTCGCCCCGGAAACGCCCGCCTTGGTGGTCCAGTCGGCTACGACCGGAAATCACCGGCAATTGCAGTCAACGGTCGCCGCGGTCGCCCTCGAATCCGAACACGCCGGCTTTGGCGCGCCCGCCATCGTCGTCATCGGCGAAGTTGCGGCCCTGGCGGGTAAACTGGCCTGGTTTGCAGCGGCCGGCGCTGCGGCGTCAGCGGAAAACCCCGGATCGGCCGTGGCCGCGGTCTCGCCATGATCGTCGCTTTGATCGACAACGGATCGCTGGAACCGGCTGCGCATCGCAACCTGCGCGCCCTGGCTTCGTCGCTGTCCGCCCGCGCCGGCGTCAAGGTGCATCCCGTTTCCTGGAAGCACAGCGAGCGGATCGAGGCGGTGTCGCTCGGCGGCATTCCCGCCGACACGCTGGCGCCATGGGTGCGGACACAGGTGGACGCCGGGGAGCGCGACTTTGTCTTTATTCCATTCTTCGTCAGCGCCCAGGGCGCCATCGGCTCGTGGCTCCGCCGTGACCTCGAGTCGCTGCAGCGGGAAATTGCCGGTGGTTTTCGGTTCACCTTCAGCGCGGGGCTGGCCGATCAGGGCGCACTTGCCCGCATCGTCGTCCTCCGAATTCTCGAGACGATCGCCACCCGCGGGCTCGCGACGCCGCCGGTGATCGTCGTCGATCACGGGGGCCCGTCCACCGCGTCCGCCCAGCTCCGCGACCGGCTCGCGGCCGAGGTTCGCGACGGTCTTGGCTCCGCGGTTGGTGGCGTGCTCGCCGCTTCGCTCGAAGGCGCGGACCATCCGCACAACCTGCCGCTGTTCGTGGATGCCCTGGTGCAGCCCGGCTTCGACCGGGGCGACGTGATTGTCGCTCCGCTGTTTCTCGCGCCGGGCCGCCACGCGGGCGCCCATGGCGACCTCGCGCTAATCGCCGCCGCCGCGGAGGACCGCGGTGCCAGCGCCGGGCCGGCGCTGGCCAGGGGGCTCCGCTGCCATTTCACCGCGCTGCCCGGGACTCATCCGCAGGTCGCGGATGCACTCGCCGCCGCCCTCACCACAACCCTTTCGACCCTTCACATCGCTGCATGAGCATCCAGCCCGACCTGTCCCCCCAACCCGAAAAGCCGCTGCACAAGAACGAGCAGCTCAAGGCCGAGAGCCGCTGGCTCCGCGGCAACATCCTGCGCGACCTGGCCGACCAGACCACCGGCTCCGTCACCGAGGATAGCACCCAGCTGATGAAGTTTCACGGCGTCTACCAGCAGGACGACCGCGACCTGCGCAACCAGCGCCGCAAGGAGGGCAAGGAGAAGGCCTTCATCTTCATGGCGCGGGTGCGCACCCCCGGTGGCGTGGTGGAACCCGCGCAGTGGCTCGAGATCGACAAGCTCGCCGACACCCACGGCAACGGCACGCTCAAGCTCACGACGCGGCAGTCGTTCCAGTTTCACGGCGTCGTAAAGCACGACCTCCGCCCCCTGATCCGGGAGATCAACGTCGCGGCCGGGCTCAATACCAAGGGCGCCTGCGGCGACATCAACCGCGGCGTGATGTGCAACCCGAATCCCGAGCAGTCCGCGCTGCACCGCCAGGTCTGGCCGATCATGAAGGCGGTGAGCGACCATCTGCTGCCGCGGACCCGCGCGTATCACGAGCTGTGGGTCGATGACCAGCTGGTTGACGGCGGCGAGCCCGAGGACGACCCGATCTACGGCCGCTCGTACCTCCCGCGGAAGTTCAAGATCGCGTTTGCCATCCCGCCGAGCAACGACGTCGACGTCTATGGCAACGATCTCGGCTTCGTCGCGATTGCGGAGGGAGACAAGCTCATCGGCTTCAACGTGCTCGTCGGTGGCGGCATGGGCATGTCGCACAACCAGCTCGAAACGTTCCCCCGCGTCGCCGACGTGATGGCCTATTGTACGCCCGAGCAGGTGGTCGACGTCGCTGAAAAGGTCGTGCTCGTGCAGCGCGACTTCGGCGATCGCGTGGACCGCAAGCACGCCCGCTTCAAGTACACCGTCGAGGACCGCGGCCTCGGTTGGATCCGCGAGGAGGTCGAGAAGCGCCTCGGATACCGGCTCCAGTCGCCGCGTCATTTCGAGTTCACCCATTCCGGCGATCGCTACGGCTGGGTGGAATCCGAGAACGGCCACGCCCATTTCACGCTGTTCATCCAGAGCGGTCGCGTGAAGGACACCGCCGATTACCCGCTCAAGACCGGGCTGCGCGAAATCGCCAAGGTCCATCAGGGAGACTTTCGCCTGTCCGCGAACCAGAACCTCGTCATCGGCAACGTCCGTCCGGCCGAGCGGCCGCGCATCGAGGCGCTCCTTCGTCAGTACAAGCTGGATACGGCCAACCGGGCCAGCGGGCTGAAGCTGAACGCCATGTCGTGCGTGGCCCTGCCCACCTGCGGCCTGGCGCTGGCCGAGAGCGAGCGCGCGCTGCCCGACCTGGTCGCCAAGTTTGAGCAGGCGCTGGAGACCGTCGGCCTCCGCGACGACGAGATCACGCTGCGGATCACAGGCTGCCCCAACGGGTGCGGCCGGCCGTTCCTCGGCGAGATCGGCCTCATCGGCAAGGCCCCCGGCAAGTACAACGTGTACCTCGGCGCCGCCTTCAACGGCTCGCGGATGAACGTCCTCTACAAGGCGTCCGTCCCGATCGCGGAGGTCCTCCCGCTGCTCGAGCCGATCTTCCGGGACTATGCGAGCACGCGGACGCCGGGCGAACGCTTCGGCGATTTCACGATTCGCAAGGGCTTCGTCGCGCCGACCAACACGCCGCACGATTTCCACGAGCAGCGCAACGTCGCCGTCGCCGACCAGATCTGACGCCACCGGGAACATCCGCCTTCCACCAGGGCCCGCGATCGCGCGGGCCTTTTTCATTCCCGGGTTCCGTGCTCCGCTGCACCGCGGCGGGCAAAAAAGAGGGCGGGCCGCCTACCCCTAAGCGGCCCGCCCATTGCTTTCTTACTTACCCCAATTCTCCACCGCTAGGCGGAGGAGAAATTCGAAATTCACGTGCGGTTAAGAAAGCACAGTTCCGGCGGAGTTCCAGTCGCGCGGCCCCAATTATTTCGCATTTGGTGCGAAAAAATTTTGAACGTGCCGCGGATTTTCTCGTCACGCGGGCTCCGCTCCCTGCGGCTTCCTTTTCGGGCGCGGCTCGACCCAAAGCCGTAAGAGCAACTCCGCGAGGTTCTTCATGCTCGTGCGCTCAAGCCCCTCCGTCCGGGTCGCCTCCTTGAACGGCGAGGCAACGGCGCTGCGCTCCTTGTAGTAAAGCCACAGCTCCGGTTCGAGTTGCGCGACGGCGGCGGGATCGTCGCCGCTCCGGCGCCAAACAGTTTGAACTTTGCCGACCCAGAAATGTCGCTCCTCGGGATGATCCTGCAAATAGTCGAACACCCGCTGCTCGCATCGATTGAGGCTCATGGCCGCAACGTGCTCCATGCGCCGGCAAAAACAACTGCAAAGCGCCGGTCGAAGGCGAAGTTGCATTTCGCCCGTATCCATGGTTAACCCTACACCTCAAACCCCTCCCCGACCTATGTGGCAGAAATTCAAGGAACAGATACCCGCCGTCATTCTCACCGCGCTGCTCGTCATCGGCGGAGCGTTCTGGCTGCACCAGCAAACCGTCACGGAAATGACTGCGAAGCAGCAGGCTGAAATCGCCCCGCTCCGCGATCAGATCGACGCCCAGCGCGCCTCCGTGGAGGCCAGCAACCGGGATCTCGCCGAGATGAAGAAGACGCTGAACGACGCCATCGCCAAGCGCGAGGCGGACGTCTTTCGGACCGATGAGGAAGTCCAGAAAATGAATACGCAGCGGATGGATCAGCTCGCCGAGGCGATCGCCAAGAAGATCCAGCCGTACAATCCGTTGCCGAAGACCCCCGAGGAAGCCGAGCGCATGCAGAACGAACAGGTCGACAAGGTCTCGGCGCGCATGGCGCAGCGCATCCAGCCAATCCTGGCCGAGATGGCCAGCGACCAGCATCTCACCCGCGATTCGATCGCGCAGTACAGCCAGCGGATTTCCGACCAGGTCGGCAACGTCCTCGCCACCGAGATGGCGCGAAATCAGCAACTGAACAACAACCTGCAGCAGACGCAGGCCGCGGCGCAGGACGCCCTCAAGCTTTCGCACGAAATCACGGCGCTGTACCTCAGCTCGATGAAGGACCAGGGGTTGATCACCCGCCTGCTCTCGCTCCCGGCGAACGTCGTCAAGGACGCCGCGAGCCTCAGCATCGTGTCGAGCAGCGAACGCAAGAAGGTGGAGCAAAACCTCGTGACGCGGATGAACGATATCGAGAAGCGCCTGACCGATCTCCAGGCCGAGAACCCGGGCGCCTCGGGCGCGACGGTCACACCCACGGCGGCCCCGGCAACGCCTCCGGCCCCGGCTCCGATTCCGGCGGCGCATCCGCAGCGTCCGCCCGCCCAGGGCCAGCAGACGACGATGCAGTAACCCGTCGACGCGAATTGCTTCCCAGCCACGCGATCATCGCGTGGCTTTTTTGTCGCCGCCGCGAACCCTAGATGTGCTTTGAGTCGGCCTCGTCCTTCTTCACGTAGCCGCTGTCCTGACGCGCGTGGTTGACGGCATTCTTCTTCAGGTACGCCTGATAAACATCATCGGCGCTCATGCCGAGGGTCTGGGCGAGCGAGACGAGGAAATGGAACAGGTCGACCACCTCCACGCGCGCATTCTGCTCGTCGAACTTCTGGTACTTGGCCCACCACTTCCACGGCACGCTGTCGATGAGTTCGGCCGTTTCCTGCTGCATCGCGCGGGTGTAATTCAGCACCCACTTGGTCTTCTCCTCCTCCGTGGCGGGCGGCAGGTTCACGCCGATCCGGCGATTCAGGGCATCCTGCATCTGGAAGATCTCTTCGAGCTTGTCCATGCGGCGAAGCTGAGCGGCGCCGGGCAAGTCTGGCAAGAACGCGTTCGCCGGAGTGCGGCGCCCCCGCCAATCCCGAGACTCGGGCCGGGAGACGGGGCACGCGGACGAAAAGTCACGAAGGCTGCGCGAGTCCGGCTTCCCCCTCCGCATCCGCAACTTGCGATCCGCGGTTACGAATGAATACGGGCCGGAGAACAACACCGGCCTTGACAATCGAATTTGCAGTTGCTCCCAGGCCCAACCACGGCGATGTTCGGGCCTTCATGCTTCCGTCGAGCGGACTCCGCTCCGGATGCGCAACCAACCGGTTGCTCTCCTGCATACGCCGGATGAGCACCTTACAAAACCAACACACACATGTCAGATCACGAAAAGTCTGGCGAGCCGACCCCGGCTCCCGCCGACTTACCCGCACCTGCGCCAGCCGACGCGCCGGTCAAGGCGGAAGCCCCGCCTGCGGAGAACTCCGGTGCCGCCGCCCCTTCGGGCGGTGCAGCGCCCACCGTCGGCACGTTCGGTTCCACTCGCGGCTCAGGCCTGGCCCGCGGAAAACGCCCCGCCGCGGCCGTGGCTGGTACGGCCGCCGCAGCCACTGGCTCGGGGTACAAACCGACGTCGATCGAGGTCGTCCAACCGCCGACCGAATACAAGAATCCATTCACCGGCGAGACGTCGGTGAATGCGCCCCGCGCCAACGAGCCTGTCGTCCAGGCCGCTCCTGCTCCTGCTCCTGCCCCCGCTCCGACTCCTGCTCCCGCCACCGTCCCGAGCGAACCGATTGCGTCGGCAGCTCCGGTCACGCCGGTTGAGCCGGCCCCGGTGCCCGCTCCGGCCGCAACGCCCGAGCCGAAGGCCGAGCTCAAGATCCTTCCGCCCGAGCAACCCAAGCGGGATCCCGTCCGCTGGGAAGCCTCTGGCGCGACGGCGTCGAGTCAGCCGTCCTCCCAACGCGAGGAGCGTCCCACGTTCCGTCCCGAGCGCGAGCGCCGCGAAAACCGGGACAATCGCGAGCCGCGTTCGTTTGATCCCCGCGATCAACGTGAACCCCGCGAGCAGCGTGAACCCCGCGAGCAGCGTGAACCACGCGAACCGCGCACGCCGCGCGAGCCGCGCGAGCCACGTGACTCCCGGCCGCGTCAGGACGAGCGCCGGTTTGAACCCCGCAGTCAGCAGCCCTATCAGGACCGCCGTCCGCAGCCCGAACCCGAAAAGAAATCGGGTGGGTTCGTCGGCTGGCTCAAGGGTCTGTTCGGCGGCGGCCAGGAAACGGCCCAACCGGCCCCCAGCACTGCCGAGCCGCGTCGCGAAGGCGAAGGCGGCCACCGGCACCGGCATCGCGGCGGCCGTGGCCGTGGCCACGGTGGTGGCTATCAGGGCGGCGGAAACCAGGGCGAGCGCGGTCCCCGACCGGAAGGTCAGCAGGGCGACGGCCAGTCCTTTGGCGGCCAACCGCGCGGCGAGGGTGATTTCGGCGGGCAACGCCGGCGCCGTCGGCGGCGCGGCGGCCGCGGCCGCCATCACGGCGAGCCTCGCGCCGAGGGCCAGCAAGGCGGCGGGGCGATCTAGGCATCCCCGTCGCTCTTCCACGGGCGTCCGCGATTGCGGACGCCTTTTTTGTCTGACCTGCAGAATCGTGCCGAAAAAACACGATTTCCCGGTGCCACGAGACGCGGATATCGATGAGATGCGAGCGCGGTGAGGTCACCGCGCCTATTGCATTCAGCTCTGGGCTCTCAGCTCTTTGCTTTGGTTACGGCGGAGCCGCGTTAGGTTCATTGCGGACGTTCGCCGCCCGCTTTCGTCGGCGAAGTTCAGAAGATCGTGAATCTCGCCGGTTTTCCCGCCGGAGTTTCGATCCACTGCGTTCAATGTTGATCGTTCGAGTCCGGAGGTTGAACGTTCGTCCTCGGGACTGTCGTGCGCAGCCCCGCCCAATTTCAACCGCGTCAATCCGCTCGGCGCTCGCGCGCCTCCCAGACCTTCCAACTCTCAGCTCCCTCCAGCGATGGCCGATCTCATCGTCAACGGCGGCAAGCCGCTCTCCGGCACCATCACGCCGTCGGGCAACAAGAACTCCGCGCTGCCGATCCTGTGCGCGTCGCTCCTCACGGACGAGCCGGTGCGGCTGCACAACGTGCCCGCGATCACCGACGTCGAAAAGCTCGTGACCTTCTTCACCGACCAGGGGTCCCGGATCGCGTGGGACCGGGAGACCGGCACGCTGGACATCGACCATTCCGGCTTCGATCCGCGCCGGCTCAAGGGCGAGCTGCCCGCGGGCATGCGCTCCTCGGTGCTGCTCTTCGCACCGCTGCTCCAGCGGATGAAGAAGATCACGATCGCCGCCAACGCCAAGGGCTGCTCGCTCGGCATCCGCGAGCTCGATCCTCATCTCGAGATCCTCGGCAAACTCGGCGCCCGGATCGCCCACAACGGCGAGCTCACGATGCGCCTGCCGCGGGGATTCCGCGGCGCCCGCCACTGGCCGGACTACATGTCCGTCACCGCGACCGAGAATTTCGTGATGGCCGCGGCCATGGCGACCGGCGAATCCGTCCTCATGAACGCGGCCAGCGAGCCGCACGTGCAGGATCTCTGCTCCGTCCTCGTCGCCATGGGCGCGAAGATCGACGGCCTCGGCACCAGCAAGCTGACCGTCCAGGGCGTGGACCGGCTGCGTGGGGGCGAATTTCGGATCAACACCGACTACCACGAAGTCGTGACCTTCCTCGCGCTCGGCGCGATCACCGGGGGCGAAATTCGCGTGCGACACTCGCTCCCGCATCACTTCGACCTGATCACGCGCGCCTTCGAGAAACTTGGCGTGACCATCGAACACCGGGGCGACACCGCCGTGGTCCGCCGGAACCAGCGCCTCCTGATCGAGGCGCCGTTCACGACCAACCTCCTGCCCAAGATCGAGGCCGCACCGTGGCCCTATTTCCCCGTCGATCTTCTGCCCTGCATGATCGCGCTGGCTGTCCGGGCCAGGGGCGCCATCCAGTTCTGGAACAAGGTCTACGAGGGCGGCTTCACCTGGATGCCCGAACTCGCGAAATTCGGGGCGCACGTCGTCGTCAGCGATCCGCATCGGATCATCGTGTTCGGGGACCGTCCGTTGCGGCCGACCACCGTGGACGCGCCGTACATCATCCGGGCGGCGGTCGCACTGTACATGGTCGCAGCCAGCATTCCCGGCCGGTCCATCGTCCGCTCCGCGGACACGATCAAACGCGCGCATCCGCGATTCGTCGAAAATCTCCGCAGCCTCGGCGCCGAGGTGGAGTGGCGGGAATGACCCCGTCGCGACCGAGCGAACCGGCGATCGGCAACGCCGCCCCCGAATCGTCGCTTCTCCGCCGGCCGCAAGCGGCGGGAGCTTGCGGACTCCGGCACCGGTGTTTGGATCGATCCTGACTTCCGACTCCCAGCCGGGAGCATCCACCTCTCCACCCTTCAATCCCGTGAGCCAATCCGAAACCCGTCATCGCAAGTCCGCCCCGGGTGCGGCCCCCGCCCCGTCATCGGCCACGGGTCTCGGTTTCATCACGAATACTCTCGAGGCACCGGTGACCGCCGCCGAAGCCGCGCTCCGTCCGCTCTCGTTCGGAGATTTTCAGGGGCAGCCGAAGACGGTCGAGCGACTCCAGGTCATGGTCGGGGCGGCGCGCAAGCGTGGCGATCCTCTCAACCACGTGCTGCTGTCCGGTCCGCCCGGGCTCGGCAAGACGACGCTGGCGTTCATCCTGGGCCACGAGCTCGGCAAAAACGTGCGGGTCACCTCCGGTCCGGTGATCGAAAAGGCCGGCGACCTCGCGGGGCTCCTGACGAACCTGGAGACCGGAGACATCCTGTTCATCGATGAAATTCACCGGATTCCGAAGACCGTCGAAGAGTACCTCTACTCCGCGATGGAGGACTTCCGGCTCGACATCATGATCGACCAGGGACCGAACGCCCGCAGCGTGCGGCTGAGCATACCGCGGTTCACCTTGGTCGGCGCGACCACCCGCGCGGGCCTGTTGACCGCCCCCCTCCGGTCGCGATTCACGCTCCAGACGCGCCTCGACTACTACGACCGCGAAACACTCATTTCCATCGTGCGGCGAAGTTGCGGGCTCCTGAATGTGCCGATCGATCCCGCGGGAGCCCAGGAAATCGCCGGCCGGTCGCGGGGCACGCCGCGCATCGCCAACAATCTGATCAACTTCGTCCGCGATTACGCCCAGGAACGCGCGCAGGGCGCCATCACCCAGCCCGTCGCCGCCCGTGCGCTCGAGCTGCTCGAAATCGACGGAGCCGGTCTCGACGAGATGGACAAACGCATGCTTCGGGTCCTCGGCGAGAACTACCGCGGCGGACCGGTTGGAATGAGCACCATTGCGGTGGCGGTCGGCGAGGAGCCGGACACGCTCGAGGAAGTGCATGAACCTTTCCTGATCCAGGAGGGCTACTTGCAGCGCACCCCACAGGGAAGGATGCTCACCGGAAAAGGATACGCTGCCATTGGACTGAAGCCGTTGAGCGGCAGCCAGGACACGCTGCTTTAGTCGTTTCGCGCTGGCCGGGCGGCGCCGCGTTCGTCCAAAATTGAATTTCCTGGGAAACGTCGCGGTTTTCCAGCCACCCTAAGCCCCACTTGCCCGCGCCTGATCCGCCGGGCCTGCCAGCCACCCCACCCCATGCACCCCAAGAACCTCGCCGCCGGCATCGTTTCGATGCTGGCGGTAGCCGCGGTTGACTACACCACGGGCTATGAAGTCGTGGCTGACAGTCTGTATTTCGGACCAGTCGCGATCTTTGCTTGGACCGGCGGTCGCGCCGTCGGTGTCATCGCCGCCACTGCGGCGACGCTGTTGTGGACTCTCTTCGACGTACTCTCGGGCCACGTGTATCATTTCGGACCCGCGTTGTATTGGAATGCCGGCCAGGAATTCGTCGGTTGCGCGGCCATCGCCCTGCTCGTCGCGCGAATCCGAGCGCCGATCGCCGTCTCCGGTTTCTCCAACGCGACAACGGACGATGAGGACCGGATCACGGAAGCCGCCGCGCTTGCCCGCGCAACCTTGCAGAAATTGGAGCCGGACGGTTCGCCGCGGCGGCTCTGACCGACGTCGGCGTACGCCTGGTACATCACAGGCCAGGCGCACCGTTCTGCTACCCTGTGGTAAATTTTCCGATACCTCCTCGAAGACTATAACATTGTCATTGCCTCAGGCAGTAACTGACGTTCGGTTGCGCTCGTCTGCACGCCAACATGTTCGTCAGCATTCACATTCCAAAATGTGCTGGCACCAGTTTCCGTCATATTCTTCAGGAACAATGCGGGAATCGTTTGTGGCTGAACTACGGAACGATTTTTGTTCGCAGTCAGGCCCGGCGGGATCTGGTGCCTTCCGATGCGGCGTGGATCCATGGGCACTTCTTCGCGGACGCTTTTGACGACCTCTTCCCGGATCGCCGGCTGCTCACCTGGGTCCGGCATCCCGTCGAGAGGGTGGTGTCGAATTACCACCATTTCCTGCGCAGCCCCGACATGCGGGACGACTGTTGTCGCGCCTTGTACGAACGCCGGCTGTCGCTCCCGGAATTCGCCCGCCTGGATTGGATGCGGAATGAGGCTTCGCGCTATTTGACCGAAAAACCGGTCTCTGATTTCGCCTTCGTGGGAGTGTCCGAGCGCTTCGACGATTCCCTGCGCATTTTCGAGTGGAGGTTCATGCCGGGAGCGCGGCTCGCGAGCCGCGTTGACAACACCAATCCCGAACGCCGCGGCCCCGGGTACAAATTGGCGCCGGAGGTGGTGTCCCAAATTCTCGAGCTGAACGCCACGGATCTCGCGCTTTACGACGAGGCGGTTGTCCGGCTGAACGGGGAGCTCGCCGAATTCGAAGCCTGCGTCGCGTAAGTCGCTTCACGGCCGAATCCGCCGGAATCCCGGCCGTTCCCGCCCCATTCGTCGCATCGGAGGGACCTCCGCTAGGCGGCCTGTTTCCGCCCCAACGTCGCGTCGCGGAGGCGGCCCGGCAATCCACCCAGGTCGACGACATCGGGATGAACCAGGTGAACGAAGGAGTGCTGCGGGTAATGGCGGAACGCCGCCGCGGCAATCGGATGCGGTCTCGCGCTGCGCGTCCGTTCGGCCGCCCGCGCGTGCGCAATGAACTCCGTCACATTGCCGTCATCGGGCAGCGCCCGGCTGATTGCCAGCCACAGCGCCGCTTGCTCCCCTCGCAGGGTGACGGACCCGACCTCGGCCAGGCCGGCCGCGGGAACGAAAGCCGGCTCAAACGCCGTCGCGTCCACCGCCAGTAGATTCGGGGAGAATCCCGCCGACTGCCAGTCGCCCGTGGCAAGCGCTCCCCGCGCCTCGCCGAGACTGATCCAGCGCTGAACGGCCGGGACGCACCAGCGGTGCACGAGAAAGGAGAGGCCAAGCACGAGTTCCACCGTACCCATTAGTTCGATCCAGATCGCCCGCGCGCTTGTGCCGTCGACGGCGCCATGGGGAAACCAGCCTGGCGCCGCGATCGGCAGCAACCACATCACCGCGCCGAAGACGACAAATCCGAGTGCGTTGCCGTTGTTCATATGCCCCTTCCATAGCGGCAGCCATGCCACCGTCCGATGGACACACCCAACCCGCGAGCCCAGCGCGGTATGCCTCCGGCAGCCCGCGGCGGTGCGCCGATCTGTCGCGACATTTCGCACGATCGCCGCGGGAGCGTCGTGCAAAACTAAGGCGGGACGTGCCGCCGTGACGCAATTCTGCTGGCGGCCGATTCGGCTTCCCGGCAGATCGTTGGCCACCCCATTCATGAGCGCGCATACTCCTGAACCGTCCCGAGATGCCGAACCGCCGCATCGGGCCGCCCCCTTGTGGATTCCCTTTCCCAATGCCGCCGAGCTGTTCGATCTCTCGGATTTCGAACGTGCCGCCCGCCAGCAGCTCACCGAGATGGCATGGAACTACATCGCCGGCGGCGCGGCAGACGAGTTGTCCCTGCGCTGGAACGTCGAGGCGTACCATCGGATCCGCCTTTGCCCCCGGGCGCTGGTCGACGTCTCCTCGCTCGACACGACCGTGATGTTGCTGGGCCGGACCCATCCCTCTCCGATCATTCTGGCTCCAGTGGCCTACCAGCAGCTGTTCCATCCCGAGGGCGAGGTGGCGGCCGCCCGGGGCGCCGCTGCGGCGGGCTCGACGTTCGTCGTCAGCACCTCGGCAACCAAATCCGTCGAGCAGGTGGCGGCGGGAAGCACCGGCCCGCGTTGGTTCCAGCTCTACGTTCAGCGCGACCGCGGATTCACCGCCGAATTGGTTCATCGCGCCGAGGCGGCGGGTTGCGAGGCGCTCGTGCTCACGATCGACAGCCCCCTGCTCGGGCCGCGGTACCGTGAGCTCCGCACGCATTTCGCCCTGCCCCCGGGAATCACCCGCGCCCACCAGACGGGCCTCGCCGCGACGGGCAGCCATCGCCCAAGCGAGACGAACATCTACAGCGCGATCCTGGATCCGAAGGTGACCTGGAAGGATATTGACTGGCTCGTTTCACTGACCCGGCTGCCGGTGCTGCTCAAGGGCCTGCTGAACCCGGAGGATGCGGACCGGGCCGCCCACACCGGCGCCGCCGCCGTCATCGTCTCGAATCACGGCGGCCGAAATCTCGACACGGTACCCGCCACGATTGACGTGCTCCCGGAGATCGTCGCGCGTCTCCGGGGTCGGAAGCCCGTGCTTGTTGATGGTGGGATCCGCCGGGGAACCGACATCCTGAAGGCAATCGCGCTCGGCGCCACGGCCGTCATGGTCGGCCGACCGTACGTTTACGGTCTCGCCGTCCAGGGCGCCGAAGGTGTGGCCCGCGTGGTTACCATCCTGCGGCGCGAGCTCGAAATGGCACTCGCGTTGGCCGGGCGCCGTTCATTGAAGGAACTCGACGCCTCGGTGATCTGGCAATAGCCCCGCCGCGGCGGCCGTCCACGCCAACCGGCTCCCGCGGCTCAGATGTCTCCAGCCTGCGGCCGCAGCACGATCTCCTCGACCACCGTCCTCCGCGACAGGCGGTAGATCTCGACAAAGGCCTGCGCGACATCTTCGGCCGGCATCATTCGTTCCGGTGCGACCCCGCTGCCCTCCCAGGAGGGCGACCAGGTTGCTCCAGGGTACACGCAGCACACGCGAACGCCTTTGTCGCGCAGCTCCGCGCGCATGACCTTGCTGAGCCCGCTCACACCGAATTTGGCAGCGGAGTAACCGGCTCCGCCGGGATACGCGGAGAGCCCGGCGATCGAGCTCATGTTGAAGATGTCGCCCCGTCCCCGCCGGATCATCCCCGGGATGAGCGCACGCGACACGAGGAACACGCTGCGGAGGTTGGCCGCAATCAGCGCGTCGAAAGCCCCCACGGACATTTCCGTCAGCGGCGCTCCGGCAAATTTCCCCGCGTTGTTGACCAGCACGTCAATCGCCCCGAACCGTTTCTGCACGGCCGCGGCCATCGCGGCGACCGATCCCTCGTTGGTCACGTCACAGGGGAAAACCGCCGCGGCGCCGCCCTCCCGCGCGCACGCCTTCGCGACCGCCTCGAGCCGCCTGCCATTCCGGGCCACAAGCGCTAGCCGCGCGCCGCGCACCTCGCGCGCGAATGCCCGCGCGATCGCCGCACCGATGCCCTGCGAGGCGCCGGTGACCAGGATTACCGGTTTGGTTGCCTTGCTGTTCGCCATCGACGTTCGGTCAATCCACACGCGCGTCAGCAGATCAGCGAGCCGAAGTCCATGAAGTCGGCGCTGAAGCCGCCCTTCACCCCCTTGCAGATCACGCTCACCGCGTCGTGCGAATGGAGGGACTCGAGGTGCGAGCAGGCGATGCGAAAATCCCGGATCCGCGCGTCGCCGTCGAATTCCTTGTACAGGAGCCGGGCCGCGTCCTCGACGAACTTCAGGTGCGCGCCGTTCAGTTCGGCAAACGCCTGCTCGTCCTCGCGCTTCACCATGACCTGCGTCTCCGTCCGCAGGGCGCGCGCGCAATGAGCCTGCACGTCCTCGATCCAGATCCTCTTCCCCGGCTCTTCCTCGATTGTCACCCGTGTCTTGCTCCGCTGCGAATGCGGCACGGTGTAGACATCGCGCGTGTCGCGTCCGTGCTCCGAGAGCTCCGCCGAACAGGGACAGGCCGAGGAATACACGAAGTCGAAGTGAATGAACCGGCGGTAGTCACCGGCGCGGGTCATGACACCCTCGAACGCCACGTCGTAGTACTGGTAGCCTTCGAGTCCGCTCCGCAGGCTGCGCTGGAGCATGGGGTAGGAGAAACTCACCTTGAGACGCGCATCCTTTGTCTGCACGTTCTTCAGGTACGCGCAGAGGATCCGGCCCATCCATTCCGCGGTAAACGGCGCATCCTTGTGCTCATAGAACGAGCGAACGATCCGGCTCATGTTGATGCCCTTGAGATCCGCCTCGAGCGAGACGGTGCCGGTGACGCTCGCCTGCAGGGTGGTCGTGCCGCCGCCTTTCTGGCGAAACCGCAGGGGCAGGCGAAAATTGTGCACGCCGACCTGCTGGATCGGCACATGCGCCCCCTGGATGGCGTCATGCGCCGCCTCCATCATGTCCGGCAACGACGCGCGGTACTTTGACGTCACGCGGAACTTGTCGTCGTAGCGACGCTTGATCCGCGGCTCGGCGCCGGTGGCCGAGCGATGAAGGTACATTCTCTTGGGTTTCGTCATGTTCGTTTTTGATGCGGCGGCCAGGCGGTTGGTTACGATAACCGTAGTCCCGAGGCACCGGGATTAGCTGGCCGGGGCGGATTCAGGGGGGAGCGGTGGGACCGTGATACTCGGCGAAATTGCGCGGCGTTTCATAGAGCCGCACCCGGTACAACCGGCCCGACGGGATCAAGGGCTCGATTTCCTGCCAGAAGGCGATCACCAGGTTCTCAGTCGTGGGAATCACGCCCCGCAGGAATTTCACGTCGGTGTTGAGATTGCGGTGATCGCATTTGTCCGCGATCGCCTTCTGCAGAATCTCCTTCAACCGGCCCAGATCGAGGACGTAACCGGTCACGGGGTCCGGTGCGCCCGCGACGGTGACCTCGAGAATGTAGTTATGACCATGCCAGTGCGGGCTCGTACACAACCCATACTGCTGCTGGTTCCACTTCAAACTCTTGGTCGGGTTCTGCAGCCGGTGGGCGGAATTGAAATGAACCTGCCGCGTGACGTACACCGTCCCGCTCAGGGCGCGCACCGCGGGCCGGCCACCAGGCGAGGCGGCACGCGCTTTCCGACGGGTGGATTTCGCGGACATAGCCGGCCACGGAAACGGCAAATTGCGTAAGCGTCAAATCCGCATCCCGGTTGGTGTCCATTGACGTTCGCCGGGCCTGGGATCGCGGCGTTGCGCACTCGTGCGGCCTGAGAGCTTCGGCGCGGGTATCGCGCCCGGAAAAATCCTTGCCCGGCTTCCGGCTTCTGCAATTCCTTCGCCGTGCGCCACGTCCGGTCCATCACGTTCAATTCGCATCTGGTGTGATGGCTACCGTGGCTAATCCAATCGTGGCTTCCGCCCCCGGCTGCCGCCTCGTATTCGGCCGATCCATGGGCGCCGGCGGGGAGCCGAGCCGACGCTCCGTCGATGCGGTGCTAATCCGCGGTCCCGGCGAGGATCTCATTTTGGAGACGCGTGCCGCCCCGCGCGCCGTGGATGGCTTTGTCCTCTTCCAGGACGATTCCCGCATGGCCGGACATTGGTGCGCCACCGGGGAGGTCGATCTCGAAGCCGCCGTCCACGGCGCCTATCGCCGTCTGCTGGAGCTGACGGATGGATTTCACTTGTATCGAATCTGGAATTTCGTGCCGCGGATCAACGCCGTTGACCAGGGGCTCGAGAATTATCGACGTTTCTGCCGGGGGCGCTCGATTGCCTTTGAGGAACATTTTCGCAGCGGGTTCCAACAACATCTTCCCTCCGCGTCGGCGGTCGGTTCGACGGGGTCGGCACTGGTGCTCGCCTTTGTGGCGGGCCGTACTCCGCCCCGGCACTACGAGAACCCCGCCCAAACCCCCGCTTTCGAATATCCCCCGCAATACGGCCCACGCCCACCAAGCTTCGCCCGGGCCACCGCCGTCGACCTGCCCGGTGCACGCCAGATCTTCATTTCCGGCACGGCGGCGATCCGCGATCACCGCACGGTAGGCGCCGGTGACTTCGACGCCCAGGTGACATGTACCGTCGAAAATCTCCGACTGATTGCCGCGACGAGCGGTGCCGGCGAGGATCTGGGCGCCGGGCGCTTCCGGCGCTCCTTTCGGATTTACCTGCGCCATGAGTCCGACCTCGCGGTCGCCCAGTCCCGCCTCGACCGCGAGCTCCTTCGGCCTGGCGACACTGTCCAGTTTGTTCAGGCAGACATCTGTCGGGCCGAACTCATGCTAGAAATTGAGGCGACCTTGACGGGTTCGCCCGCAGTCTGAATCCGCGCCGGCCTAGGGATCCTTGGTGACGACCGGGCCACCGGCCCCGAATAAAATCCGCTTCAAAATTCTGAGGTCGGTCTTCCCCCGCGCCGTCAGTGGCCAGCCGGCGAGCGTCGCGATCTTTTTCGGCACTTTCCACGCCGTCAGTTCGCTCCGCAACGCTGACCGGATCTCGGCCACGGACCGATCGGTAATCACCGCGGCACCGAGGATCGGCTCCGCGCCTTCGCTGACTCCGACCCACGCATCCTGCACGCCCGGAAGGCGCCGTATCCGACCGGCCAATTCAGCGAGATTGATGCGTCGGCCCGCGATTTTGACCGTGCTCCCACGGCGTCCCAGGAGGGTCAGCGCTCCGTTGCCATCGATCGACACCCGGTCCGGCATGACCCAGCACGGATGGCCCAGCACCCGCCTCCGATTCCCGTGGGAAAATACCGCTGCGCTCCGCACGCACAGCCGGCCTCCGTTTTCGAGCCGCAACGTCACGCCTTTCATCGCGGTGCCCACCCCGCCTCTCAGCGCGCCCGTGCCCGTCCGATCGAACGCAATCCCGCCGGTTTCACTCGAACCGTAGAACGCATGAATTCGCCGACCAAACCGCTCGGCAAACGCGCCGGCCACCTCGGTGGGAAGCGGTGCGCCGGCGGAGATTGCCAGTCGGAGGTCCTCCAGCGCCGCGGCCGGGACGTTCGCCGCGGCCAGTGCCCGCCAGATCGCCGGCACGCCCGGAAAAACCGTCGGTCGGAAATGTCCGAAATCCTGCGCAATGGCATGCGGCAGCGGCGTGGCGCCACACACCACGGGGATCCCGTGCGCGACCAGCGGCAGCGTCAAATTTCCGAGGCCATAGGAATGTCCCAGCGGGATGAGCGCATAATTCACATCCGAGCGTCGGATCCGCATCGTGGCCAGGATCTGCGCCGCGTCGGCCAGAAGTTCCGCTCCGGTGAACACGAGCGGACGCGGCTGCCCGGTGCTGCCGGAGGTGAGCTTCATGAACGCAACCTCGCGATCGCGGAATCGCCTCGCCCCGGCTCGCGGCAGCAGGGCCTCCCCGTTCCACCAGCCCGCGGCACGCAACGCCGTCGCAACCCGCTCCTGCTCGCCGGCCGGTTCGGAAGCGTCCAACGGCACGGCCACGGCGCCCGCGCGGACGAGTCCAAGCAGGATCTCGAACCAGCGAATCCCATTGGGGACGGCAAAAACCACCGCGCCGCCCCGCAGCTTGGCTGCGCCGTCATGACGCGAACACCATTCCGCCGCGCGGGCGTCGAGTTCGCCGAACGTGCAACTCCGGCCGGTCGTCGCCTCGACGACGGCGGTTCGGTCGCGATCACGCGCAACCGTCCGCCGCCAGGCGGCCTGCAGCGCGCTGCTTGCGTCTTCGCGGCGGGAGGCGTCGTTCACGGAGCCTGGCCCGCGAGAGGTCGCAGGTGTTCAAGTTCGATCACCAGCAGGGCCGCGAGCACCATCGCCGCGACGGTCTCCCCCAGCGCGTGCACCACGGGAATTCCACTGAGCGATAACACGCCGAAGGAGGCGAACGTCGTGAGTGCCGAAAGGCGGACCGACACCGGCGGCGGCTCGTGCCGATACGCCGATGTGGCGGTGAAGATCGAGTAGTTGTGCGTCAGACACACGCCGAGGAACGCTCCGAGGAGATGGAAGAGGTTTAGCGGCTGGCCGGTCCAGCCAAACCAGCCGAACACTCCGAGGCATGCCCCGCACGGAATCGCAAAAATCCGCAGCCCGTCGCGCCACCCGTAGCTCAGCAGTACGCCGAGCCCGACGATCCCCAGGCCGGTCGCGCTCAACCACAGCGCCGATCGCCGGTACCGCGCAAAGACTGCATTCAGTGTCTGCAGTTGATTCGTGCCGACAGTGTGCAGATCCGCCGGCGGCTCGACCGCCGGCCCGTCCGAAAGGGTGACAAACCACTTCATCGCCCCCTGCGCGTGCGCGAGCAGGGTCAGCGGGCCCGTGAGGTGCGCCTGCAGCGCGGCCACCGTGGCCTCGAGATTCGTCGGTTGCGCCTGCGCGGTGAACCGGTCGTAGGCGGCGAAGAACGGCTGGAATGCGTCCGCCTCGAAACCGGCGTGGACCAGCGCCGCGCGCAGGGCCGCGGGAAAACCGCGCTCGTTTCGCGCAAATGCCACCGCCTGCCGATAGGTCGCGTCGGTCGGCACCAGTGGCGCCAGGTTGGCGTGAGTCTCATGGCGCGCGGCCAGCCAACGGTCGAATTGTTCGAGCCGATCCCGTGCCCCGGCGAGCGTATCGCCGTACGTCAGATACACGCCCCGCCCCTCCCGTTCGCCAAACTCGGCCCGGATCGCGGCGTCATTCCGCTGGATGTCCGGAGCGGGGATTTCCAGCTGGCGGATGTCGTCGCGCCACGTCAGTCGCGCCAGGCCGCCGAGGGCCACCACCCACGCGACGATGAGCGCCCGGCGCAGCCGGCGGCGCCACCACTCCGGCAGCGCGCGTCCGCCCCGGAATGTGCGCGCCGGCAGATAGGGGTCGCGCACGGTCGAGAAATACACCACCGCGGTCGCGAGCGCACACAAGAGCCCGGCGCCCACGAAAACACCGAGCTGGCGGATGACCGGCAGGTCGGAGAACAACAGCAGCGCGAAGCCCGCGACGGTCGTGAAGCAGCTCGCCAGCAGCGGCTTTGCCAGCCGTCGCACCTTCGCCCCATAGTCCTCGTCGGCCGTGACCGGCGGCTGCATGTACAGGTAAAAACCGTAATCGATAGCCACGCCGGTCAGCAGTGAGCCGACGACCAGGACCAGGATTTGGAGCCGGTCGAAGCACAGCGTCGCAAAGACCCAGGCGCCAAGGACGGACAGGCCGACGACGGGCACCAGATGCAGCGCCCGATGGAGCCGGCGGACGAACAGACCCGCCACCGCGAACACCGCGATGAGCGAGAGTACGTTCAGCCGCGCCACCTCCTGCTCGATCTGCGCGCGGCTCGCGGCGGCAAACCGGTTCACCCCCGTGTAATTCACCGTCACGCCCGGATGTGTCCGCTGCACCGCCGCGGCGGCGCGCGCGATCGCGGCGAATGCCGGACCTTGCCCCGCCTCCGTCAACGGAGACGCGGATAATCGGGCCCAAACCAAGCCCCGCGAACCCGCCCCACCGTTGGTCGGAGCGGCCAGGGCCAGCCCGGGTTTAAGCTGCTCGACGATTCCCGGCATCAACAGCAGCGGATCCGCAGGAATGATGTCCTGGAACGCGATTGCCCCCGGCGTGGCGAGGAAGGTGTTCAACCGGTCCGCCGTATCCTTGGCGAGCCACTTCGGAAACGGCATCGCCGGATGAGCGACCGCCGCATAGTCGGTGCGCCTTTCCTCCAGCCATCGGGGAAAGACGAGCGTGAGGCGTTGGGCAAACACCTCCCGGGCGATCGCATCGCGCCAGGTGGGATCGTCCAACCGGACCACCTGCGCGAACGCCGGATCCTGCCCGAGGACGTGCGCGAATTCGGCGGTCGCCGCCGAATCAAGCGTGCGACCCGGGGCGGATTGGACCACGAGCAGCATCGTGCGGGCCTCCGCCTCGCTGGCGAGCGTCCGAACCAGCGCCAACTCGAGCGATTGTCCGCCAGGCGGAATCAGGTCGAGCACGTCCGTCGAGATCTTCCGTCGAAAATCCAGCTGCGCCAGCCAGGTTCCCCCGGCGAGGGCAAACAGCGCGAGGACCAGCCAGCCCGTGATTTGCCGCCGACGGAAACTCACGCTCCGCCTTCCTCGCCCGGATTCCGGTGGCGGCGCTTCATCGGAAATAGCGCTTCAGGTCCTCCGCCGAAAACGGCGCCGACGGGAATGGACGTGCCATGTCGATCTGGACGAACTCCCGTCCGCCATGGCGCAGCTCAATCCGGCCGACCGTCCGCCCGACGCCCGTCACGATGATCCGCCCGATCATCCGGGCCACCTGGGGCTCGCGGGGCGAGAGTTCGATCGTCCACTTCGGGCCGTTGCGGCTCCCCTGGACGTCGAACTGCGTCTGCAAATCGGACAGGTCGAGCCGCAGGATGTGGAGCAACGCATGATTGATGATCGCGGCCCGGGGATCGTTTGGACCCGAGGATTGTCCCGTCGCGTCGCGGATCAGCAGGCCTTCCTGGTCGAGAATGACGATCCGTTTTCCGGGGGTTCGGTAATGGAGGCTCAGTCCGTGTTTCTGTGAAACCCGGACCTCCCCCGTTAACTCCACCGGCTCGCGGCGAAATGGAAACCAACGCCGCTCCTCGAAGTTCGCCGTGAGGTCAGGTTGATGCGCGAATTCCTCCGCCAGTTGGCGCCACGCCGGGTCGGCGGCGTTCACCGGTGCCAGGGCGGCTGGCGGATCGGCCCGAACCGCCGTGGCAACGAGGACAAGGAGCAAAACTCTGCGAAACATCACGTGAGCAAGTCAGCGGCCGGAATCCGGCGCAAGCGTCACGGTCGATTCGCGTCGGGCCGTCCGCCACCGGCGCCGGACCACGCCGGGCCAGCGCCAGCACAGGAACTCGGTGATCAGGCGCACGTGCATCCAGGCTAGCCGCGCATTGTCGCGACCATACCGGAAATGCGAGATTCCACCCTCGGCTCGACTGAAGTACCGGACGGGCGCCGGGACATTCATCACCGGCACGCCGGCCCAGAAGAGGCGTACCGCCACCTCGGTGTCGAAATCGTACCGCCGGCCGGTGCGGCGCCCTTCCAGGGCGGAGAGCAGCGGATCGAGCGGATAGACGCGAAAGCCAAACAGCGGGTCGTCGATGCCACGTCCTCCGATTTCGAACCGAACCAGTCCGACGCTCAGCTTCCGGCCGTGCAGGCGTTCGGGCGGAATGTTGGGCGGAAATTGCGGGCGGCCGAGGACCAGCGTGCCCGGGTTCGCCTCTGACACGCGCATGAAGTCGCCAATGTGCGTCGTGGGGTGCTGGCCATCGGCGTCCATCACCAGCACGTGCGTGTGGCCTCGTGCCCGTGCCAGGCGCGCTCCGGCCAGCACCGCGGCTCCCTTGCCTGAATTCACCCGCAGCGCCACCACCGTCAGGCCGGGCTCGGATGTCGCGAGTTCCCGGATCGCATGGTCGCTCTGATCCGTGCTGCCATCCACGACCACGATCACCGGCTGCCACACCCGCCAAACCTCGGCCACGACCGTCGCCAGTGCCGGGCCGGAATTGTAAGTTGGAAGGATGACTGCGTGCGAGTTCGACGTCATTTTAGGAACCCGCCGTCCCGGTCGCTTCCAACCGGCATCTTGACCCGACCCGCCCGTTTCGCGCCAGGACGGTCCTCTGCCCCGCAAACCACGCGTCGACCTCGCGCGCCATGACCTGCCAGTCGGCGCCAGTGGATGTCAGAACGGGACCAAACTCGATTTCCACCCGCGCCGGCAGCTCCGGCATGCGCCACCACGGTCGCCCGCGCGTGAGGACATTGGAATCGCACGCGATCCGAACCAGTTGCACGGGCGTCGCGGCACGGGCCGCAATCAGGGCGAATCCCGGACGAAATGGCTGCGGCGATTCACCGTGAGGCGTTCGGGTTCCCTCGGGAAACAGGATCAACCGATGGCCGGCCGCCACCTTGGCCGCCGCGTTCCGGACCAGCTCGTGTCCCCCGTCGCTGGCCAGGTACCCGGCACGCCGCGCCGCCGCCCCCAGCAGCGGATTGCGCCGGATCGCCGGCTTGAAGATGCATACCGCTTCCGGCATCCGCGCGAGCAGGTAGGTGATATCCAGCAACCCGGGATGGTTCGCGACCAGCACCAGCCCGTCGTGCGTCTCCGACACTCGTCCCGTATATTCAATCCGGAACAGCCGGATCAGGGAGATCCACCAGACGAAAAGGGCAAAGTGCCGGTGGATGAGGCGTTGGAAAAAACGTTCGGCTCGGTCCGATGGCGGAATCCAGCCGAAAAGCAGGCAGGCGAGGTTCAGGGCGAGCGCCACGACCGTGAAAAGGAACAGCGTCAGGTAGTAGCCGAGCGATTGAAGGGCCGTAATCACCGTGGGCGGGTACACTTCGGGTCACGTCAGCGCGCTGGCCGGCGGTGCCTGGGGGTTGAGCGGCAGAAAGTTGAACCAGAGGCGCGGATCCTGTCGAACCCTAGTTTCCAGCCATCCCAGCACGTCCTGAAAATGCTCGCGGGCACGGTTCAGGTTCGCCTCGCGCCCCATCGCCTGGTCGGGCCGAAAGATCGGCGCGGGGGCCAGCTCGATCGCGCCCGACGGCCTGGGGACGGCGATGCAAAAGGCAACGGGGCGGTCGAACAGGACCGCCAGGTGATAAATCGTGAACGGAAACAGCCGGCGCGCTCCGAGAAACTCGAACCCGGCCGACCGCGAACTGGATTCGAGGCGGTCGCACTGCATCGCCACCGACGCGCCGGACTCGACCGCGGCCTTGATCTGGAACGGCAGGTCCGCCGGTTCATTGCTCCAGATGAACGATACGGCCTCGCCGAATTCGCGGCCGAGCCAGCGGGTGTCTTCGGAGTTGCCGACGCGGCGCCGGATCATCGCGACCCGGCGGTTCCGGCGTCCGAGCAGAAACCCCAGCAGTTCCGAGTATCCGAAATGGAACGTGCCGAAGAACGCGGGCTCGTCCGACTCCAGCAGTCCCTCGAACGCCTTCGCCACCGCCGCATCCGGATCGGCGACGGTGCAAGGCGGCGGTGCCCCGTGCGCCGCGCGGATCCGCACCAGGAGAAAATCGAGGAAGGCGAAAAAATGCCGCCAGACCGCGACGATCCCGACGGGATGACCGAGGACTGTGGAAAGGAAGGCACGGGAATTCCGGCGCTGCCCGGGCATGACAGCCACCGCCACCCATGTGCCGGCCTGTAGGAGCGGCCGCAACAGCCAGCGAGGGGCGAGCCGGTCTGCCGTCAGCAAAAAGCGATAGCCCCAGGCCGGGCCGGGATTTCGCGCGACCACGTCCGCCATGGCGGTCCGGTTCCCGACCGGTGGCAACTCGCGCGACTCCGCCATCAGCCCGCCTCCGGTTCGGATGACCGCGCCGCCGTGCCGGGCGTCCGCCACGTCAGGGAAATTGTCCCGGCTTCGCCGGCCCACCGGAGCGTTCTCCTCGCGGCCAGCGCCTCCGCGAACTCGATCAGTGTCGGGGCGCGGTCTGCACCCGCGGTATCGCCCTGGAGGCTGATTGCGCCGATCGCGCCCTGCGGATCGCGGGTCAGCACGCAGCCGAAGGCAAAAGCGCGATCGCTCGCGACGCCGTGCTCCAGCATCCACGTGCCACGCTCCTCGCCGCCGGTGAGCACCACCCGTGAAGACGTTTCCAGCAGTGCGGTCAGGATCGCCTGCTCGACCTGCCGCTCGCGGCCGGCGAGGGGCCACAGGCGCGCCACTGGCTGTTGCCGGCCAATCAACACCTGCTGGACCGCGCCCGGGTGGATGGATGTCTGGAACAGCGCGGGACTGGCTGCGGGGAAGCTCGCGAGATAATTCTCGAGCGCGCCCGTTTCGGCGAACGTGCTGGCGTACACCACCGCATCCTCCGGCGTCAGCGTCACTCCGTCGAGCACCGCGCCCACCAGCAGTCCGAGGTGCGTCATCCGTCGCGTCATCGTCCGCGGAAACCGGTCCCGCAGCCGTTCCCGGGCGGCGGATGGACCCTCCGTCGGGGGCGGGAGTTCGACTCCGACATGCTGGATATGGCGTACGCTGTTCATGGGATCCATCACGCGCCCGTGACCAGCATCGCCGCGTGGGCGCCCCCAAACGCATTGCTCGCCAGCACCGCGCCCTCGAACGCCTCGGCGCCGAACGCGCCGTGCGCCACGGTCTCCGTGAAGCAGGGGCCCGTCGTTCCCACCGTTCCCGGGATCCGCCCGCCCCTCAGCGCCGCCCGCGTGATCGCCAGTTCGACAAGTCCGCAGCTCCCGAGGGTATGCCCGAGACTGCCCTTCCAGGAAACGAGTGGTGCCGTCGGAAACTCCCGCGCCAGAGCCTCGGCCTCGAGCCGCCCTGCCTCGAGCGTGCCCGTGCCGTGGCCTTTCACCCACACGCGACGGTCCCGCGCCGCGGCGGCAATGGCCCCCGCCGTGACGGCGAACCCCGCCCCCGCCGGTTCGTTGCCCGTGAAATGGTGCATTTCGTTGTAGAACGCGTGCGCGGCGATGCGGAAGGACGGCGTCCGGCTGCGCGACAGCACGGCATAGCCCATTCCGTCGCCCAGCCCGATCGCACCGATCTCGCGGCGGGCATACGGCGCCGGCATCACGCCGTTCAGGATTTTCAGGCTGTGAAATCCGCCGGCCACGAAGGGGCTGACGAAATCGAAGCTGAACACCAGCACGCGGTCGGCGAGCCCCCCGTGCAGCAGGCGGGCCGCGTGCGCCAGCCCAAGATGGGCCGTGACGCAGGCGTGGGAGAATAGCGTGACATTCCCGCCCCATCCCAGCTCCCGTCGAACCAGATCGACGGTCGCGTATGGCGTCCCATGCGCGAGGTGGCGCACATCCCGGTCCCGCATGAACGCGTACAGGCTCCCCACACCGAAATTGCTGCTGGTGACAATCACCGGCCGACGAGCCGAGCCCCATTCATCCGCGGGGATCGCCGCGGCGGTGGTCCGCACTCGCGCCAGCCACCTTGGCGGCAGCGATTCGTCCATCGTGTCCGCGAGCGCAAGCGGCACCGGATCCCCGCCGTCCCGGCCAAGGACCGGCCGGAGTTGCAGCGCAATGCGACCTGCCACCAGCGCCGCCGCCGTCTCCGCAGCGTCGCCGAAGGCGGTGACGCAATCGCACGCCTCGATGCCGACCGGCAGGGTTTCCGCAATGGCAGCCATTTACGCCGAGCTGGATCCGGCGGCTACGATTCGGTCGCGGGCCGGGAGGTCTGGATGTATGCGGCGAGCGACGCGACGCTCGCCAGCGCCCGTCGTGATTCCTCGCTGCTTCCGATTTTCACGCCGAATTCCTTCTCCAGCCGCACCACCAGTTCCAGCGCGTCGATCGAATCGAGTCCGAAGCGGGGGGAGCCGAAGAGGGGTTCGTCGTCGGGAATATCTTCGGCCCGCACGTCATCGAGCCTGAGGGTCTCGACGATGAGCGTTTTGAGGCGGGACCGCAGCGGATCTGACATGGCGCGATCAAGGAAAACGGCGACCGTCGCGGCAAGCCGATACACGGATCGGCCGGGAATTCGGCCGGCGATCCCCTGATTTGGCGCGCCCGCTCACCCGCCGGCGTGGCGGTCCGCCGCATCCGAACGCCGCAGCACGTGACAGACGTTGCTGCCGCCAAACCCGCTGCTGTTGTTCAACACGATGCCCGGGTCCTGGTCGACCGTCTCACGGGGCAGGTCGAGTCCGTCGCAGGCCGGATCGACCTCTTCAAGATGGGCCGCGCCGGGAATGAAGCCGTCCCGGATCGCCAGCGCACAGAACGCCGCCTCCATCGCCCCGGCGAGCGACAGACCGTGTCCGGTCAGTGCCTTCGTGCTGCTTACTTTCGGCCGCTCGCCGTTGGCGAACACCGCCTTGAGGGCCACCGCCTCGGAACGATCGCCCGCGACCGTCGAGGTCGCGTGGGCGTTCACGTACCCGATGTCGCGCGGCGTCACCCCGGCGTCCGCCAGCGCCCGGCGCATGGCGGTGCGCAACCCGGCGCCTTCCGGATGCGACGCCGCCACGCTGTACCCGTCACCAGCCTGCCCCCACCCCGCGAGCTCCGCATAGACCCGGGCGCCGCGGCGGTGCGCTTCCTCCCTGTCCTCCACCACCAACGCCACCGCGCCACCGGTGCCGACAAACCCGTCCCGTCGCTGGTCGAACGGCCGCGAGGCGGTCGCCGGATCCGGGTTCACCGAGAGCGCCCGCAGGCTTGCAAATGGCAGGATGCTTTCCGCCGTCATGTCCTCCGCGCCGACCACCAGCATCCGTCGCTGCCGTCCGAGCCGGATTTCGTCCATCGCATAGCCGAGGGCGTGACTCGAGGAGGCACAGGCCGACACGAACCCACACACCGCGCCGGAGATCCGGTAATGCGCGGCCAGGTTGAAATTGAGCGTCCCCGCCACCGACGACACGATCCCCATCGGATTGCCGCGCTCGCCACGCGCGGCATACATCTGGTTCATGTAATATGAAAGCAGGTACGGCGAGCCGGCCGAGGCGCAGAACAACCCGGTCCCGTCGTCCGACAGGTCCGCGGCCGCCAGCCCGGCATCGGCGATCGCCTGCTGGAGCGCGCAAAGCGCGTAAACGCCATGGGGCGCCAAGCCACGGATGACCTCGCGGTCGACGGCGAACGCGCCGGGCCAGCGCCAGTCGCGCCAGTTCGGCGTCGGAAAGGCGAAGCCTTTGACCGTTCCCGCGACCTTCACCGGCAGCGCGGGATTGCCGAGAAATTCGACGCGTTCGAAGCCGTGGTGCAGTCCGCGCAGGCTGCGCGACACCGACTCGCAGTCGTTGCCAATGCTGGTGATGAACCCCAGCCCCGTGATTGCGGGTGCCGGCCGCATGCCCAGGTCAGGCCGCCATCGGGCGGCCGGTCACCTTGCGCCGCACGAACAAGCGCAGGTCGTCGATCGTCCGCACCCGGAGGATTTCCTCGTTCGCAATCGTGATCCCGAACAGGTCCTCGGTGAAGAACACCAGTTCGGTGATCGCGAGCGAATCGAACCCCAGGTCCTCGATCAGCCGGGTGTGCGGCGGAAACTCGCTCAACGCCCGATCCGGAGATTGCGGTATGTAATCCTCGAGAATCGCGAACACAACGGGATCGAGCGCCGCCACGTCGCCGTCGGCCTGGAAGCGCTCGAAGGCCGCCCGCGCTGGCGCCGGCAGGTGCCGCAGCTTGTCCATGGGCGGGCCGGACGCACCGGGATCAGCCGGAGTTGGAACGGAATTTTCCATGTGGAAGGGAAAAGCCGGTCAGGGTCGACCGGCGGAATATTCGCTGAAGATCGTGATTTGAACGTCGCGCCGGGCGCCGATCAAGCCGGCGGATGTCATGGCGGCGAGGACCGATTCCGGGGGCACGCAGGCATCCATCGTTTCCCAGTAGTAGCGCATCATCTCCCGCGCATCCCGGCTGCGCGTGATCAAACCGGCGAAGAACGGGTAAACGTTGCGGAAGTACAGTCGGAAGCAACGGGCGGCGACCGGACCGCGCGGCTTCGTCACCTCGAGGATCAGCACCTTGCCACCGGGCCGCAGCACCCGCCGGAATTCGCGGAATGTGTTTTCCAGGCTCGTCACGTGCCGCAGCGCATATCCCATCGTGAGAAAATCAAAGGAGGCGTCGGGAAACGGCATCGCCTCGGCGCGCCCCACGACAAACGTCGCGTCCAGCTTGCCGCGAGCCACGCCCAGCATCCCCTCGCTGGGATCGAGGCAGGTGATGTCGCGCGCGCCGCCCAGGATCCGGGCCGCCGCGGTCGCCATCAGGCCGGTGCCCGCCGCCACGTCGAGCAGGCGCATCCCGCGCCGCAACCCGTGCCGCTGCTGCGCCCACCGCCGGTAGAACGAGCCCGTCCGCAGGAAACCCCAGTCGACGACGGCGTCGTAATGCTTCGCCCCGGCATCAAACAGTCGATTGACGAACTCCGGCTTGGCCTCCGCGCTGGAATAATACTGGGACAGCGTCGGGTGGGGAAGCATCGGTCGTTTTACATGCGGCCGAACGGCATTCGTGGCCAGCCGAAACCTCCGGGACCGCTCGCGACCAGCAGCAACGTTTGACGGAAATCGCGGATCTTCCGGAGGCGGATGCGGCCCGGGTGACGCGATCGTTGGAAAAAGATTGGCGGCGGCTCGTCGGCGCGCTTCAACGCAGGCAATGGCGATGCGGTTCTGCATTCTCGGAAGCGGCAGTTCGGGGAACGCGGCCCTGCTCATGACTGAAAGCGCCCGGATCCTCGTCGACGCCGGGTTCTCGGCGCGCAAGCTCGGCACGTTGCTTGCCGCCGTCGGCGAATCGCTCGACCGCATCGACGCCGTTTTCCTCACGCACGAACACGGCGACCATTGCGCGGGTCTCGACGGCCTGAAGAAATTCCCGTCGATCCACGTTTTCGCCAATGCCGCCACCGCCCGCGCCGTCCAGCGCGGCCTCGGCCACACCCCCGCCTGGCAGATCTTCCAGACCGGATCGCGGTTCCGGTATCGCGATCTCGAGATCGAGAGCTTTGCCGTTCCGCACGATGCCCAGGAACCGGTCGGTTTTCGCTTCACCACCGGCGCGGACGGCGACTTGTTCTCGCCTCGGCGTTCCGTGGTCGTCCTCACCGATCTCGGCTATGCGCCGCAGAACGTTCACGAGTGCATCCGGGAATGCGACATCGTCGTCGTCGAGTCCAACCACTGCCCCGAGCTCCTCAAGGCCGACGTGCGCCGGCCGTGGTCGACCAAGCAGCGGATCAGCGGCCGTCACGGCCACCTCTCGAACGTCGCCGCCTGTGAACTCCTGGCGGCCGTCGCGAGTCCGCGCTGGCGGCGGGTGTACCTGACGCACCTATCCCGGGACTGCAACTCGCGCGCCGCCGTTGAACTCGCCTTCGCCGACGTGCGCTCCGTGCTCCGCACCTGCGAATTTTCCATCGTCGAACCCGGCCAGAGCACCGACCTCTACAGCGTCGATTAGCCTCACCGGCTGATCGGAACCCCGAGGGAACACGAATTCCCGTCGTGGGACCGATTCCCCCACCCGCTATTGATCGACCTCGATCATCGCCTTCAGCACCGCGGGGTTGCCGGCAATCTGCGCCGGAAACACCTTCGGCGTCTCGGCCAGTGCGAACCGATGCGTGATCCACGGGCTCGTGTCGATCCGGCCGGACTCGACGAGTGAAATGATGCGATCGAACGTCTCCGGGAGCGCATTGCGGCTGCCAGCCACCGTCAGCTCGCGCCGGTGAAAGTTGGGATCGTTGAACGTGAGATCGCCCTGGAACAGACCGACAAAGACGATCCGCCCGCCGTGCGCCGCCATTTCGAACGTCCCGGCCATCGACTTGGGATTTCCGGTCGCGTCGATCACGATGGTCGGAAGGTCGCCCCCGCCCAACTCCTTCAGCTTCGCCGTCGCATCGGGACCGCCCATGATCACATGATGCACGCCGAGGCGGTCGCGGCAGAAATCGAGCCGCGGTGCGCTGACATCCATCACCGCCACCGTGGCGCCCGTCACCAGTGCGAACTGAATCACGCTGAGTCCGATCGGTCCGGCGCCAATGACGAGCACATGGTCCTCCGGCTTGATCTCCGCCCGCTCCACCGCATGCGCGCCGATGCCGAGCGTTTCGATCAGCGCGAGTTGATCAAAGCCGAGCTTCGCGGACCGGTGCAGCTTGCGCGCCGGCACGGCAAAGACCGGGCGCATCCCTCCATCGACGTGCACGCCCAGCACCTTCAGATCGGTGCAACAGTTCGGTTTTCCGCGCCGGCAGGCGATGCAACGGCCGCAATTGAGGTATGGTTCAACCGAGCATCGGTCACCCGCCTTCAGCCCGTGCGGGTCGGTCCCGGGATCCACGATCTCAACGCCGAGTTCGTGTCCCAGCACCCGCGGATAGCTGAAGAACGGCTGGCGTCCTGAAAATGCGTGGAGATCCGTGCCGCAAACGCCGATCCGGTGAACCCGAACCAGGGCTTCACCGTCGGCCGGCCGGGGTTCCGGAACGTCGGTCGCCGCGAAGGCGCCGGGCTTCTCGAGGATGATCTGGAGCATGGAAAGCGAGTACCTCCGGCGCAGCCCGGGTCCAAAGGCGAATCAAAAATCGCCGGCGGGAGCGGGCCATCGCGGTCGTCGCGGACGGAAATGCCGCCCGCTTTTTGCCCCTGCCGCCGGGCGGCGGCTTGCGGTGGAATCGCGCGAATGGGCACCGGACGCAATGGGGCAATGATCCTTAATTATTGTAGACCAATATTTTGTATGTTTATGACACAACGCTAGTCAACGATGCGCGCAGCAGGAAAATTGGCCCGCCCGCCAGCGGGGCGCACTCATCATCGAAGGGAGACTGTCAGCATCGGCGGGGGCCGTATCGGGATACCGGATCGGCATTTGCCGTCGGCGGCAGTTTCCCGGGTCGTTCCGCGACCTTTCCTTTCCAGCCAACTTTTTGCTCCCAAACAAACCTGCCCCGGCACGCATGGTCGTCTGACCGCGAGCATGCGCCTGTCCCGGCACGAATGCTTGCCGAACCATGACTACACGCACCACAACATTGCGCCCGGCGATCTGGGCGCAGGCCTTCGCGGCACTTTTCGCCGCGTCTGCTCTCCCGGCGCAAGTCGCGCCGGCGTCCGCGCCCGATGGCGCCGACGCCGCAACGAATCCGCCCGCCGTCGCCTCGACCGCGGACAACTCCGCCCGGACGGACGACGAAATCGTCACGCTCTCCCCGTTCGAGGTGGTCTCCGACAACAAGGGTTACTTCGCCGCAAATTCGATGTCGGGCACCCGCTTCAACACCAAGGTCGAGGATCTCGCGTCCTCGCTCACGGTGGTGACCAAGGACCAGATGCAGGATTTCGCGATGTTGGACGTAAACGACGTCTTCCTCTACACGGCCGGAACGGAGGGCACCGGAACCTACACGGACTACGTCATGGACCGGAACGGGCAGCTCACGGACAACGTGCAGATGAACCCGACCAACGCGAATCGCATCCGCGGCATCGGTTCAGCCAACCAATCGTACGACAACTACGAGACCCAGGGCCGCGCGCCGATGGATCCGTTGATCACCGATGGCGTCGAGATCAGCCGCGGACCCAACGCCAACGTCTTCGGGTTGGGCAATGCGGCCGGCACCGTGAACACCGTCCCGGTGTCCGCCAATCTTTCCCGTGATCGGACGAAGGTCGATGTTCGCGCCGACAGCTACGAGGGCTACCGGACCAGCTTCGACGCCAATCGGGTGCTGAAGCCCAACGTCCTCGCGATTCGTGCGAGCGCCGCGTTCCAGCACGACGGCTTCGTCCGCCAGCCATCCGGCGTGAATACCGTTCGGTATAACGCGATGATCAAGTTCCAGCCCTTCAAGAGCACGACGATCAGCGCGTCGATGCTGCACTACCGGATGAACGGCAACCGGCCAAACTTCACGCCTCCCCGCGATTACGTCACCGGCTGGCTCAAGGCCGGCCAGCCGACGTGGGATCCGGTCGCGGAGGTCGTCCATGTCAACGGACAGACGTTTGGACCCTACACGAGCGATGGCGCCATTCCCTCGTGGATTCCAATCTCGCGCGCGGGCACGATGCAGACCCGCGGCAATCTCTACGTCGACCAGAACGGCATCGGCTACTGGAGTGCTCCCAGCACCAATTCGCTCACGGCCCCGGTTCCCACGCCCGCCGCGAACGGCCAGCCCGTCCGGCTGATGCAGTCCGGGATCGTCGGCGCCACGCTCGGCCGCTTTACGAACCAGCCCCTCTGGACCACGACGCCCTCCGTCGGCGATCACAGCGTCTACGACTGGGCGAAGATCAATCTCTCGGCGGTCAACCGCCTGATGGACCAGACGAACACGTACGATGTGAAGCTCGACCAGTCCGTCTTCAACACCCCGACGCAGTCGCTCGCCGCCCAGGTGGGTTTCTTCCGCGAGGATTCGCTCCGCTACCAGCGGACGCCGATCGGCAATTCCGGCACGAGCGGCCAGAGCGGCCAGCTCCTGGTCGACGTCAACGAGCGCAATCTCGACGGCACGCCGAACCCGTACGTCGGCCGTCCCTACATCGGGGTCAACGAACCCCTCACCCGCTGGCTGCCCTCGAAATGGGACACGTACCGCGTCCAGCTCGCGTACAAGCTCGACCTGCGCCAGCAGAAGAACTGGACGAAGTGGTTCGGCCTCCAGCAGTTCAGCGCGTATGACGAATACAAGTACCGCGTCGATCGGGCCTACAGCTACCGCGAGGCCCTCACCACGGATCACTCCTGGACGCAGCTCGGGCTGACCGGATTCAACGCCAACCAGGGCCGCGCGGTCCAGGGCAACGTCACCGGCGGACCGCAGGCGGGCGCCAATATCACGCGGCAGTACCTGCGGTACTACGTCGGCGACGCCAACGGCGCCAATGTCGACTACGCGCCCGGCGACTTCAGCTATGGCACGTATCCCTTCGTCTGGGGCGGCTACACGCTCGGCACCTCGGGCGCAGCCAAGGGCATTCCGGTCGCCGGCACCGGCACGTTCGTCCGCGACCCCGCCGGGCTCGCGCTCCCCGCCACGACCGACAACACCGGCGGAAACAACAACCTGAAGAAGATCATCAAGACGCCGGGCGCCGTCCTGCAGAGCCATTTCTTCGACGACGCGCTCGTCACGACCTACGGCCTGCGCGAGGACAAGGTGTATTCCAAGTTCGGCGCGGTTCCCCAGCTGGTCGCCAACAACACCCAGCACGACTTCGCGAACGACAACCACTGGGCCGCGGGCGACTACCGCTACAGTGCCGGCAAGACCAAGACCCTCGGCATCGTGGCTCGTCCTTTCCAGGAGCTGCCGTTCATGAACTCGATGGCCAACAGCGGCAGCGCGGTCGGCCGTTTCTTCGGCGAGATGGGCCGAAGCCTGTCGCTCACGTTCAGCAAGTCCGACAACTTCGTCCCGCAGGCTCCGGCGGTGGACCTCTATCTCCGGCCGCTCCCGAACGTCACCGGCACGGACAAGGAGTACGGGTTCTGGCTGAACATGTTCGATGGCAAGGCGGTGCTGCGGTTCAACCACTACATCACCAAGCAGGTCAACGCCCGGAACAGCGACGCCAACACCGTCGCCCAGCGCGTGCTCCGCATCGACCTGGACGTCGCCAGCGACGCCTACGAGCTCGCCACCCGCGCCACCGCCTGGAATGCGCTCCTCCATCCCGACTGGAGCGCCGCCCAGGTCCAGCAGGCCGTCGCCGACACGATGAAGATCCCCGTCGAAACCTGGAATGCCCTCGCGACGAACTTCCGGGCCGGCACCATCGCAGCGACGAACGACATCATCGCGACCGGCAACGAGCTCGAGCTGAACATCAATCCGACGAACTACTGGACGATCGCGGGCTCCGTCACGCAGCAGAAGACGATCAACGCGAACGTCTCCGACACCGTGCAGCAGTGGATCAACCAGCGCATGCCGGTCTGGACCTCGATCGTCGACCCGAACACCGATCCGAACCTCGGCACCGGGTCGTCGCTGGGTTGGGTCGCCACCGCGGACAATCCGAACCACCTGTGGTGGCTGCACAACTATGGCGGCTCGCAGACGCCGGCGCAGAACTTCGCGTCGTTCGTCAACGCACCCTACAGCGTCATCAAGCAGCTCGACGGCAAGTCCCAGCCGAGCGTGCGCCAGTACAACTTCAAGCTCAGCTCGAGCCTCCAGCTCGCCGCTTTCACCGAGAACCGGTTCCTCAAGAACGTGAAGGTCGGCGGCGCCGTCCGCTGGGAGGACAAGGGCGCGATCGGCTACTACGGCCTGCAGCAGCTGCCGGCGGTGATCACCGAGCTCGATCCGAACACCCCGATCTGGGACAAGGCGCACACCTATGTCGACGCGTTCGCCAGTTACCGGACGAAGCTGTTCGCGAACCGGGTGGGCACGACGTTCCAGTTGAACGTGCGCAATATCGGCGAGAACGGGCGATTGCAGCCGATCGGCGCGTTCCCCGACGGAACGCCAAACGCGTACCGCATCATCGACCCGACCCAGTATATTCTACAGGTCAGTTTCGATCTGTAGTTTCTCCGCCAGTGGTGCAACGGGCGGCCCTCCGTCGAGGGCCGCCTTTTTTCGCCCCGCCGCCCGCTCCCACCCGGCAATCTTCCCTTCGGCGGCGGCCGGCGAGATCCATTCCCTCGCGTTTTCGCCGCGCCAAAACCTTTTGGTGCTGCAATCCGCAACGCCGCCGCAAATCTCGCACCATGTCCCCACGTGCATGGTACGGCGCCCCTGCCGTCCTGCTCCCCGTCGTCCTCGCCGCGATGATGCTTGGCTGCGGCGGGTGCTCGCGTCGCGCGTCCGCCCGCCGAAATACCTCGGGCCGCCCCGCTGCTGAATTCAGCGGGCTCAACCCCGTTCCCCTCGGCGCACCGATCGATCGGCCGCCCTGGATCGCCCACGTCAACGCGATCGACCTCGACCGCGATGGGCTCCTCGACGTCGTGGCCTGCGACGCTCAGAACAGCAAGGTCCTGTGGCTCCGGCAGGCCTCGCGCGGGAAATTCGAGGAGCATGTCCTCGCCAGCGATTTGAAGGCACCGGTCCATGCCGAAGCGGCCGACATGAACGGCGACGGGCACCTCGACCTCCTGGTCGCGAGCATGGGCGTCATCTTCCCCGACAACGACCGGATCGGGACGATCTACCTCCTCGAGAACGATGGCCATGAGCATTTCACGCCGCACGCCGTGCTGGAAAACACGGAGCGCGTGACCGACATCCGGGCGGCCGATTTCGACGGCGATGGCCGGCTCGACCTCGCGGTGGCCCAGTTCGGCTACGACCAGGGTGACGTCTGTTGGATGGAGCGCACTGGCCCGTGGACGTTCAAGCGTCACGTCCTGCTCGAGCTTTCCGGCGCCATCAATGTCTGCGTCGCCGACTTCAATGGCGACGGGCGGCCGGACATCGCCGCCGTCGTGTCGCAGCAGTGGGAGGAAATCTATTACTTCCAGAACAACGGCCACGGCTTCGACTCGAAGCGCATCTGGGGCTCGACGAACGAGGATTACGGCAGCAGCGGCATCAGCGTCTGCGACCTCAATGGCGACGGTCGCCCCGACATTCTCTATTCGAACGGCGATGGTTTCGGGCCATCGGCCACGCCCGGACCGCGACCGTGGCACGGCGTCCAATGGCTCGAGAATCTCGGCGGCGGCAATTTCCAGTACCATCGGATCGGCGATCTGCCGGGCGCCTACAGCCCGGTCGGCGTGGACCTCGACGGCGACGGGCACATGGACGTCGTCGCGGTGGCGGCATTTGCCGCCCGGATGCCCGGCGCGCGAACGACCTCGCTGATGTGGTTCCGGAACGACGGTCGGATGAATTTCGACGGGCACGTGCTGGCTCAGTTTCCCAAGGATCAGATTACGGTCACGGCCGGCGATTTCGACGGCAACGGCCAGCCCGTGCTCGTCACCGGAGGGTTCTACGTCAGTCCGCCGTACGAGCACCTGGGGCGGATCACGCTGTGGCGCCGCTGATCGCCGATGAAGAAACGTCTCCTGCTCCTCGGACTCGCCGTCGCCGTTGCCGGCGGTGGCGGTTGGTGGTGGCGCGTCGCCCGTCAGCGGGCCGAACTCAGGGCCGAGCTGCCGCCCCCACCCGACCTCACGGGCTGGCCCCGCGTGCTGAAGGAGAAGCTCTCCGCCGCCGCGAACGGATCGGTCGCCGGGCTGGAGGAGCTGAGCCGGCTTTATCACGCGAATGGATTCTACCGTCAGGCGCTGCCGTGCTATGAGCTCCTGGAGAAACTCGAGCCGGCCGAGCCGCGGTGGCCGCATCGCCATGCCACGATCCTCGCCGGCTATGGCGAAGCGGAGCCCGCGCTGGCGCTCTGGCGGCGGGTCCTCCGGCTCGCGCCCGACTATCTGCCGGCGAGGCTCCGCCTCGGCGAACTCCTGCTCAAAAGCAACCGACCCGACGACGCCGCAGCCGTTTATCAGGATATCCTCCACCGCCAGCCCGACGAATCGTATGCGCTGCTCGGACTCGCGCGCCTGGACATCGAAGCGGGACGCTGGGAGGACGCCCGCGCCCGCCTCGAAAAGCTGGTCGCAAAGACGAACTACACGCTCGGCTACGATCTGATCGTCACGGTCTACGAACATTTTGGCCAGAGAGAGGCGGCGGAGGAGGTGCGCGCGCGCGCCAAGGCCTCCGGCGCCTATCGCGATCCTCCCGATCCGTGGGTCGACGAGTTGATCGACGACTGCTACGAGCCCTACCGGCTTTCGACCGTCGCGGGCTTCGCCACCTCCCGCGGGGACCTCGCCACCGCGGACCGCCTGCTCCGGCGCGCCCTCGCGCTCGCACCGGACGACGCGATGCTTTCTTTTCAGTTTGGTTCCGTGCTGGTCGCGGAAGGCCAGCTCGCCCCGGCACTCGATCAGCTCCAGCGCTGCACCATCCTCGCGCCGAACTTCTCGGACGGCTGGGCCCAGTTGAGCGATCTTCAAGCCCGGCTCGGATCGCCCGAAGCCGCCGCGCAGGCACTGGCCTCAGGCTTGCGGCAGTGCCCGGACTCGCCCGCCCTGCATCTCCTGTTGGCGCGGCGGCTGCGGGGCGCCGGCCGACTCGGCGAGGCGATCGCGGAGTATCGCACGTCCATCCGGCTACGCCCCAACGAGCCGGATGCTTACATTGAATTGGGCAACATTCTGATCGGCCAGAATCGGGTCGACGAGGGAATCGAGGACCTGAAAAAGGCGCTCGACGTGGAGCCCGGAAACCCCGTCGCCCTCATCGCCCTTGCCTATTACGCCATCGCCAGCGGAAACGAATCCGACGCGCGCCAGTGGCTCCGCCGGATCGCCCGCCAGCCGCGGATCGAGGCGTCCCGCGTGGCCCAGCTCACCGCCGCGTACCACCAGCAATTCGGCCACGCCTGGGTTCCCTGATCACCGGACCCGGCGGGCAAAAAAAAGCGGTGCCGGGACCTGCTCCGGCACCGCGAGTCTCGCCGGCGAATCACTTCGCCTGCGACGTACTCAGAATTTGATCGTGTTCGCCAATTCCCAGTACTGGCCGTCCATGATGCGGAACTGGGCCGGAGTGCCATCCGGCTCCACCGCGATCGGAATCAATCGCGCGCGCTGTCCCACATTGTGCACGTTCAGCTGGATCTGCCAGGTCAGGCGGTGCGAGAGCTTCCGCGTGTAGCCGACCCAGAGGTCGGCGTGCGAGTCCGAGGGGCCCTTCCAGGGTTTGTTCACGTCGATCAGTTGCGTCGTCGGGTTGAGGGCGTAACCGAGAATTTCGCCCTGCTCCCAGCGGTACGCACCGCCGACGTTCACACCCTTGAGGATGCCGGTGTCGAACGAGTAGTTCGTGATCGCGTTCGCGTGCCACGGCCGCAGTTCGGGGACCTGGGTGCCGGATTGCGCGAGCAGGTTCTGGTACGGACCATAGATGTTCTGGTTGAACACGGCCCGCATCGTCTGGCCGCCGGCGCTCCACAGGTGCATGTCGCCGGCCGCGCTGTTCCAGAGGGTTTCCTCCTGCGTGATCAGGGCGACGAGTGTCTTGTTCAGGTTCTGGCGCGTCGACGTGTCCTTCGCCGCATTGATGGTGATGTTCCAGTTTTGCAGCGGCTGCGCATACAGCTCGAGCTCGATGCCCTTCGACTCGGTGTCGACCGTCGCCGACGGGCTGATGCCGCCGACCGTGCCACCCGTCGAGGATTGCAGCGCGCCGGCACCCTGGGTGATCGGGTTCCAGTTCGGCTGGGTGACCGCGCTCGTCCAGTTGCCCGCCTTCATGTTCGCGACGCTGATCGGCATGCCGTAGACGTCATAGAAGCTCTGCGGCAGCGAATTGTCGGCGAACGCCTTGATCGAGGCGAGTTCCGCGGCATCGCCGGCCGCCTCGGCCGGGCCGCGCGGCTGCGCGCCATACGGGGTGCCGTTGTACTGGCTCGAGTAATCCCAGAACCACGGCTCGCTTTGCACGCTCGTCCCATTGATCGACAGGTTGTTCAGGCCGGCGTAGAGCACCTCCGCATGCGCGGCGGCCCACGTCGGGAGCAGGTACAGCATGTAGGCGCTGCTGCCGAGCTGGTTGCCCGTGAGCGACGCGTTCTCGACCTTCGTGTCGTACCAGTTCGCCTTGAACGACACCTTGCCGTCGAGCGCCGAGAGGACGACGCCGTATTCCTTCGTCTTGCCCGTGGCGTCCGGAATCGTGTTCCCGACGTAGTCCTTCCGGATGCTCTGCGCCTGGAAGTTCTGGCTGGTGTCGAAGAACAGGCTCACGTCCGTGCCCTTGGGCAGGAACTTCTTGATGAACGGAGGCGTGTGGACGACCACGGACCACGTGCGGCTGTCCTGCTGATCCGAGGCCTGCACCGGGCCGGAGTTGTAGTCGAACGGATCGACCAGGCCCTGCGCGGCGTCGAGATAAGGGGCCGACTTCGCCGCGAGCGTGACCTTGTCACGCCGCCAGCCGAAGGCCGGCACCACCGAGTCGTCGAACATGTAACCCTGCCACGTGATCGCCTGGGAGGTCACGGTGCTCGTGTTCTTGGTGCCGGAGAAATAGAGCTGGTTCTTCTGGCCGTTGTCCGCGTTCAGGATCGTCTGACTTGCGGTGGTCCAGCCCTTGTAGTTGGCCGGATTTTGCGACTGGTTGCCCTGCAGCACGGGGTCGCCCGGCTGGGTGCCATACGGCTGCGTCGCGAGCGGCAGCGTGTACGGCGCGTTCGGGTCCACGAAGGCCGGATCCGACGGATTGAGCGGATATTTCCAGTTCGAGTTGAAATACGACACGCTCGGCATCGCGCCCGGCACGTTCATCGTCGTCAGGCCGCCGAGATGCAGGCCGGCGGGACTGCTCACCCCGGTCAGCGATGGCCCGATGTAATTGACGACATCGACATTGCGGGAACCGCCGTTCAGCGACTGGGAGCCGCCCACCGACGTCAGCCAGTCCTGCGTCGTGTCCCAGCGCGCCCATGACATTCCCGTCGTCGTCAGCTGGTCGCGGGACACCAGGCCGGTCACGTGGTGATGGCCGAGGATCGACTGGAGCAGCGGACTGTCGAAGAAGTCCTTCGACCGGAGGTCACCAAACACCTCGCCGCGCCACGAGTCGCGGTTGTTCCGGGTCTCACCATTGCCATACACGGCATCAGTCGAGAAGTACGGCCGGCCGACGTTCGGATTCGGCGATCCGTTCGGCAGCGTCGAATTCACATCGACACTGATCGCGTAGCTCTGGTCCGTAAGGTAGTTCTCGCCGCCATTCTTGTACCGCTCGTTGTAGTACGCGGCGTCCAGGCCCAGCCGGTTGTCGAGGAACGTCTGCGAGATGTCCGCATTGAAACCGTTCCAGTCCTGGTATTGGTGCGTGTTCGGACCATCGAGCGTATAGTCGTAGAAATCGAACACCGAGGGGTCGGTCAGCAGCTTGTCGCGATACGCGCCGTACTGCGCGCCCGGCAGGCCGACGAAAATGGCGTAATTCGAGTACGAGGCGATGCCGACCGGCTGCGCGAAGGGAATGCCCTGGATCGCACCCGTGATCGGGAACGTCGTCCGGGTCGGCTGGCTGTGGTCATTGTTGTTGACGACGCCGATGCCGTACGGAACGCCGATATCGTAGTTTTCCCCGATCGAAGACGGCGCGACGCTCCCGAGCGTCGGAAAGGTATACACGATGTTCGACCAGAACATCCGGCCCATGGTGCTCTGGTCGATCCACGGGTTTCCGTTCTTCGAGGTCGCGCCGGCGGCGACGCCGTTGGTCTGGTGCGCCACGAACGGATCCACCGTCAGCTTGTTGAGCCCGGTGAACCACGGCGTAATCTGGTCGACGGGCGGCAGCGTGCGCGGATTGCGCGAGCTGACGGTGCCGTATTCGTCGTTGAGGCGGATCTCCGTGCGTGCCCCCGGTATCCGCAGCCACTTCGGATCGTAGCGGACGGCCACGTACCCACGCTTCTGGTGGTTGAACGTCCCCTTCTGCCGGTACTCCTCGTTGTCATCCAGGCCGACCACGCGGACGGCCAGTTCGTCGGGGAGGAGCACATAGTTCAGGTCGATCAGGTTTCGGATGCTGCCATACTGGCCGATCCGATTCTGGACCTTCCCCTGCGTCTGGAACATCGCGTCGTTCAGGCTCGCGTTGATGATGCCGGCCGGGCTGCCGACGCCGAACAGCATCGAGTTCGGCCCGCGCTGCATGTCGATGCGGTCGATGTTGAAGTTGTCCCACGGGATGCTCGTGAGGAAGTAGTTCCTCGTGTTGTCCGCCGCCGCCAGGCCGCGGACGCGCGTATCGTTGTCGGGCTGGAGCAGGCGCGAACTCTCGGAGATCGTCGCGGCGTTGCCCATGCCGCCGAAGTTGCCGTAGATGCCGCCGACCTCCGTGTTGGTCGTGTACTGGAGCAGGCTCTGCGCATTCGTCGCCGAGATGTCCGACATGAACTTCGAGTCGACGACGCTGATCGCCGAGCCGACGTCGCTCAGCTTCGTGCGCACGCGCGTGCCGGCGAGCGTATCCTGAACTTGATACGAGTCCGAGTTCTCGGTGGAGCTCACCGTGAACGGCGACAGCACGATGGCCTGGTCGGAGGCGGCATCATCCTTGGGGGTGGCCGCGGTCGACGTATCCGCCACCTGCTGCGCTCGGGCATGGACCGCGACGAGACAGGTCGCGGCGGCCATGATCGAGGCGTATTTGGGTATGTTGGGACGTCTGGTCATGATGTCTGGAGTGTTGGTCTGTTTGGTCGGGTTTGTGAGATGCCAATGCGCACTCCGCGTCGTCGGCATCGGGGAAAAAGGGGCAATAGGCGGGGAACGAAAAAGGTGGGGCGAAACGCGCACGGCCTCGGACCGGAGTGGACCCTACGCAAAAGCGATCGCGTTCGTCAGGCCCCAAACTCGTACTAACAGTAGAATAAAGTATTTCGTGCGCCCCCTCGCCGCGATTCGGTTTCGCGCCGTGCCCCAGCAGCTTGCGCAATCGCACTACAGCCGGCACGGACGGACGCGCCGCCACCGCGGGCGGCACCATGACAAAATGTGCGCAAAAAAACCCCGCGCCACCGGGCGCGGGGTTGGACAAAAAATGGCGAGCTAAAAAATGTTATTTACGGGCGTTCACGAGGCCGAGCGCCTTTTTGATATTCTGCACGCTCGGGAGCGAGATCCCGACGGCTTTGGCAATTTCGGCGCCGGTCTTGCCGGACTCGACGAGTTTCTTCACCTGCGTCCGCGTCTCGTCGGTGATCGTGGCGCGCGGCCGGCGCGTCTTCTTGCCGCCGCCGCTGCCGGGCGGACGGCCCCGGCGGCGTCCCGCCCCGCGGCCGCTGGCGGCCAGCACGGCGTCGACGAACGAATCGACGTCGTCGAATCCGTATTGCTTGGGCAGGCCCGCCAGAGTGCGGGTCCGCTCTTCGGCAATCGACGCCTCGAGGGCGGCTGCCTTGTCCTTCAGGGCCTGAAGCTCTTTCAATTTGTCGGTTATCATATGGGTATCGCTAACCAACATGCAGCGATATGGAGCCAATGACAATCCAGAGTATGTCATCTCGAAAATTGGCGGGATCTGACAGTCACGCCACAGGTGACATGTAAGGCCCGACCCTACGTTTCCGCCCGTTTGTCAGGCCGAATATTATCCCGGCTTTATCAACCGCATTGTCCAACTCGCACGTCCACCTTGCCGCTTGCACTCTCACCCCACCGCGGAACCTTTGATTTCACCCTGCGACTTGCCTCTTTATGCTCCTGATTCCAGCCAACCCCGTCTGGCGCCGGCTCGCCTGCGCCGGCTCGCTTCTTCTCT
>DASZYH010000296.1:0-23223 GCA_035545515.1 Opitutaceae bacterium
GACCTTCGACAAGCTCAGGGCGGGCGACACAAATCTCCGGTCGGGCCGGCCCGGAACCCTTCGGCCACACGCCGCCTTGCCATGGGCTTATGACACAGCAGTGTCATAGCCCATGTCGTTATCCCTTCTTGTATCCGCACCCCGGTTGCCGGCCGCGGGAACCCTGATCTTCGCGTGTACGGCCCTCTGGCTCGCCGTCATACCCGCGCTGCGCGCCGCCGATGCCGATTCAACCGGTGGCGGCGCCGCCGCCAACCCCCTCCTCGAGCCCAGCACGCTGCCGCTCGGTTATCCGCAGTTCGACCGGATCAAATCCGGAGATTTCCTTCCGGCGTTCGATGTCACGATGGCCGAGGAGTTGAAGCAGGTGGACGCGATTGCGAACAACCCCGCCGCGCCGACCTTCGACAACACCCTCGTCGCCCTGGAGAAGTCGGGCCTCCGCTACCAACGCGTCCAGGCGATCTTCTCCAATCTCGTGGGTGCCAACGGCGATGACGCGCTCCGCGCCGTCGAGAAGACGATGGCCCCCAAGATGGCCGCACACGCCGACGCGATCGAATTGAACGGCAAACTGTTCGCGCGGATCGAAGCGGTCTACGAGCAGCGCGACCGGCTGGGGCTCGATCCCGAGTCGAAGCATCTGGTCGAGCGCTATTACAAGGATTTCGTGCGCGCCGGCGCCAAACTCGGCGAGGCCGACAAGGAACGGCTGAAGCAGATGAACCAGCGGATCGCCGCGCTGGAAACGGAGTTCGCCCAGAACGTCCAGAACGAGAGCAATGCCGAGGCGATCGTCGTCTCCGACCGCGCCGAACTCGCGGGCATGTCGCCCGACGAGATCGCGGCCACCGAGGCGGCGGCGAAGGAGACGCACCACGACGGGAAGTACGTGATCGCGCTGATGAACACCAGCGGCCAGCCCGCCCTCGCCTCGCTCGAAAACCGCGCGCTCCGCGAGCGGATCGAGCAGGCCTCCCTCGCGCGCTGCAGCCATGGCGGCCCCTACGACAACCGCGCGGTCGTCGCCGAGCTGGCGCGGCTGCGCGCCGACCGGGCGGCGTTGCTGGGTTATCGCACCTATGCGGACTATTTCCTCGACGACGAGACGGCCGGTTCCGTCGCCACGGTGAACAAGCTGCTGGCGGACCTCGCCCGCCCGGCGGTCGCGAACGCGCGCCGCGAGGCCGCCGATATGCAGGCGCTGATCGATGCCGGACATGGCGGGTTCAAACTCGCGGCCTGGGACTGGGATTTCTACGCGGAGAAAGTCCGCAAGGCCCGATACGATTTCGACGAGTCGCAGCTCAAACCGTATTTCGAGCTGAACCACGTGCTCTTCGACGGCGTGTTTTACGCCGCGCACCAGCTCTACGGCCTCACCTTCAAGGAGCGGCACGACCTGCCGGTGTACGAGCCGACCGTCCGGGTGTTCGACGTCTTTGACGCAAACGGAGCGCCGCTCGCGATCTTCATCGCCGACTACTTTGCCCGTCCAGCCAAGCGCGGCGGGGCCTGGATGAATTCCTATGTCGACCAGTCGACGCTGCTGGGCCGCAAGGCGATCGTGGCGAACCATCTCAACATCCCGCAGCCGCCGCCCGGCCAGCCCGCGCTGCTCACGTTCGACGAGGTGACGACGATGTTCCACGAGTTCGGCCATGCGCTGCATGGCATGCTTTCGGACGTGCGCTACCCGCGGTTCAGCGGGACGGACGTGCCGCGCGACTTCGTGGAGTTCCCGTCGCAGGTGAACGAGATGTGGGCCGTCTGGCCGGAGGTCGTGAAACACTACGCGCGCCATTACCAGACCGGCGCGGCGATGCCGCAGGAGCTGCTGGAAAAGATGCTGGCCACGCGGAAGTTCAACCAGGGGTTCATGACGACCGAATATCTCGCGGCGTCGCTCCTCGACCAGGCGTGGCACCAGCTCACCCCGGACCAGGTCCCGAATGCCGATGGCGTGGTGGCATTTGAAGCGGCGGCGTTGCACCGGGCCGGCGTCGACTTTCCGCCAGTGCCGCCCCGCTATCGCAGCACGTATTTCCTCCACATCTTCAACAACGACTTCTCGGCGGGTTACTATTCGTACATCTGGGCGGAGGTGCTCGATGCCGACAGCGTGGAATGGTTCAAGACGCATGGCGGGCTCACGCGCGCCAATGGCGACCATTTCCGGCAGACGCTGCTCTCGCGCGGCGGCACCGACGACGCGATGAAGCTGTTCCACGCGTTCACCGGTCGCGATCCGTACATCGAACCGCTGCTCGAGCGCCGCGGACTGGTCACCGCCCCGGCGAAGTGACGAAGGCGGCGGGGCGGGGGCTGTCCGTCGCCGCCCAGAGAATCGACGGCGGCCGCGCCGGAAGGCGCGGTCGACGGGCGTCCGGCATTCCCCCACCGCCGACGGCGATTCAGACCCGATGGGCGCGGTGGCGGCCGACTGCTACGCTCGCGCCACATGAAGATCAGCGAGATCATGACCCCGGCCGTGCAGTGCGTCCGACCCGACGACAACCTGGTTGAGGCAGCCGGGCTGATGCGCGAGCTGGACGTCGGCGTGGTGCCCGTCTGCGAGCACCAGGTGCTCATCGGAATCCTCACTGATCGCGACATCGCGATCCGGGCGGTCGCGGGCGGGCTCGATCCGAACCAGACGCAGGTGCGGGACGTGATGTCGCCGCACGTCGTGTTCGTGTACGACGACGAGCCGCTCGACGCCGCGGTACGGTTGATGGAGGAACACCGGATCCGGCGCGCGCCGGTGATGACGCGGGAGAAGCGACTGACGGGGATCGTCTCGCTGGCGGACATCGCCGTCGATGCCGACGCCCGGATGTCCGCGGAGGCGTTGCGCGAAGTGTCGCGGCCGGCCGCTCCAGTGCGTTGACCGCAGGGGACGGCCGCCGGTCCTTGGTCCTTGTCTGCGAGCGGCCCCGGGCTATGTTGCGCGGGAGCATGGCCCGGACATCGGTCGAGATCACGAAACGACACTACGAAACGCTGGCGGCCTGGCGGCACGCTCTGCGGTTGTTCCTGAATTTCAGCCATGAAGCCGCCCACGCCGCGGGCATCCCGCCGCAGCAGCATCAGGCCCTGCTGGTGATCAAAGGCTTTCCGGACCGGGAGTATGCGACGATCGGCGAACTGGCCGAGCGGCTCCAGTTGAAGCATCACAGCGCCGTCGGGCTCATCGACCGGATGGCGCGGCGGCAGATCGTGCGGCGGCACGTGTCGAGCGAGGATCGGCGCCGCATCGAGGTCCGTCTGACCGCGCGCGGCGAGGCGCTGATCCAGCGGCTTTCGGCCGTGCACCTGCGCGAACTCCGGCAGCTTCGTCCCGAGCTGCAGCGACTGCTGCAGGCGACGCAGGGGGAGTAGAGGGGATTGGTTGTTGGGGATTCGTTGTTGGTTGTTGGGCGTTCGCAGTTGGAAACCGGTTGGTGGGTAGGCCGCCTGGCGCCTCACGCACCCTCCGCCGTGATTCTCCCATAAGGGGTTCGGAAGGTGGCCGGATTTCGGCGGGAAGCCGCGCGGCGTATGGTCAGTGCATGAAGATGATCCCGACGCCCACCGAGCTGCAGATTTTGGCCACGCTGCGCAATCCGGCCCACTGCCGCCGTCATCCCCCGACCAAGCCGGCACGTCGGAACCGCGCCGCGCACGTTCGCTGAGGGAAAGCGCGGCCGGCGGCGGCGCGGGGTCGGGAATGAATCGCCCCGCCGCTCGTGATTTGACTCCCGACTTTTTGCGGGAACCCATGGCGTCGTGCATCGCGCACGACGATTTTTTGTGCCGGAATTTCCCCGCGCGCAACGGATTCGGACCCGGCATTCGCGCCGGGGAAAAAAAGACTCGATCGGGGTTTCCCCTACGCCGAAGTAAGTCGGCGTGGATACATCGCATCGGCGGATACCTGAGTCGCGAGCGTTCGTCCGTCCGGTTGCGGGGGCGTTGCTGTATGTCGTTCTAATCGTGGTGGCTTTTGCCGGCCCGACGGCGGATTTCACGCCGCAACCGTCGATCGACCGCAACAGCATCGAATATTTCCGCCACGACATGTGGCGGACCGTGACCCCAAACAATCCGGCAATCGTGCCCATCGCCAATGCGATCCGCGCGATCACGCACAACCCGCTGCACCAGCTCGCGATGGTCAACGACGTCACGACGCTGCTGGTCGAGTACGATTCCGACAAGCGGGTTTACGGCGTGGACGACTTTCATGCGACGCTGAACGAGATGATCGCGCGGCAGCGCGCCGGCGGCTGGGCGTACCTCCGCGACGATTGCGACGGACGCGCAGTGTTCGCGGCACACCTTCTGGCCGCGCTGGGAATCCCGTGGCGGCTCGATGCCTCGTATTGGAAGGAACACGCGTGGGTGGTGGCCCGCGTGAACGGCATCAACTACGATCTACTGGACCTGCGCGCCAACGCGCCCGAATACAAGACGCGCGGTTACCGGCTGATCGGGCACTGGTTCGTCCGGGCATCGCACCCGCCGCCGGCGTTCAACTGGCGCGAGGCCTGGGTGGTCCGGACGCACGAGAATCTCAAGATCGGGCTCACGCTCGGCATGCTCACCCTCGATTCGAACCGCTATGCGATGCACGTGCGGCACGCGCGTGACTGGACCGTGCTCGTGCCGAACGGCAACATCCCGCCGCCGGATGACCCGCGGACCGTTCTCGCCGGCGTCGCCGGTTTCCCGTACGGCGCGCCGCTGCACACCGGGATGCTGGCGGGTGAACCCAAGCCCGCGCGGGCAGGCTCGACCGGGGCGGTTCTCGGCAGCGTGACGGGCGCGAATTCCAATCCGGCCGATCCCGCGCCGGCCACGCGCTAAGGCGGCTTGACCAGGTTGCAGGCGGGGCGCCAAGGCGTGTGCCAAAATGTAGGGCGGGGTCGACGGGTCGCGCGCCGAGTTGAAGGGCGGTGGCGCGTTCTACATCGGGGCGCGCGGACGCGTTCTGTACGGGAAAATCCCGATTCCCGCTTGCGGCGCAGGCGAAGGCGAAGACCTTGCGTCCGATGAAGGACATCACCACGCCGGCCGACGTTAAGGAACTCGTCGACGCGTTCTATGGCGCCATCCGGGAGGACGACCTGCTGAACCCGATCTTCACGGACGTCGCGCAAGTCGATTGGGCCGAGCACCTCCCCAAGATGTACGCCTTCTGGAGCGGTCTGGTGCTCGGAATTCCCGGCTACGCCGGCCGTCCGTTTCCGCCGCACACCGTCCTGCCGGTGCGGCGCGAACACTTCGTCCGCTGGGTGGAGTTGTTTCATCGCACGGTCGATCGGACGTTCGCCGGGCCCGGCGCCGAGCGCGCGAAAAACGCCGCCGCCAGCATCGCGCACACGTTCGCGTTGCGGATGGGCGCCATCGATCCGATGGCCGGTGTGTTGCTGTAAGCCGCAGGCCCATCGCGCGGCTCGTGGTTTGTTGTTCGATGTTCGATGTAGGCGCGGTGACCCCACCGCGCTGCTCAAGCGGCTCCCGGCGGACACGCCAATCGCGCGGTGAGGTCACCGCGCCCACAACAAGCCTCGGACCCGGAGGCCAACCGCAGGGTGGCGCGGAAGGGACTCCGCGCCCTACCCTCGAGCCGCTCCACAGTCGGTAGGTGTTGCACGCCCCCTCGCCCTGCTCGCAGCGGATGGACGGGACCGGAAGGTCTCCGACGGCGCCACGCCGAAACGGTCCAAGCCTCGTTCCACCATGCTGCCGCGCAGCGTTTTTCTTTGTCTTCCGCACGCTCCAATTCCGCGGAGCGCTGTCCATCGCGGCTCCACGGCAGCACGGAAACCAGACGCGAAGACAAACATGAACCTAGAGAAACTTCGGCAGGTCCTCCGCGGACCCGCCGGCGACAGCGACTCGGGCGCCGGCGCGACCGGCATGGGTGGAACGATGGCCCAGGCCAAAGAAACAGTCACCCAGACGGCGCGTGAGGCGGCCCAGCGCATGAAGTCGGCCGCGAGCGACGCGGCCGACCGCGCCAAATCCGAGGCCCAGCGCCTCGCCACCGAAAAGAAGGCGGAAGCCGCGAGCCGGATCGGCGGCTACGGTTCAGCCATGCACGAGTCAGCCCGATCGCTCGAGGAGCAGGACCCCAACATCGCCTGGGCGACCCATCGGATCGCCGACCGGATCGACCGGGTGTCGGATTACATCCGCAACAGCGATTTCGACCAGTTGCGCGCCGACGCCGAAGGTTTCGCCCGGCGGCACCCCATGGCCTTCTTCGGCGGACTGTTCGTGGCCGGCCTGGTCGTCGGCAACCTGATGAAGGCGCACCGGCCGGCCGAGCCGGACTACGGCGGGGAGGATCCGGGCAACGCGAGCGGCAGCAGCGAACCGGCGGGCGATCCGACGGGCGCCGCAGGCATCTGACGAAAGGAGCCCTAATGAATTCCGAGTTCCACCCGCCCCACAGCCTGTCCTCCCTGATCCGCAATCTGCGCGACGAGACCACCACGCTCATGCGCCAGGAAATCGACCTGGCGAAGGCCGAATTGAAGGACAATACGGCCCATCTCGCCTCGCACGCCGTGCAGATCGCCATCGGCGCGTTCGTCGGCTACGCCGGCGCGATCGTGATCCTGGTCGGAATCGGCCTGCTGGTGAGTTCGATTTTTGTCCGCCTCGGGATGCAGCAGGACATGGCCGTCTGGCTCGCCCTCGTGATCGTCGGCGTGGTCGTCGCGCTGATCGGCGGCGGGATGGCGATGCGCGCGAAGAAGGCGATCGCCGCCGAGGACATCGCGCCCCGGCAGACCGGACGGACGCTTCGCGCGGACAAGCAGTGGGTCGAGAACAAGCTCCAACATTCCCCATGAATTCCCCAACCAGCCAGGAGGCCGAAGCGATTCGGTCCGACATCGAGATGACCCGTCGCCGGATGGATGATACGATCAATGCGCTCGGTGAGCGCATGAAAGGTCGCCACCTGCTCGACGAGGTCATCGGTTTCTTTCGCGGCAGCGAGGACAGCAGCGGTACCGGCGCGCAAGTCCGTGAGAAGATTTCCCAATCCGCCGGCACCGCTGCCCAAGCCGTGGTCGACACCATCAAGAAAAACCCAGTCCCGGTCCTGCTCCTCACGGCAGGCGCCGCGTGGCTCACCTACACCCTGGTGCGGAAGAACCGCGCCGCGACGGACAGCTCTGACGAAAGGAACGAGGACGAATCCTACGATCCCGCCGCCCACTACGACCGACCGATGGAGTACCCCGGCGACAGCATGGGCCCGATGGACGAGGGAGAGTCGAAATTCGAACAATTCAAGGACACCGTCGCGGACAAGGCCTCGTCCGCCAAGGAACAGATCGAGCACACGTGGTCGGACCTGTCGGGCCGCACCCGCGACACGCTCCACTCGATGCGCGAACGCGCGGGCGAGTTCGGCGGCGAGGTGCAGGACCGGACGCGCGAGATGTGCGAACAGGCGCGCGACCGGATCGTCAACGCGGCGGACGAGCATCCGCTCCAGATCGGGCTCGGCTGCCTCGTCGTGGGCGCCCTCATCGGCCTCGCCGTGCCGACGCCGGAACCCGTCCACCGGGTGGCCGGCCCGGCCGTCGATCGGCTGAAGCAGCGCACCCGCGACGCCGGACGCGACATGGTGCAGAAGGGCAAACGGGTCGTTCACGCGGCGAGCGACGCCGCCAGGCAGGAGGCAGAGTCACAGGGGCTGACGCTGAACCGGATGGGCCGGAGCAGCAGTAACGTGGCCGACGCCGCGACGGCGGCGGGTCAGGGCGCGGCGCGCCCGGAACCGGAGCCCAATCCCGGGGCGGCCAGCGGAGAGCAGGGCGGTTCCACAGGACCCACGGATTCATCCACCGCGCAACCCGGCGCCTGACTGAAGCGGCTGAGGCCGGCCCAACCAAGGTGGGCCGGCCCTCTTTTTGACCATGTCGTTAGCGGAGCGAAGAAAGCCCAATGTTCCACCGCCGGACGCGGACGCCGAACGGGGGCATGGACGCCACGCCGACACACCCTCGCAGGTGCCCGCGCGGGGCTGGCTCGATATCCTGTCACGCACGGGGAGCCGGATTTCGGTCGACAACGTGTCGATCGTGGCCGCTGGCGTCGGGTTCTGGGCGTTCTTTTCGATCGTGCCCGCGCTCGCGGCCATCATCGGAATCTACGGACTGATTTCGAACCCGTCGGCCGTCACCGGCCAGATCCAGGCACTGGCGCGGATCCTGCCGCACGAGGTTCTGCCGCTGCTCGATCAGCAGTTGCGGCGGATCACCACGAACTCCCACTCGGCCAGCATTGGCACGATCATCGGCCTGGTGATCGCGCTCTACAGTTGTGGCAGCGCAACCCGCGCCCTGATGCAGGGGCTGAACATCTGTTACGAGGAGAATGAGAAGCGGGGCTTTTTGAAATACTACGCCGTCGGGTTTGTTCTCACGCTCGGCGCGGTGGTGGGCGCGATCCTCGCGCTGACGATCGTCGCGTTGCTTCCGCCCCTGCTGCAGCGGCTGCCGCTCCCAGCGGGATTGAACACCGCGTTCGAGTGGGTGCGCTGGCCGGTGCTGTTCATCGGCTTCATTTTCGGGTTGGCCGTGCTCTATCGGTACGGTCCGAGCCGGCGGGACGCGAAATGGGCGTGGGTGAGCTGGGGCGCGATGGCGGCGACCCTCCTGTGGGTCATCGGCTCCGCCCTGTTCTCCCTCTACGTTTCCCAGTTTGGCAGCTACGACAAGACGTACGGTTCGCTGGGTGCCGTGATCGTGTTCCTGATGTGGCTCTACATCACGGTTTTTGCGGTGCTGTTCGGGGCCGAACTGAACTCCGAGATGGAGCGGCAGACGCTGAAGGATACGACGGAAGGTCCGCCCAAACCGCTTGGCGCCCGGGGTGCGCGCTCGGCGGACACGGTGGGTCCGACCCGCGGCGAGGCGAAGGCGGAGGAAAAGGCGCGCCCGCCGCAACGGCAGCGCCGAAGCTGAGGGGATTGCGGAGGGCGGAGAGCGGAGGGTGGATTGCGGAGGGCGGATTGCCAGAAAGGCGCGGAAGGGGCCCTCCTTCGCAATAAGCTACGGCGGGCAGGCTCCGCGCCCTACCCTCGCTGAATCGATCTTCAGTGGTAGGGCGGTGAGTCCCTTCACCGCCATCTCGTGGCTGCGAGCGCCAGCGAGCGGATGATTGTAGGCGGGGTGCAGCGGAGATCGCGCCTCGCGGGGTGAGGTCCCCCCGCCTACATGGGTGGTTCGGTTTCGGCGTTTCAGTCTTTCAGCTTTTCAGGATTTTCCTCTCTCGTCCCTTCACCGCCACTTAATCCCTGATTTGCACAAGAGCAGCTCGCGGCGGACATGGAAGAAGATGCCGCGACGGCTTAAATGCGCGGCTGGTTGGGACTTGAGCGGTCGTGATCGCGGATTATTCGAGAGGCGGAAGACGCCGCGTGAGGGCTCGCGGCCCCTTCGTGCGGGCGAATGCTTTCAGTAGGATTGGGTAGGAATACGCTCAGGCCGCAGAGGCTTTGACGGCTGGGAAAATTCCCTTCAACGTGCGCGAACATGAAATCGGTGAAGGTTCCAGCGCTGGAGATGTTTCTCCATGAGATGATTCCCCTCGCGAAGGCGATGGGCGTCGGCGTGGAACTGAGCGACGACCGTTCGCTGGTGCTGCGCGCGCCGAAGGAGCAGAACAAGAATTCCCTGAACACCGCGTTCGGCGGCAGCCTCGTCTCACTCGCCACCCTCGCCGGCTACGGCGTCGTGTGGGAGCTGATGAAGAATGAAAAGGGCGCCGAGAAATCCGAGTGGCGGATCGTCGTGAAGGAAAGCAAGGCGGCGTACCGCCGGCCCGTGCTGGGCGACCTCCGCGCGATTTGCGAGCGCCCGGCGCAGGCGGCGATTTCCGAGTTCAAGGACGCCCTGGCGCGTTACGGCAAGGCGAAGCTCAAGCTTCGCGCCTCGATCGTCGAGAACGGCAACGTCGCCGTCGACGTGACCGCCGCGTTCGTCGTCTCGCGGTAAGCCGCGACGACTGCTCGTGCGTGCGCGGTGAATCCGCGCGCGACAGCATTCAGGTGGACGCCGATGCCCTCATCGGCGTTGAGCGATGCCGCAGGACGATGTGCTATATTGGCGGGGTCAGGCGACCCCGCCCTACAGCGATGATCGGATCGTGGTAGGGCGCGGAGTCCCTTCCGCGCCTAGGCGGTGAAGAGACTGGCCCTACCCCCTGAGCGAGCGCTGAACTCGATGGGGACATCGAGTTCCACCTGGCGTCAGCGGTGTTCGGCGTCTTCCGCCTGCTGCAGGAGTCGGCGTGTCTCGGGATCGTTCGGCATCGCGCGCTGCACCTGCTTCAGCTCGTCGATCGCCGCGGCGGTCGACCCCATTCGCAGGAGCCACTCGGCCTGGTTGCGACGCATGAGGGGCGTCAGCGCGAACACATGCCCGAGATCCGCCGTGAGCGCGAGCGCCCGGCGATAGTCTCCCGCTTCGGCCGCGGCCTGGATCGCGGGAAACCCAATCGCCTTCGCGCGCGCAAACAGTGCGTCCGCTCGCTTCCAGTTGCCGTGCGCGAGCTCGTCGCTGCCCCAGAGCAGATAGACGTGCGTGGCCTCACCCGGATGGTTTTCGAAGGACGGCTCGCTGGCCAACGCGGTAAAGAGAGCCGTGGAGTCGCGCCAGATCCGCACCTGGCGACGCGATGCGACCACGCAGACGCCGACGATCGCCGCCGCCGGAACCGCGACGAGCCAGGAAAACCGCGCTTTGACGAGGGTCAGTCCCGCGCCCGCCAGTCCGCCGACGATGATCATGTCGACCAGATAGCCGTAGCGGTCGACCGGCCAGACCGGGCGCTCGGTCAATCCGAGACAGGGAATCGCAATCGCCACGGCGCCAAACACGATCAACGCCAGGCCGGGAGCGTGTCGCCGATTGCGCCAGGCGAGCCACAGCGTGATCGCGCCCGCGACGGCAAAGGACGCGAGCTGCGCATCCGTGGCGTGGTTCAACGTCAAGGCCGCATGGTCCGGCGTAAGGTGGGTCGGCCAGAGGACCTGCACGGGAAACCACGCCAGATCCGCCAGCGCCATCACGAGCCGGACGGGCACGCCGACGGAACCGAGATCCGGCGCCGCCGTGAACACGCCCGGGGCCTCAAGCCGCGCGACCAGTGTCACGGCGACCGCAGCAACGGCCGGCAGTCCGAACCACAGTGCGCGCCGCAGCGACGCCCAACCGTCGACGGGAAACACCGCTTCGCCGGCATCCCGTGCCGGGCGCAGCAACCAGCGGTCAACGGCGAGAAGCCACAGTGCATAGGTCGCGGCGACCGGATAAGATCCGTAGGCAACCAGGGCGAAAATCCACGCGAGCACGAGGAGCCGGCGCGAGCTCGTCGTGGCGCCGCGGAGGTAGCACCAGAACGAAGCCAACACGCCCAACGCGGCCAGCGGGTACGTTGACGCCGTGGCCCACGCCACCACCTCGGCGCGCACGGGGTGCAGGCTCCAGACCAGCGCGCCGACGGCGGCGGCAAATTCGAGTGACCATGCTCGCGCGGAGGGAGCGGAGGCGGCGCCGGCTGTGGCCGGAGCGCGCGCCTGCTGCCGACGCGCCGAGAGCGTGAAGACCTGCCGGAGCACCAGCGCGAGCAGCACGGCGCACGCGACATGCAGTGCCAGGCCGAGGGTGTGCCACGCCGCGGAATCCAGTCCGAACACCGCGTGAAATGCCCGGAGCAGCAGCCAGTGGACCGGTTCGAACCGGAGCGCCTGGCTGGCGCCGAACATCCGTTTCACCAAATCCCACGACCACGGATCGGTGAGCAGCGGGTTGCCGAGGATGTTGATCTCATCGTCCCACCGTACGAAGTCGAACCCGACGACCGGCCAGAAGGCGACCGCCGTCACTCCGGCCACGACCGCGACCATGATGAGCGCGCGCCGGGCCGGAGAAACGTTGGTGGCCATGCCGCGGGGTTGGGGGTGGGATGGCCGCGTGGCGGCGGCAGCGCGATTCGCGGCCGACCTAGCCGAGCGCGAGGTCGGTGCGCTTGACCTCTTTCACCGGCCACTTCGTCACCGTCAGGCCCTTGGCGCTGCGCGAACTCACCGGGACCGGTGTCATATCGAATTCGAAATCGCGAATGCGCGCGCCGCTCCGGCCGTCGATGAGGATCTGCAGCTTTTTCGGCATCTCCTTCTCGCTCTTGCTCACCTCGAGGTAGACGACCTTGGAGCCCTCGGATTTGGTGAGCGGGTAGAGCTTGTCGCGCGAGAGGCCGCCGATCTGGAACCGTTTCGCGAAGGCCTTCCCGGACTCCTTGTCCTGGTAAACCATCGTGTAGAAGTTCGCATCACCGTCCTTCGGGAAAACCGCGCAGTGGATGATGTCGCGGCCCATGAAAACCTTGTCGCCGACCTTCGACACCTTGAGCGAGCCATCGCGCATGATGCACAGCACGCTGTCGAGGATGGTGCACTCCTGCACGAATTCGTGCTGGCGCCAGTTGAGGCCGATGAAGCCGTCGTCGCGGTTGACGTAGAGCCGCTGGTTGGCCGACACGACCTCGGAGGCGTCGATCTGTTCGATCTCGTCGTACTGGGTCCGGCGCTTCAGGCCCTTGCCGTACTTTTCCTGGAGCATCTCGTACCAGGAAACAGCATACGCGGTGAGGTTCTTGAGGTTGGCCTTCGTCTCCTTGATCCCGGCCTCGATCTTCTGGATCGCCTCGTCGGCCTGAAACCGGTTGTAGGCGGAGATCCGCTTGATCCGGATTTCGGTGAGGCGGGTGATGTCGTCGTCGGTGACGGTCCGGCGGAGCTGTTTCACGAAAGGCTTCAGGCCCTCGCGAATCTCCTCGAGCACGCTTTCCCAGGTCTTGGATTTCTCGATCCGGCGGTAGATGCGCTCCTCGATGAAAATCCGTTCGAGCGAATCCCAGTGCCACTGCTGCTCGAGCTCCTCGAGCTTGATCTCGAGCTCGCGCTTGAGCAGCGCCTTCGTCTGGTCGACGGCGCGCTTGAGGATTTCGCGGACACCGAGGAACTGCGGTTTGTCCTGGCCGTTCGGCTCGCGGACGATCACGCAGGCGGCCGGCGAGAGGTTCACCTGGCAGCTCGTGAAGACGTAGAGCTGCTGGATGACCTGCTCGGGGTCGGCGCCCTGCGGGAGGTGGACGAGGATCTCGACCCGGTCGGCGGTGTTGTCGTCGACGTGCTTGATCTTGATCTTGCCCTTGGCGTTGGCGGCGAGGATCGACTCGATCAGCGCCTCGGTCGTCATCCCGAACGGGAGTTCGGTGACCGCGAGGAGGTACTTCGAGCGCTGCTCGATCCGCGCGCGGATCTTCACCTTGCCGCCGCGTTCGCCGTCGTTGTATTCGGAGAAGTCGGCGATGCCGCCGGTCGGGAAGTCGGGGTAGATCCGGAAGGTTTTCCCCTGGAGATGATTGATCGCCGCGCGGCAGAGGTCGTTGAAGTTGTGCGGGAGGATCTTGGTGGCGAGGCCGACGGCGATGCCCTCGGCGCCCTCGAGGAGGACGATCGGGAATTTCGCCGGGAGCGTGACGGGCTCCTTGGCGCGGCCGTCGTAGCTCAGCTGCCAGGTGGTGGTCTTCGGGTTGAAAAGGACCTCCTTCGCGAAGTGCGTGAGGCGGGCCTCGATGTAGCGGGGGGCGGCGGCCTCGTCGCCGGTGAGCGTGTTGCCGAAGTTGCCCTGGGGCTCGATCAGCCAGCCGCGCTGGGCGATGCTGACGAGGGCGGCGCCGATCGAGGCGTCGCCGTGCGGATGGAACCGCATGGTGGCGCCGACGATGTTCGCGACCTTGTGGAAGCGGCCGTCGTCCATTTCCCAGAGCGTGTGCAGGACGCGGCGCTGCACGGGCTTGAGGCCGTCGTCGACGTGCGGCACGGCGCGGTCGAGGATGACGTAACTCGCGTAATCGAGGAACCAGTTCCGGTAGTGCTCGGCGAGCGGCGCGGGCTCATCCTGGACCTTGCCGCGGCGCGGGGGCGGTGGGGGTGGTGGCGTGGACGCGGCGGATGCGGCACCGTTGGGCTCGCCGTTTTCGGGGGCGGGATTGGCGGGGGTGGAGGCCTCCGCGGTGGGGGCGGCGGCTTCCGGGGCGGGCCGCCCCTGCTGTTCCGAACGTTTTGGGGTGTCCGCGGCGCGGGCCTTGCCATCCGACTTTGCGCGTCCCGGGGTCGGCGCGGGTGACGCGGCGTCACCATTGCTCAGAGGCAACTCAGGTTGGTTGGATTCTTTCGGATTCTTCTTTTTGGCCATTCGGACAGGAGCCGGGATTGAAGCGCGCACGCTGGCACGCGGCGGCGCACGACGTCAAGGGGTCTCAATGAAGCGGCTGGCGGGCGGATTTCTGAATCCAGAAGCACCGGACGTGCACGGCCGGGGCTCCGAACTCCACCTCTTCCGGGACGAGCTGACGCAGTGGGATTGGGCGATCCGGGCTTAGGGTCTTTGGCCTGTGCGGGGCCGGTGAAGCAGTCAGCGGCTGACGAGCAGACTCTGATCGGGTTAGCGAACCGGAGGGCTGGCGGGTTTGGACTTGGTGGCGGAGGTGGCGGCGGAGGCGGCGGCCGTGACTCCGGCTGTAGCCGCGGAGGCCGGTGAGGACGGTGCCGTGGTTTCGACGCCGGGCACCTTCCGTTTACGGTAGAAGTCGTAGTCCGGCACGAGGCGGTTGTACTCCTCGTCCATTAGCGGCGACGAGATCACGAAATCGGCCGTGGAGCGGTCGCAGGCGGTGGGGATGTTCCAGACCACGGCCATGCGGAGGAGGGCCTTCACGTCGGGATCGTGCGGCTGCTGTTCGAGGGGATCCCAGAAGAAGATCAGGAAATCGATGTCGCCCTCGACGATTTTGGCGCCGATCTGCTGGTCGCCGCCGAGTGGGCCGCTTTGTAGCTTCTCGATGGGGAAACCGAGTTCCTTTTCGAGGAGCGCGCCGGTGGTCCCGGTCGCGTAGATCTTGTGATGCGCGAGCAGGTCACGGTTGAATTTTGCCCACTCGACGAGATCGCGCTTCATGTTGTCGTGGGCCACGAGCGCGATCTTCTTGTTCTTCCCCATCGGGATCTTCTTCGAACTCATGCGACCACCACAGCACGACGCCCGCCGCCAGCGCCAGTCCGAATCGCAACGACCCGGCCGCCCATGACGGTTCAGCCATCCCGGCAAAGGGACAGACATCTCCAAATAGGGGACAGTCAAAACCCACAGAAGCGTACCCTCACTGCGCAAGGGACAGACGAATTCCTTTCAAAAGTCACCGTGAGGACGATTCAGCGGAGCCGCGCCGCCGCAGCATAAGGGACAGACAGATTCCCCAATTTAACCGAAGAAGGGACAGACAATGCCCTTCCGGCTGATTCAACGCACGAAAACAGCCACCCAACTGGGAGTTCGTAACGGCTGCTGGAATGTCACAATCCGCTGGGGCGCGGTTCCCGCAAGCGCAGCACCGGCCGGATTGAGACCGAGAAACCGCGGCCGCCGCGCAGATCGATCACCGTGACGACATTCACCCAAATGCCGGACTGCGCACGCCCCGCAAAGCTACCATGCCGCCCCAATCGGTGATGTCCGGGAGCGGTCGCACGCGATTCCGCAACCGACGCCCGGTACGAACGCGATAATGCGCAAGCTGAGTCTCAACGAACGCCCGACTGCCAAGGATCGCGCCGTCGCGGAAGTAGCGGACACGACACCGCAGCACGTCTGTCAGCGGCAGTTTCCCGCCTGCACGTTCAACTTGGCGGAGTCGCTCAATTGGGATGCTCGCCTGGTCCTTCCGAGGCGAGGCACCAGCGCCGAAAAGGATCTGCCGATATGCCGCCTGCGTCTCCGGCCAAGCTTTCTCACCCAGGACGAACTGCAATCCACGACGGGCGTGTTCCGCGCCCGCCACCGCTTCGGAATACCCGCAAAACCGGTAGTCCTTGGGATCCTGCGCGAGCCCTGCTCGCACGCAGTTCAGATCGATATATGCGGCGACCGACTGAATCGCCCGGCCGGTCGGCTCCACGAGGACACTCTTGAATCGTTCTGCCCATAACGTGCCGTAGCGGTCGTGGTGGCGATTGAACCAGATCGAAAAGCGTTGCTTTACGAGTTTCATGAAGGCCGAGACGTCATTCATCAGTAAGAGCTGACGCTTACGCCACGCCACTGCTTCGGGGCCATCGGACGCCAACTGCGCCTTGATGACCTCCAAACGGGCTGCCTGAAAGCGCGTCGGCTGCGGGTACAGCACTGCGTAGCGACGCAGGAGTTCCTCATCGGCTACGGGACTCTTTCTGGGCACTCGAACGAGAACATGAAAGTGATTCGAGAGGATCGCGTAGGTGAGCACCTCGATCCCGGCGAACTCCGCCACCTGCCAAAGCTGCTTTCGCAGCACCTCGCGAGCCACCGGATCGAACCACCATTCTCCGTTCACCGCGCGACTCATCACGTGGTAGACCGCATCACTCTCCTCGGAAGAGACCTTGATCCGCGCCTGACGCATTTCCTCCGAGTCTGGGGAGTTCGGGTCGTCATGACAATTAATTTTTACCTTTTTAGGATGCCATGGTTTTAACCTGTCCCTTATCGGGGGATCTGACCTGTCCCATTTGAGGAGGGAAATCGGTTGCGGGAAGACCGAAGGGGATCTCATTTCGGGACATGGCCGCAAATATGGTTCCACCCCTGCAGAAACGACGGCTCGGCTCGAATGGCCCGGAGGTGAGTCTGATCGGGCTCGGTTGCATGGGAATGAGCGAGTTTTACGCGCCCGGCCAGATGCACGACGATGAGTCGATCCGGGTCATCCACCACTATCTTGATCATGGTGGCAATTTTCTCGACACGGCGGACATGTACGGCGTCGGCCGAAACGAGGAGCTCGTCGGTCGCGCAATCGCCGGGCGGCGCGACGCGGTCGTGCTCGCAACCAAGTTCGGCAATGTGCGCGGCCCCAAGGGCGAATTCCTCGGCGTGCGCGGCGATCCGGACTACGTGCGCCACTGCTGCGACGCCAGCCTGCGCCGGCTGAAGGTCAACCACATCGACCTCTACTACCAGCACCGCGTTGATCCGAACGTGCCGATTGAGGACACCGTCGGTGCGATGGCCGAGCTGGTGCGCAACGGCAAGGTGCGGTTCCTCGGACTCTCTGAAGCCGCACCCGCGACGCTCCGCCGCGCGGTCCTGGTTCATCCGATCTCGGCGCTCCAAACGGAGTACTCGTTGTGGAGCCGCGATGTCGAAACCGAGGTGTTACCGACCGTCCGCGAACTCGGGGTCGGCTTCGTCGCATACAGTCCGCTCGGCCGCGGGTTTCTGACCGGCCGGTTCCGCACGATCGACGGTCTTCCAGCCGACGATTACCGCCGGCATTCGCCGAGATTCCAGGGCGACAACTTCCAAAAGAACCTGAATCTCGTCGGCACGATCAAGACGCTCGCCGTAAAGAAGGGCTGCACCGCCAGCCAGCTCGCCCTCGCATGGGTGCTGGCACAAGGGGATGATATCGTCCCGATCCCCGGGACGAAGCAGATTGGTTACGTCGACGAAAACCTTGGTGCAGCGACCGTCTCTTTGACCCCCGACGAGCGCCGGCAAATCGACGCGGCCTTGCCCGCGGGTGCCGCGGTCGGCGAACGTTACAACGCCCAGGGGATGACGACCGTTCACCGCTGAAACCTGTCCCCAAATCGGGAGATTGTCGGGCTGATTGAAAATGACCTGTCCCTTATCGATTTGCGGCGCGTTACCAGACCGTCCCTAACGGTCGCGTAACAACCAGGGAATGGCGACCGTTCACCCAGATCGACATTCGACCCCTTATAGGCAGGGCCCCCGCTGATCGACAATCAACCTGTCCCTTAATCGGGCTCATGGCGGGCAGACTGGTGATAGCCTGTCCCTTATGGGGGGCGGATGATCAGCCTGTCCCTTAACAGCGATTCCAGACTTGGCGTCGGAAATCGTTACGGATACGTGGGGCATCTTTCCATGGTGCGTCGCAGCACGACTTTTGTAGCAACGGGCAGGCTCGGCACTTTGCGGAATGGCGTGCCGCGCCGGTTCACACCGGCATTGGGGGTGCTAGCTCGGTGGCGCAACCCATTACCCCATGGTTTCACGAATCCAGCGTATCACCCTCCTGGCAATCGGCGCCTCGATCCTCGCACTCGCCGGCACAGCCCGCGGACAGTCGATCGTCTACCCCAACTTCTCGAACACGAGCAATCTCCAGCTCAACGGAAGCACCGCGACCCCGACAACGACCGACGGCACCGTGCTTCGGCTCACGTCCGCCAATCCCTATCAAGCGGGCAGCGCATTTTCGAAGACGCAGATCGCGCTCACAAATTCGTCCTTCAGCACCGCATTCAATTTCCGGATCACCGGCTCGGGCGGGATCGGCGATGAGAACGGCGCCGGCGCCGACGGCTTCGTCTTCGTGATCCAACCGGTCGCAAACAATGTCGGTTCCTCCGGCGGCGGAATCGGGTACCAGGGGATACCGAACAGCCTCGGGATCGAATTCGACACGTACAACAACGGCTATTCGCTGGGCGACCAGAACAACGGCAATCACATCGCCGTGAACACTAACGGCAACCTGACCGACATGTTCCTGACGCCGATCAGCACCCCGATGAACAACGGAGCGCTCTGGAGCGCGTGGGTCGACTACAACGGGACGACGAACGACCTCGAGGTCCGCCTCTCGCAGAACGGCGTGCGGCCCGCCACCGCGCTGATCCAGACCAACTCGATCAACCTCTCAACGCTCCTCGGAACGAACAGCGCGTACGTCGGCTTCACCTCCGGCACCGGCGCGGCCTGGGGCAATCACGACATCGTATCCTGGCAATTCAACGACACGTACCAGCCGATCAACCAGGTCGGCGTGCCGGATGGCGGCGCCACGGCGCTGTTGCTCGGCCTCGGTTTCGGCGTCCTCGTACTCGCCCGCCGGCGCCAGCGCGCGTAACCGGTCGGGCCTGACCGGCAGCCGACGCGATCCACTCTCTGGCACTGATCGGGAATCCCGTCCACGCGATCCGCACGCGGCCAACGCGCTCACGCCCTGCCCTCAAACGCGACGCCGGACCCGTGACCCGCAGCCACGGCGGCGGTGACGTATGAACCGCCGGCCACCCTCCGTATTATCCATCAGCATAAGGGTTTTCCCCCGACACCGACGGCTTGAACCACCACGCAAATCGGCGACAAACGAGGGATGTCGACGACCCTGACTCCAACCCGGGATGCGTTGCTCGAAATTGCACGATCGCTTCCCGCCGCGCCACAGATCCTGGCGGGAATCAGCGAGCTGCTCCAGGATGTGAATACGGATCTCGATCAGCTCGCCCGCGAGATCGAGATGGACGCGGCACTCACGGGCCGCGTGATTCGCGTCAGCAACAGCGTGGTGTACGGCGGACGCGGCACGGTCGGTTCGGTCGAGGAAGCGATTGGCCGCGTCGGGTTTTCCGAAGTCGTGCGCCTCGTCGGCACCGCGACGATCGCCGGTTTGGTCGACCGCGATCTCCCGAATTATCACCTCAGCGTCGATGTCCTGCGGGAAGCTCTCCTCCTCCACGCCCTGGCCGCGGAGGCACTCGGCGAGGCGGCCGGCGTGGACCGGCACCGCGCCTACGTCACCGGGCTGCTGCGGGGGATCGGAATCATGATCCTGGACCGGTATGCGCGCGACCGGCTGCAACCCGAATTGAGATACGACCCGACCGAGTATCCCACGTATCGCGACTGGGAGCGCGTCCGCTTCGGTCTGGAGGCGACCGGCGTGACGACGATGGCGCTCGACGACTGGAAACTGCCCGAGGAAGTCGTCGGCGCGCTGGCCTGCCACCTCGACCCTCCGGACGACGATGACGACGTGAGCCGCCTCGCCAACATCCTGAACCTCGCCGGCGCGATTGCGACCGACCACGGCGGAGCGTTGCCAGGCGAAATCATGCACTGGATTCGCACGCCGGAGAAACTCGAACGCGCCGGCCTCGACGAGAATCAATTCGCGGGCGCCGCCGAACGGGCGGGCGCGCTTTTCGAACAACAGCGCAACGCCTTGTACTGAGCGACTGCCTGGCCGGCCGGTCGCGCCGCGGCTGGAGTTTGCCCTGCGGAGACTGATTATCCACGCCGCGCCACCGGCTCGACCCGGCGGCAGTCGACGTCCGGTTGCACCGCGTGAAACCGCAGCGGCGCAGATTCTGCGCGGAATGCCCGCGCGGGCACGCGACCGTACCGCGACCCGCCTCGGCGTATTCGGTTGAACCGGCTCACCCCCTGCGAGTTGCCGTGGAGACGCGCCGCGCAGGCACGAGCCATGCGCGAAGCGACGCCGAACGCATTCCGCGTTCGCACACAATCACCACCATCATGAATCAGGAATCTACCGTTCCTTCCGCTTCTGCTTCGTCCATCGCTGCGGCGCCGACCCAACCGGTCGCGGCACCGACGACCACCACCGCAACTGTCCCGACGCCGAATGTCCCCACACCGGCAAAACAGCCAACCGCCACGTCCACCCTCGCTCAGCCCGTCGCTGCTGGCCGCAAGACCGTGGGCGGGAAAAAGGCGAAGAAGGGACTCAGCGCGCCGAAGCTATAATGCGAAGATGTCGGGCTTGTTCGGCGGCCGCCACGCGGCCGCTTTTTTGTGCACGGACACCGCGATCGACGTGCAATCGTTGCACGGCACGACGCCGCTTCCGCCGATCGATTCTGCGGGTCGAGAGTCCATTCAGCCGCGAATCTCCCGCGCGTGAAGGAGTTATTGCGGCACTCCGGGACGTGGCATGTCCCCTGCCCTGCAAACCCCGATATGAGATCTCTCATGCTCACGCTCCTGGAAGCCCAGAAATCGTTGCTCGATCACCCCGTCGCACCCGCGAACCGCACGGTGACAGACGAATTGCGCGCGACTGTTCCCGCGCCGGTCCTCGCCCACTTCCTTCGCCTGGTCGGCCAAGGCCGCCGGGGAGTGGTTGCCGTCCGCCACGGTGTCTGCACGCAGTGCCACATTCGCGTCCCCGCGGGGATGGTTGCGGCGCTCGCCAATCCGGCGGACGTCGTGTTGTGCGAGCACTGCGGCGCGTACCTGGTGCTTCCAGACGAGGAAATGCCGAAGGCGACGGCGCCCGCACCGGTACCGGCACGCCGCGCTCGAAAGCAGAAGCAGCCGCTGGCCGCATGAACCTCTGCACGGAAGCCGCCAGCATTCCACGGCTTCCGTAACGTCGGGATTGTTTACATTCCGGCCGTTGCGTCGCTGAGCCGCGCAACGGCCGTTTTTTGTTAGTATCGCAGGGAGTTTGGCTTCCGAGCGGAAGGACGCAGGCGGCACAGCGACTGCTCAATTTCGCACCCCGTTAGTCGATTTCACCCTATCCCCATGCCCGCCTCCAGTCTTCGCCAAGTCGCGAGCGCGAACGCGCGCTCGGTGTTCGCCCAAATCATCCGCTCGTACCGGCGCAACGGCCATGTCACTGCAGCGCGTGCCATTGTCCGGCACGCCCGCGAATGCGGCACCTACCCGGCGCCGATTCGCCACTGGCCGAGCCGCTGACGCGACCGTCGAACCGCCACCGCAGCGCACGCCGTCACGGCGTGGCACCGGTGCGCTGCAGCATGCGGGTCAGGTAAAGTTGCTCGGGGCCGACCTGCGCGAGGTTCAACGCGCGCCGGAAACTCGCCGCGGCAGGCTCGTAATCGCGTTTTCGCCAGTGCAGCTCGCCGACGACGGCGTGCAGGAGGTAGTACGATTCGAGACGATCGCGCTGTTCCATCGCCGCGATCGCATCGAGCCCCGCCTGCGGCCCAAGGTGATTGGCAACAGCGACCGCGCGATTCAGGGCCACGACCGGCGACGGTCGCAACCGGTAGAGCTCATCGTAGTGACGGATGATCCGCGCCCAGTCGGTGCCCGCGTGGTCCGGCGCCAGGCAATGAATCGCGGCGATCCCAGCCTGGAGGTGATACTCGGTGAGTTCCGTGCCCTGCGCGGCCGCGCCGAGCTCGACCAACCCCCGCGCAATGAGCCCCTGATCCCACTGGCTCCGGTCTTGGTCATCGAGCCGCAGCAATTCGCCCTGCTCGTCGAGCCGCGCAGGGAACCGCGCCGCCGTCAGCAGCATAAGCGCAAGCAGGGCGTGCGCGCGCGGCGTGTCGCCCGCCGGATGTGCGACCAGGAGGTTCATCAACCGGATCGCCTCGGCGCCGACTTCCTCCCGGAAGAGCCGCTCGCCCGCAGACGCCTTGTAACCTTCGTTGAACAGGAGATAGAGCGCGGCGAGAACGGCATCCAGGCGGGCGCCGAGTTCCGCCGGACGGGGGATTTCGAAACCGATTCCGGCGTCGCGGATCCGTTGCTTCGTCCGGGTGAGCTGCTTCTCGATCGCCGCCTCGCTGCTGAGGAAGGCGCGCGCGATTTCGCCGGTGCTGAATCCGCAGAGGACCTTGAGCGCGAGCACCACCTGGGCGTCAGCCGGGAGCGATGGATGGCAGCAAACGAACATCAGCCGCAACGCATCGTCGCGAATCTCGTCCTCGGCAACGGCGGCCGACGACGGCGATGGCATCAGCTGTTCGAAATGCGTGACGATGGCCGGCTCCTTCGCCGCCGACATCCGCCGGTGCCGCAGCGAATCGCGTGCGAGATTGATCGCCACCCGGGTGATCCAGGCCGACGGGTTCGGCGGCACGCCGCCGATCGACCAGGTGCGCATCGCCTGAAGCAGGGCACCCTGCGCCACATCCTCGACCAGCGACAAATTGCCCGGTCCGAGCAGCCGCGTCAGCGCGCCGTGCAGACGCCCGGTCTCGTGACGGAAGAAGTGCTCCACCACCTGTTCCGGCGAGCCGGAAGGCGGAGCGGAGTTGGCCGCGCTCCCGACGACGGCGGCGTTATCCTGGACAGGCTGATCCACGCGATCCGTGCGCGCGACAGGTTGGGTCGCTGATCAAAGCGCCGCGCCGGCGGCGACCGCGGGACGCGCACGGACACCGAGCGCGGCACACGCATCGGCCACCGGACGGACCTCCACGACCATGCCGTACGGCAGGCTCGGACACTGCTGCGCGACGCGCGTCGCCTCATCGAGACTGTCGACCGTGAGGAAGAAGTAGCCGCCGATGCCCTCGGTCGCCTCGGCGAAGGGACCGTCCGTGACGCGTTCTCCCTGCGCGCCGGAAATCAC
>DASZYH010000297.1:0-11517 GCA_035545515.1 Opitutaceae bacterium
GAGATTCTCCTGCAGCAACGGCAGCCATTGGCGAACGTGCGCGGGCGGACGCGGATAGGGGCCCGCCCGCGCGACAGGCCTTACTTCTTTTCCTTTACCTGGGAAAGTTCGGGCAGCAGCTCAGCCGCGTGCTTGCCCGAACCTCCGATTCCGCCCCATGCCGTTTTTGGCAGGCGGCTGAGCATCTCCGCCACCTTGGGGTCGCTCGCGAGTTCGGCAATCGCCTCACCCGCATGTTTTCCTGATCCACCGATACCGCCCCAGGCGGCCTCGGGCTTGATGGCAACGCTCTTTGCCATGTTTGACCTTATGTTGTGTGAATAAGCTGCCCCTTTCCGAGGGATGGGACCCGAAACCAAGGAGCAGCTTCTCAGCAGGTTGGGGTAGTGGTTTCGAGTCCGATTGAACGACCTTTCTAAAGACCGGGAATTGGCAGGCAGGCCAAAAGCGGTATCGGGTTTCGTTTATTAGAGATGTCGAATGCCAAGAAATGCGGATATGCGCATCGACGCATCCGCTGCTACGCGGGTAGGACCACTCTCAGGCGAGACGAGGTCGGCGGGGCTCGATGGTGTGGCTCAAGGTGGCGCTATATCCCTCCTTCAGCAGGTCACCTCCCTCCCCACCGTTCAAACTCTCACGAATCAACGCTCGAGCAATTCGCGGGCAATCCGCGCCCCTTCGTCAGTCGAGAGCCGCCGGAACGCGCATTGCGCATCGGCGGGCTCGCCGCGCAGCCGCATCTCGTCGACGGCCGTCCGGATCAGCGGCTCCCGCTGGGCGCCCGGCAGCCGCAGGAGCACGAGCAGGCGCGCGCGGAATTCGCGATCGTCCCTGGCCGCGAGAATGAGCGCAGCCAGCGCATCCGCGCCCCCGCCCTCGCTCGGGCGCCTGTGTTTTGCGAGCCAAGGGAGAACGCCGGCCATAACTAGAGCGTTGAGCGGAGCACCAGTCACGCGACCGGGCGAGTGGAATCCGTTTCCTCATCGCTGCCATCGCGCCGGCACTTCGATCAATGAGCGGTGGGACCGCCAGGCTCATGACGGGCGACGTGAACCCGCGTTCCGCCTTTCGCGTTTCGAATTTCGCCTTTCGCGTTCCGCGTTTCTACTTTCGAACGTTTCTCCTTTCCCCAGTTTGCCGACTTCCGCCTTTCGCCTTTTCCGTTTCGCTTTCCGATCCGCCGTTCGGCCGATCGACTGATCGACCCGCCCCCGTCTGGTTTCAGCGTGTCAGCTTGTCAGCATTTCAGCGTTTGCGATGCGCAGATCACTTCACCTCGTAGATCTCGACCAGGGCCACGCCGGTGGCGCCGTTCGTTCCGGCAACCTGCACGGTGTACGAACCAGGGACGAGCGTGACCAGCAGCGCCGCGTCGGCCGAGTTCGACGGCAGCGCAAACGCCCCCACCTTCGTGAACGTCGCCGACAGGGTGCTGTCGCCGGCCCAGCCGGCGTTCGAAACGATGGGTTTGCTGTTCGCGTCAAACAGCGTCAGCTGCGCCGCGGAAAGCGCGCCGGCCACGTGAAACGTGGAGAGCGTCGGTCCGATCCCGCGCAGCAGCACGGTTTCGGTGCCGGTCCCGTTGATCACAAATCCGGCCGAGAGGATCGACGTTCCCGACCCGGTATTCGCTCGTCCGGAGAGGTTGACCAGCCGGGCGGCTCCGGGGGCGACGTCGGCGTCGTAGATTTCGGCCAGCGCGATTCCCGGGTCGCCGCCGGCTGACGGCTCGACCTGAACGGTCATGTTGCCGTTGTCCGGGATCGCCGTCGCCGCATCCGAGGAGGTCCCCCCGAGCGAAAAGGCCCCAACCTGCTTGAAGAGAACCGCCAAGCTGGACGATCCACCCCAGGCCGTTCCCGACCATTGCTTGACGGAATTCGCGTCAAAAAGAGTGAGGAGCGGCTGAGTCAGCGCATTCGATACGCCATAGTTCGTGAGCGTCGGGCCGATCCCGCGGACGAGGATCTTTTTGGTTCCACCCGTAACTGCGAAGCCGCCCACCAAAACGTTGTCGCCGGAGCCGGCCATTCCCCGCACCGACACATTCACCAACCGCGTCGTGCTCGACACGCCCGATGGCAGCCCCGCGTACGAAATCACGCCCGATCCACCGGACGGAGTGACGGTGGTGGAGGCGAGCCGTGATCCTGTGTCGACCGTCATGGACACCGAACTCCCGCCGGTCGTCGTCGCGGACAATTGCCCCGTCGCGCCCAGCGTTCCCGTCGCGTAATCGGATGACGTTCCCGTGACCGTCAGAACCATTGCCTGGCCACTTCCACCCACGACCGTGTACACGGCACCCGCCGCGCCATCCAGCGCCGGCGCCGAGTAGTATCCGCTCAGGTTGCTGCTGGTGCCGTAGTCCTGCGTGCCGGTCAGCGTCAGCCCTGGTCCGATCAAGGTGCCGGTGACCGCACCGGAACTGATTTGGGCACTGATCGTCGTCGAGGCCTGCGCGGTGCGCGGCTGAGGAACGTTGGCCGGTCCGATGGCCAGCGCCACCGTGGCGACGGGAACCACGATCGATCCATCGTTGGCGACCATCACGTTCAGCACCACCGACCCAAGATTCTGCGGCAGATACGCAATGTACGTTCCGGTGTTGTCCGGCCCGATGTACATCGCCCATTTGCCGCCATTGCTGAACGTGCCGAAATACGTTCCGGCGAAGCTCCTGGCCTGCACCGTCAACAGGGCCGAGCTCTGTGCCTCACCGCCCGAGCTCATGACGTGAACCGTGTACAATCCAGCATCGGCGGACGACGCGGACGCGATGGTGTAAGTAGAGTTGGTCGCCCCGGCGATCGCGACGCTATTACGGTCCCACTGGAACGACAAGGATCCCGTCGGCGTGTATGCATCCACACTGAACGTGACGGACATTCCGGCTTTTACCGTCTGCGACGAAGGCTGCGTCGTGATCGTCGGCGGAGGACCGGGGTCCGGAATGCTAACGGTCGCTGTATCGCTGTTTACCGCTCCCGCGGGATTCGAAACCGACACATAGTACGATCCGGCGGCGGCCGCAGTGATCCCACGGATCGTGTAGGTGGCATCCGTTGCGCCCGAGATCGGCGAACCGTTGAAAAACCACTGGTAGTCGACAGGCAAGGTCGATGTAGCGACGACTACAAGGTTGACGATTGAACCTGCGGGGACAGAGGAGCTTGCCGGCTGCGTGGTAATCGCAGGTTTCGGGGCAACGATCAGTGCCATCAACACACTCAAGGTCGTTCCCGAACCGTCGCTGACACTTACCGAAAAGCTGCCAGAATCACTCGTGGCCACATTGGAAATGATATACGTGGAGGCGGTAGCGCCAGAAATTGCCGCCCCGTTCTTGTACCATTGGTAACTCAGGGGGCCGTTTCCGGTTGCGGCCACAGCAAAACTCACCTTTCCACCGGGCGCAATCACGCTCGTCCACGAGGTGCCTGTGATCACCGGCGTGGTCGATTGCTTGATCGTGATGATCGCAACCGAACTGAACACCGTGCCTGCCGGATTCGTCGCGGCGGCGTAGTATTTGTCGCCATTGAGCATGACGGAGTCGACCTTGTCGGTCACAAGCGTAGCCGACGTTGCGCCGGAAATTGGTGAGCCGTTCCGGTACCACTGATAGCTGGCCGTTTCCCCTTCTGCGAGAGTCGCAGTCAGTGTCGCCCTCGTTCCGGAAGGTACGGCCTGACTCTGTGGCTGCGTGGTGAACTGCAGGACGGGAAACACGCCGACCGTAACCGTGACGCTGTTAATCGTTCCCTGGCTGTTCGTCGCCGCGACGTAGTAATTGGCAGCGTCCGTCGACGTGAGCGACGGGAAACTGAGGGTCGAACCCGTCGCCCCCGTGATTGCCGCACCATTTTTGTACCACTGGAACGTCTGCGGCTGCGCGCCACTCGTCGCCACCGCCAGGTCGACCGCCGACCCGGCATACGAGGAGATGCTGCCGGACGGCTGCAACGTGAACACGGGCGCGCCGGTCGTGTCCGACGGCGGGACCGTAGTCGAACTCACCTGCAGGTCGTTGTTGAGGATTGTGAACGCCGGAGCACCAGAGGATTGCGTGACGAGAAGCAGCCGATTGCCGCTCAAGGGCAGCAGCCGGAGCGGGGAGCCCGGCAGTTGCGCACTGGAGCTAAGCTTCAGGCTCGCCGCGGACCAAAGTTGCACTTCGCTCCCGGACGACGTCTCCCGAACCGTAACAGGGCTTGCGCCCAGCCAGACCGCGTCGGTCACGCTATTTGCGAGGGTGCCCATGAGGATCGAAAGATCCCCCTCGTAAACTTGGCCCGTTGCCGCCAATACCCGCGAGCCATTCGGAGAGGGAAAAGTCGAGCCGGCGACCGACGAGGTGGGGCCACCAAACCACACTGCGCCGGACCCGAGCTTCCCAGCGGATGTTAGAGTCATCGATTCGATCCCACTGCCGTCCGTCCCAAACAAGGATTGATTGGCGCTGCACCAGGTATAGGTGCCGACGGAGTAAACACCGTCACGAAATTCCGTGATTCGCCCATCGGCATCCAGGATGGCAGTGTCACTCGATCCGCAGAGCGCAAAGAGGAAATCGTCAGCCGCCACCACATCGCCAACGGCCGATGGGAAACTGCCGAACGACACTTCCATGGGAACGGCCGCGGTGGTATCGACCTGGGTGACGGCACCGGTACTATACACGCAATACAAGCGATGGCGCGTATTAGAGTACGCAAGCGATGAAGGCGCCCCAGCCAACGGGATCGAACTGAGGTAGCCTTGCGTGGCCGGCGACCACCGGAACACATTAGCGCGCGCCCGGCTCAGCAGGTAGACGATTCCATTCCCGTCCTGGACGATGTCACTGGCGGAATAGGTCTTTCCTGTCGGATCGACGGTCGGCGCCACCGAGCCCGTCATCAGTGTCGCCGCACTGACGGGAGTCACCGAAATGGAGTTGCTGCTCGTGCTGCTCCCGGGAGCGAACACCAGGATGGTGTTGCCAGAGGCGAACACGCTTCTTCCTTGCGCAGAGAGCGCCAGCCGTCCGGTCTCACCGTAACCGCCATTCCCACCGTATTTGTACAGGACGTTCCCCCGGAGCACGACCGGCGTGCCGTCGGACAGAAACGTCATATCGGTGAAAGCGCCCCCAAACGCCCCATCGGCGGAATCGTCGGTGGCGTTGAATGCCGTCCCCGAGGAATCAGCAACCCGCAGTTGATCGGGGAAAAGATAGACGTGCGACGGCGGGGGATACGTGGAGGAGGAACTGACAGCCCATGTTGCGCCGGGACCTGTTGAAGAAAAGCTGTACAGGGAAAGGCCAGTGGTCGTCTCGACGAAAAGTTTGTCTCCAACCACCACGCTTGGCGTCGGCATGCTGTTTGGACTCGATAGATTGCTAAGCGCCGCACCCACGGCACCGCTCGTGCGGTCGACCGGGTAAGTACTGTTACTTGTGATCGCATAGACGTAACTTCCATGCGAAAATAGCCCCATGATGCTCCCGGTAAGATTGGCAAGCGCAGTCTGGCTCGAAAGATCAAGGGAGTACTTAGAAATCGAGCGACCGAACCCGATGTAGACGCCGTCGGACGCTACGCAGAACACCGTCGCCGTCTGCGTGAAGGTCGCGCCACTCAGCCACGTCGCCCCGGCAAGATCATATCGCTCGATGTGATCCGCGAAGAGGAAATAGGCCACAGTCCCCTGCTGCTTCGCATCGATCCATGCGGTCCCAGTGTTGGCCGGGGGCACCACCGTCTCGGTTATTAACGGTGCCGAAGCAGTTCCACCAGCGTTGGTGACACTGACGACATAGCTGCCGGAGTCGGAAACCTGGGCATTGGACTTGGAGTAGGTCGACGCCGTCGCGCCGCTGATCGCCGCCCCATCCTTGTACCACTGGTACGTGAACGGGCCAATGCCGCTCACAATGGATGGCGTGCTGACCGAAAGCGTAGAGCCCACCGTGATGCTCTCCAAGCTCGGATACACAGAAGAATAGAATGCCGGCGGAGCCGGCGGAGCGACGGTGAGAACGGCGGCCTGGCTGGTCGCATTGCCCGCGACATTGGAAATCGTGACCGTGTAGCTGCCACCATCGGTCCCCTGCACCGAACTGATGGAGTAGTTTGGGTTAGTCGCGCCGGTAATCGTCAGCCCGTCCTTTTTCCAGACATAGGTCATCGGCATCGTTCCCGAAACCGCAACGGACAGGAAAGTGGAATCACCCTGGGGCACGCTGACACTTGCGGGTTGGGTGGTGATGATCGGCGCAATCGCGGCGGCCACCTGCACCACCGCCGCCGCACTTGTCACCGTCCCTCCGCTATTCGTCGCTTTCACGGTGTACGTGCCGGCATCGACCGTCGTCACCGAATTCACGACGTAGGTCGAATCCGTGGCGCCTGAAATCGCAACTCCATCCTTGTACCATTGGTACGTTGGCGATGGGGCGCCATTCGCACTTGCGTATAAGCCGAGATACGCACCGTAAGCCACTGACGCTCCTTGCGGCTCCAGAGAGAAGGTTGGAGCAACCGGCGGGTTCACGGTGACGGTGATCCCGCTGCTCGTGATGCTGCCAGCTGCGTTGGTCGCGGTGACAGTGTAGGTTCCGGCTTCCGTCGTCGCTGCCGCCGTCACGCTGTAATACGAGTTGGTTGCACCCGGGATCGCCGTCCCATCCTTGGACCACTGATACGTCACAGGGCCTGAGCCGTAGAGGGAAACGTATAACGAGATGTTCTGGCCGACGCTAACGGTGGTTGGAGCGCTGATACTGCTGACGGAAAGCGGCGTAGCCGGGTTGACCGTCAGGGTCGCCGCTGAACTAGTCGCACTTCCCTGTGAGTTCGACACGACGACATAATAGGTGCCGGCGTCCGCCGCGAGGGGATACGTAATCGTGAATGGCACGGACGTGGCCCCCGCGACAGCCGAGCCGTTCGGCGGCGCGCCTTTATACCACTGGTAAGTACGCGGATAGCTACCCGACGCCGTGACGGCGAAGCTCGCTTCATTTCCCGCCGTGACGGTCGTGCTAACCGGCTGGTTGGTGATTGTCGGCGATACCGGTGGTATTACCGCCAAGGAGACTGCCGTGCTCGTCACCGCAATTCCACTGCCGTCCGTCACCGTGAGAGCGTAGTTCCCGGCATCGGCTGCCGTCGTCCCGCTGATGGATAGCGTGCTGCTCGTCGCCCCAGCAATGGTGCTGCCATTGGCAGTGATGCCATTCACCAGGTTCGTCGACGGCGTGCCTCGGATCACCCATTGGTAGGTGAGCGGCGCCGTGCCAAGAACCTGCATTGACATGGTCACCGTCTGGCCCAGTTCAACCGTGAGGCTGGAATAGGCCGAAGAAACTGTCGGCTGCGCCCGAAGAAGGGGCGTTAATGCCAACACTGCAAATGCAACGAAAACAACCGAACTAGAGCGAAGATGAAACATGGGATAGCGGGCGCCACAACCTTCACTCGCGACCTTGGCAATTGCACGCTGAATTTTTGCGCTCCAGCGGGCGTCATTACATCAGGTGTTTGGCTGTACTATTGTCTTCGATCATAACCGTAGCGATGACGCCCAGCGGCTCGTTCGTCAGTCTGAATCCGTTATATATAGCAAAACATCCCGACGGTTCGACGGAGATCGTGTGTGAAACCGCTCCCACCGTTTTCCGAGCGTTTCGGCTTACGCATCTTCACTCCTTCTCTTCCCTCCGTTTCCTCCTGTACTAAGCCGGATCGGAAACCGTCCGAACGATTTCAAGCAATGGACTTTTTACAGGATGCAACGGAGAGCCTTTCGCGTTCCGCGTTTCGCCTTTCCTTCATCTTCCGCCTTCCGCCTTTCGCCTTCCGCGTTCCGCGTTTCAGCTTCCGCCTTCCGCGTTTCTACTTTCGAACGTTTCTCGTTTCCCCAGTTTGCCGGCTTCCGCCTTCCGCGTTTCGCGTTTCAGCTTCCGAGTTTTCCGCGTTTCCGTCCCTCCGGTCATCCGCCCCTCCGGTCATCCGTCTCGCCGGCCCTCCGGTCCTCCGTCCCTCCGCTCCTCGGTCCTCCTGCCACAATCTTCGTCATATGGGTGCATATCGCCTGCTCCGGGCCACGCACGGGCACAATTCGACTTGAACGAGCCGCGCCGGACAGCGTCCCTTTTCGCATGCTCCCACTTACCCCGATCTTCGCGGAAGCGTCACTCATCAAGATGTCCGGCTTGGATATCGCGATTGTCGCGATCTACTTCCTGGCCGTCCTTGCCATCGGTTGGTACCTGAAGGGACGAACCAGCACGGGCGAGGACTTCTTCCTCGCGGGTCGCAGCATGACGGCTTGGGTCGCCGGGCTGAGCTTCCTCGCCGCCAACCTGGGGGCGCTCGAGCTCATGGGCTGGGCCGCCAGCGCCTACGAATACGGCATCCTCGCCGCGCACTGGTACTGGATCGGCGCCATTCCGGCCATGGTGTTCCTCGGCCTGGTGATGATGCCGTTCTATTATATCTCCAAGACCCACTCGGTCCCCGGCTATCTGCAACTGCGGTTCGGCGAGCCGACCCGGGCCGTGGGCGCGATCTGTTTTGCGTTCATGACGGTGCTCATGTCCGGCATCAATATGTTCGCGATGGCGGCCGTCATGCGCGTCGTCCTCGGCTGGAACCTTCACTTCTCGATCTGGGTGTCGTCGATCACCGTCGCGATCTATGTCGGACTCGGCGGCCTGACCTCCGCGATCTTCAACGAAGTGCTGCAGTTCTTCCTGATCTGGCTCGGCGCACTCGTCATCCCGATCCTCGGCCTCACCGAAGCCGGCGGCTGGGCCGGCCTGAAGGCGCAGATCATCGCGAATCTCACGAACGGCGACAGCTACCTCCACATGTGGAGCACGCTCGACAGTTTCCGCCACAACCCCATGGGCATCCAGTGGACGGGCATCGTGTTCGGCCTCGGGTTCGTGATTTCGTTCGGCTACTGGACGACCGACTTCCTCGTCGTCCAGCGCGTCATCACCAGCAAGGACCTCCGCTCGGCCCAGCTCGCGCCGATCATCGGGGCGTTCTTCAAGATGGCTGTGCCGCTGATCGTGATCCTGCCCGGGCTGATCGGCCTGGGCGTGTTCAATCACCACGGGATGCAGCTCGTGTCGGCCACCGACGCCAAGCCGGGGCAGTACACGTACAACGACGTGCTGCCGCTGCTGCTCGTGCGCTACGCGGGACCCGGCCTGCTCGGCCTGGGCGTCACCGCGCTGATCGCAGGCTTCATGTCCGGCATGGCCGGCAACGTGAGCGCCTTCGCCACGGTCTGGACGTACGACATCTACCGCCCGCTGATCCGGCCGCTGATGCGCCATCGGCCGGCGCCGGTTGCCTCCCGCACCGAGACACCCGGCGGACCAGTCACCGGCAACGCGGTCGAGCTGGCCGCCGAGGACAAGCATTACCTCGCGATGGGTCGCTGGAGCACAGTCATCGGCGTACTCGTGAGCATCGGCACCGCCTACCTGGCGATGCAGTTCTCGAGCATCATGGACTATGTCCAGGCGCTGTTCAGCTTCTTCGTCGCCCCCCTCTTCGGCACGATCCTCCTCGGCATGCTCTGGAAACGGGCCACGCCGGCGGGTGGTTTCTGGGGCCTGCTGGCGGGCACGATCTCGTCGATCGGGATGTGGGCCTGGGTGAAGGTGCAGCCCTCCGCGCTCGCGATCATTGCCCTCTCCCACTCCGCGAAGCCGATGGCGCAGGACATGTACCAGGCGCTGTGGTCCTGGTGCATCTGCGTGATCGTGACGGTGGTGATAAGTCTCATGTCGCGACCACTGCCGGACGACCGCCTGCGCGGGCTGGTCTATGGCTGCACGGAGATCCCGCACTCGCGCGATCTCCCCTGGTACCAGAGGCCCTTCTTCTGGGGCATGCTCGCCCTCGTCCTCCTGGTCATCCTCAACGTCATTTTCTGGTAACCCGGGGCCATCCCCCTCCCCTCCATGAGCGAACAAAAAAGCGCCCCCATCTGGCTCTTCATCGGCCTGCTCCTGCTCGTCTACGGTGTGCTCTGCCTGATCGGCGGCATCGCCCAGTTCTCGCATCCGCCCGCCACGGTCCTGGCCGACAAGCACGCGACCTTCTGGGGCGGTATTGTCCTCACCCTGATCGGCGGCGGCTACACCCTGGCCTACTGGCCCCGCAAGTAAGCCACAGGATAGGCGCGCCGCCGTTTGGTTGTAGGCGCGGTGCCCCCACCGCGCGAGGCATGTCCGGCTTACTTGTGGGCGCGGTGCCCTCACCGCGCGACGCATGGCACCCGCTCCGCCCCGGACGCTCCTTTGGTGGAGCCCGATATCCCCATCGGGCTGCTCAGCCCGGCTCAAGATCCGAGCCCACCAAGACCAACGCGATGAGGACATCGCGTTCCACCAGCGCCGACGCCCTCACCCCCTCATTCCCGAAGGGCCCCACCCTCAGGGTAGCGCCCTTCGCCGGCCACCCCGCCCCCCGCCCTTTCAGGCTCACCTGACGGGGGGCTCCCCCCTCAGGGTCCGACGGCTTTGACACGGGACAACACCCCTCCGCCGAGGCCGACGGACAAGGGGGCGACGCGCCCCGGCAGCGTGCCGGATGTCGGCACGACAACCCTCCGCCGACGCGCCCAAAGGTGGGGACAACATCCCTCCGGCATCGCGCCCGGAGGCAGGACAATGGGCCCAAATCCGGCGGGACGATAGGCCTCGCCGGCCGTGTCCCGACGGGGAGGTCGACGCATGTCCGACCGCGTCCCGGAGGGTTAATTGCCGAATGTCCGACTTAATTGCCGAATCCCGGGGTTTTAATGTCCGAATGCCGATTCCGACACTACTCCGACCATTCGGAAATTATCGTAATTAACTACTCATAAACGTCCTAACACCTATTTTGACATAAAAACGAGGGATTCGGCAATTAAACCCGCCCTTATTTCCAGACCCCCGTTTTCCCTGTTTTTGCCCTGTAGCGGGGACCTGGCGGAGTAGTTCGTAATTGGTAATTGGTAATTGGTGCCTGAGCCGGCAATCGAGCCCTTCCTGCCCCGCCCGCCGCCCGCTTACTCCCCCTCCCCGTCAGCCCCCCGGCAGCCCCGACGCCCCCCAACATCCGACCTCAACGCCAAGCCTCCACCCTCGACCTGGACATGCCTCACCGGCAGGGAAAGTCCCGTGTCCCGATCACTGTCCCGATCGTGTCCCGATCCCAAAACGTCACCCCATCGGGACACGGATCGGGACATGACCTGGCCACGATCGGGACACGCGCCCCCCCGTGTCCCGATGAGGGTCACCCCGCCCAAACCAACCTCACGCGGAGCCGCGGAGCCCGCGGAGAATGCCCCGAAGTGATGGCCGCAAACCAGCCCCTGTAGGCGCGGTGCCCCCACCGCGCGAGACGGAATGTTCACGCCCAAAACCCCCTAAGTGATGGCCGCAAACCAGCCCCTGTAGGCGCGGTGACCCCACCGCGCGGGGCCGAATGTCCGCACCCCAAAGCCCCCGAAGTG
>DASZYH010000298.1:0-5464 GCA_035545515.1 Opitutaceae bacterium
CTACCGTGGTGGTAGGCGGACAGGGCCAGCCATGGGCACACGACGCAACCTATGAGCGCCGCGATGCAGGCTAACGCCCAAATCCAGCGCGCCCGTTCCTTTCGACTGCGAAGCCGCCGGTCCTGCGCATCCAAACGTGACGCGATTTCCAGGACGGGAGCATCGGTGCCCGCCGCGGCGATCTGCTCCCGGAGCTGATTCGCTCGCAGCCGCCAATAATTCTGGCGAGCCTCGGCGGCCAATCCTCCCGACTGGAGTACCGCCCGCCGGAGCAGATCGTCATCCGCCAGGTTCAGCCGGATTTCCCGCTCCGCGATTTCAAGCAGCTGTTGGTAGTCCATCGATAATCGCGCGGGAGTGACTCGAGACCGCAGCATGGGAAGCCAACTCTACTCTGAGCAAGCCTGCGCGATAATGCTGCGCACTCCATGAGCCGACGTGCAACGGGCACCGTTAGGTCAACCCTCGCGACCGAGGATCTTTCTCAACCGGACCGCAAGCCGAGCGACATTCCTGGTTTCACACTCCCACACCACGAGCACGCGCCAACCGAGGGCGCGGAGGGCGCGAGTCTGCCGCTGATCCCGCGAGACATTTTGATCGAACTTCCGGTGCCAGAATTCCGCATTGCGCGTGGGTGTTGTAGCAAATCGGCAGCCCCGGTGACGATGCCAGAAACAACCGTGAACGAGAACCACTGTTCTCCATTTCGGAAGAACGATATCGGGCCGACTCGGCAGGGTCCGGTTCAATGGTCCCGTGATCGTGAATCGATACCCAAGCCGATGAAGAACCGAACGGACGATCCTCTCCGGATCCGTATTCCGCTGCCGCACCTTCGCCATCAACGCGCTCCGGGCGCGTCGCGAAAGCGGGTCTCGCCCGCGGCGGCTAGAGCGCGGCGAATTTCGCCGCGTAGAGGTGGGCGATCCGATTGATGAATGGCTCATACCGGACGATGTCCGACAAGAGGGCGGTTCCTTCCACGTCGATCACGACATCCGACCGGTCGTTCCGGCAATCGATCATCATTATACCCAACGCGTCGAAGCCGGATTCCCGCTCGTGGGTCCGCCGCCGAATCTTCATCATGCCATCGAGCGTCTTCTGCGAGACGGCAGGCTGAGCGTGAGAATTGATCGTGACGTTCCCACTCCGGAGCCGTTTCCGGTTACGATCGGAGCTGATGAACGTATCGGCACAGTTGATCATGACGAATCCGGCCGCGATCGCCCCGACGGTGTCGCCAAGAATCGTCTGATATGAAGATGCCAATTCATCATGCAGTCGTGGCAGAGCTTTCCCATGCTCGGTCATGCACGCCTTCGCCTCCAACGCCACGAGCACGTTGGACACTGGAGCCCGATGCAACGGCGGCAGTTCCTGAAGGGCCTCCAATTCACTGACGTCGAGGACAACACCACAATCCTTGCCGAACGCTGCAAAATCGGCCCCCGGTGGCTGCACGCCGCCGCTTCGGCACAGAACAAGATCGAGCTTCTTCTTTCGATCCTGCTGGTAGTCCCGCATCTCGTGATTGATCCCGAAAGCCACCTTGCCTGCCGCGACTTGACTGTGAAGCAGCGGACAAGCACGGAGGAGATCGAACAGTATCGCCCAGCAGGCGATCTTGCTGTGGCGATCGCTGCGAGAGAGATACTGCCAAACGTTTCCGTAACTGTCCTTGATTCGCGCCGCGCTGATCGACCGCGCGATGATCGCTTCACCAAACATGGCTAGGCGACGGCGAACAGCGGAAGCTCGGTCCGCATGCGCTCCGCGTGCGCACGCAACGCAGCCAGGAATTCTTCCGGGAAACGGAGATTCCCCGATTGAAGCCGCTTCACAAACCCGGCGGTCGCCTTGTACGAAAGCGGTTTCAATTCACCCCGGAGGAACTCGGCGAGCGGCCGTCTTGGCTGCACGGTCGGCCACATTGTAACGTCCACTGCCAAGGCCCGCTGCCTCGGGCCGCCAAATGCGGCCGTCGGCCATTTCATCTCGGGGTCGAACGTGTGGACGCGAAGATCGACGGCCTGCGCGCCCTTTTTCAAGCGTTGACCGACCCATTGCGCAACCGGGACCGAAACAGCGTTGCCGACGAGCTTCCAGCGGAAGCCCGACCGGCTTACCGCCAGTGCCGGCACCGTCCAGCCGGCATCGAATCCCTGCAGGCGCTCCGCATCCCGAATATCGGGCGTCACGATCCTGCCGTCGGGCATCCATATGGCAGGCGGCGAAGCAATCCCGACCGTCGATCCGCCTTTCAGCGTCGGAACTCCGTCAACCGCCCAACCCAGGCCCCGCACACCTTCGGTCCAATAGAATCCACATGGCTTGCCGCGCCAGTCGGAGGGCTCCGCGGACTCTTCGTTGCCATTCATGATCAGCTCGAACGGCTCGAAGACCCGTGAGGCAATCAGAAAGAGGCGTTGGCGCCGTTGCGGCAACCCGAACGCCTGGCTGTCGATAACGCGATAGGCCCAGCGATACCCAAGGCGCTCGAGTTCCGCCGTGACATGGCGCATCGCGTGACCGCGACCCAACGCGAGAATAAACGACACGTTCTCCAAGAGAACGTTGGGCACGTCCGATTTCTCCAAAAGCCGGAACACTTCATTCACCAACCCGGAATTTTTCCCCGTAATCCCTTTCGTCGTTCCCGCTTGCGAGATGTCCTGACAAGGAAAGCCCGCCGCAACCAGTTCCGTGTTTTTCGGAAGTCGCTCGAGGGTTCGAATGTCGTCATGCAGCTTCACCTTTGGGAAATGCGTTCCGAGGACCGCCCTGGCTGAAGCGTCGATCTCGCAGATCATGGTCGTATGATGGCCGGCCGATTCCAGACCGAGTTCGATTCCGCCAATTCCTGCGAATAGCCCAACGACGTTCATTTCGCCGATTGAGTACATTTGATCGTCGGGAGGCAATCACGGGTGCGTGCGCAAGTTCACGTTCGTGTTCGGTTTTTCGCCCGCGCCGCCGCGGAACAAACTGACAGGCAGCGCAGAATGAACAATCGGCACGGGCGTTTCCGCGCCTCGGCTTCTCGTTCCTCCGCGTTCTGCTCCGCGGCGCCGCGTGAGAGCTGCGTGTTTCACCGCCGCCAGCGGCGAGGATGACGCTGGCAAAAGACGACAGACCGAGATCGGTCCCGATGGTAGGGTGGCGTCCGCAAGCGGACCGCCTACGACGGATCGCGACGTGAAGTCGTTCCTACAGCGCGATCCGTGTTCCACCTCAAGGCGGGGATACGAACGGGTTCTCGGGCCTTCGGCTCTGTGCCGCGGTCGTCTCCTTCGAGAGGCCTTCGCGGTGGCGTCAGGCGTACGGACTCGGACAGCGCCGGTCGAAGACGCGGCGCCACCGCGGCGGGACGCAGTCATGCGACGGCGGCGGATGGATTCACCGAGCTTGGTCCTTCGTACCCTTCGCCTGCTTCGCGAGACACGGCGGTTGCCCTCATCTGATTTTCCCATCGCCGTCCGTCCTCCGTGATCTCCGTGTCCTGTGCAATGGTTTGAGATCAAAAGAAGATCGATACACCCAAAGCATTGGGATTTCCACAGGAGGTCGCAGAGGACGCAGAGGGTTCGATCGTCGCGGCGTGACGCCGGTTCCTGGGTACACGCTGAAACGCTGACATGCTGAAATCCGAAACCTCGGCTCGCTCTCGCTCGCCGCTACGGGAGGAGAAGTGGCGCGGAAGGGACTCCGCGCCCTACCGGGGTGCGCGGTGAGGTCACCGCGCCTACAGGTGGATCCGATCGCGCGGTGGGGGCACCGCGCCCACAGGTCGACCCTAAGCGGATCGCGCGGCGAATTGGGGCTGCTGGCTCCTCTTCTTTCGGTCATCGGCAGTCTGTTATTCGTTCTCCGTGACCTCTGTGTCCTCCTGTGCAGAGGTTTGATCGTGGCGCGCCCGGTTTCATGTTTCGGCCGGGCTTTTTTCACGCCCGCCCAAACTGCGCGAGCAAGCTCGCGGCCTACATGTCATGTTCCCCCGGACGTCTGCCGTCTGCCCGGCGCCACGTCAGGCCATTTGGGATCGGATGAAATGCGCCGCGAGCGCGGTTGCCTTCCAGCCCAGCAATGAATCGAGCGCCACAAATTCGTGGGCGGCGACGATGAGCCAAAAGACAAACTGGTACGAACGCTTCGCGGTTTTGTGACGAAACACGCGTTGCGCCAAAAACGCGCCCGGCCACCCACCGATCAACTCCGCAAGGTGAAGCGTCGATTCCGGAATGCGCCACGCCCCGCTCTCCGCGCGGCATTTATCGCTCCGATAGGAGAAATACGTGAAGACCGAGAGTGCGATCGGCACGCCCACGAGGACCCGCCAATCGAGCCATGTCGCCAGGCGGACGAGCGCATAAACGGGAATCAAAAGAAGCACGACAAGCACGCCGATCGCTCGCCTGCTCACGCGAGCCGCACGTCGAATCCGAACGGTTCGTGCCGTGGGAGGTTGCATCGTGAATGTCCAGCGTAGTCACGATGACATGTAGGCAGCGAGCTTGCTCGCGCGGTTTGGCCGGGCATGGAAACCGCCGGCGGAGTCACCAAACCGGGCGCGAGCAAGCTCGCGGCCTACGACGTCTCGAACCGCGGGACCGAAGACATGGCGGATGAGGGCGGATCTGCCTTCGCCAGGTAGGCGAGCTACGGCGTGACGAGGGGCGGAACGCGGACGACGGACGACGGACGGCGGAGGGCGGAAGCTCGGAATGCCCGAGGGCCGGAGAGCCGGAGGGCCGGAGAGCCGGAGGGCCGGCGAAATGCTGAAAAGCTGGAATCCTGAAACACTGAAACTCGAACCAGTGGATGCCGGCGGGACGGAGCGATGACATGTAGGCAGCGAGCTTGCTCGCGCGATTGGGGCGGGCATGGGAACCGCCGGCCGAAACACGAAACCGGGCGCGAGCAAGCTCGCGGCCTATGACGTTTCGAACCGCGGGACCGAAGATATGGCGAACGACGACCGGGGCGAAGGTCCGAGGACCGGAAGGCCGGAATGCCCGACGGCCGGAGGGCCGGAATGCCCGAGAGCTCGAGGCTCGGCGGATCGGTGGACGCATGCCGTATTTCAGCTTTTCAGGATTTCAGGATTTCGAGATTTGGCCGCGGGCCGTGCGGTTTATTTGGCCGGATTCTCGGATCCGGCCACAACGTCCGGCGTGTGCGCAAGTCGCTGTAATCATGATACTAACGAACTCCCATGTTCCTCAGCGGCGAGAATTCGGCCAAATAAACTGAGACTCCGGCCATAGCCGGTGGGAATCTGGCCGGATTCGGCCGCCACCCTGCTTTGGGCTATGTCGGACACGGTGTCCGACGTCGGACATTCGCGTCGGACACGCCTACCCGGGGTGTCCGACGTACCGCCACAAGTCGGACATTGCAGGGCGTCGGACATCAGGTCGGACACGTCCCCCGGGGTGTCGGACAGCGGTCGGACATGATG
>DASZYH010000299.1:0-20934 GCA_035545515.1 Opitutaceae bacterium
AAGGCCGCGGGCCGGGCGGGGAGGAATCGGGGTTGGGCGCGAGCGTGAGACATGGCAGCGACGGCTGCGCGATCGCGCAGGTGGGTGGGTCAGGTGATCGAACGTAACCGTGTGGGAAAGAGGTGGAGCGCCGGGAAAGCCGCGCAGCCCGGGCTGCGGCGCCGGGCGGCGTACCCGGCGCGGAAGGATTGCCTGCTTACGGGTGATCCTCGAACGACAGATCGTCCGGCATCGACCGTTTGCCGCTCAGGTCCAGATGACCGTTCGAATGACCGTTCGATTCGGAGTGCCCATTCGACGAGTGATGATTTCCGCCGAGATTCAACCCGGGGACGACCGGCATCTTCGGGGCCGTCCGCGCCGAGGTTCTGTTCTGGCCCATCCGGCTCGAAGCTGGCGAAACGCGCGCCACGGAAGTTGTGACGGCGGGGGCGGCGCCCTGGCCGGCGCCGCGGACCATCTGCATGAGCGCCTCGACGGCCAGCCGGACCTGGCCGGCCTGTGCCTTCAACTCCTCGGAGGCGGCCGCGGACTGCTGCGCCAGGGCGGCATTATCCTGCGTGATCTTGTCCATGCTCGCGACCGCGCTGTTGAGCTGGCCGATGCCCTCGCTCTGCTCGTGCGACGATTGCGCGATCTCGGCGATGCGCTCGTCGAGCTGGCGCGTCTTCTCGACGATCGCGGACAGATTCACGGCCATCTTCTCGCTGATCCGGACGCCCTGTTCGCTTTTCTCGGTCGACGCGGAAATCTTCTCGGCCGTCTCGCGCGCGGCCTGGGCCGAACGCTGCGCCAGGTTCCGAACCTCGTCGGCCACCACGGCAAACCCCAGTCCGGCCTCGCCGGCGCGGGCGGCTTCGACGGCCGCGTTCAGCGCGAGGATGTTCGTCTGGAACGCGATTTCGTCGATCGTCTTGATGATCTTCGAAATCTCGACGCTCGACCCCTTGATCGCGTTCATCGCGGATTTCATCTGCTCCATCTCCGCCGCGCCGGCGTCGGCGGTCTGGCGGGCCTGGTTTGCGAGGGTCTTGGCGTTCTGCGCGTTTTCGGAATTCCGCTGCGTCATGCTGGCCATCTCGTGCAGCGAGGAACTGGTCTCCTCCAGCGAGGACGCCTGCTGCGTCGCGCCGCTCGCCATCGCCTGGCTCGCCTGCGCCACCTGCGCCGCGGACGCATTCGCCTTGTCGGACTCCGTGGTCAGGCGGCCCGCGACATCGGTGATCCGGTGCGTGACGCCGTGGGTCATCCACCAGGCGAAGATGATGCCGGCGATGATTCCGATCAGGGTCACGACGGACACGGTCAGCTCGTTGTGCCGCTGCTCGACCCGGGTGCGTTCCTCCAGGTCGCTTTGGAAGTCGTGGACCGAGGTCCGGACCTTCGCGATCGTCGCGGTGAACTCCGGGACGACCTTGTTGATCCGGTCGGTGATGATCTTGTCGCGCGCCTGCTTCAAGGCGACGATCTGGTCGAGTCCCTTGCCAAACGTCGTGGTGGAATCGAGGAGATTCGCCAGCAGCTTCTTCTTCGCATCGTCCTTCAACGTGGCGTCGAGCTTCTCCATCTCGACCTGGTCCTTCTGCATTCGCTGGACCTGCGTCTCGGCGGTTTTCAGCGCCTCGCCGGCGGCGGTGGCGTCCTGGGCATTGCCCGTCAGGAGAAAGCTGTTGGCGAGGCTCGTGCACTCGAAAAAGGCCTTCAACGCGCTCGAAATCTGGAACGCCGCGTTCATGTCGCCCTGCGTCTTCGCCTGGCCGAGCATTTGCGTGAGTCCGTCGGCCACGACCTTCTGCTGGGGGGTGAGCGTTTCGTCCTCGATCTTTGCGCGGGCGCGGTGATTCGCGACCAGGTCGTTGAACGCGGCCCAATAGTCGTTCATCAGCGTCTTGGCCTTCGCGATCTGCGGCGCGCGGTCGCTGTCGGTGATCAGCGTCGCGGCCCGCTCGAGGTCGGCGTCCAGTGTCTTCTTGGCCGTCTCACAATTGGCGATGCTCGTGTCCGTCCCATTCGCGAGGAAGTCGTTGACCTGAAGTTTAAGGGTCTGCATCGACGACTCGAGGGTCGCCGCGGCGTACGTCTCCTGCGCGCTGCCGGCAAATGCTGTCAGGCGGTGGCCGGCTCCTCCGAGCGACGTGTACGCAATCACCGCGACGGCAATCAGCAGCGCGAAGGCAAAGCCGAAACCGAGGGTGATCTTCTTGCCGATGGTGAGGTTCTTGAACGACATGTTGGCTTTCTCGCTGGCGCGGTGGACAGGTTTAGTCACTTGAAATCAGAGATTTGTAGGAAATTGAAAGCACTGCTGCGCGGCCCCGGGGCGCCCAAGCGACAGCCGTCCACGCGGCAGTGCCGGCGAGGCGCGGGACGACGCTCGCGGAGCCGGAAACGCCGGGAAAGGCGCCAAGTCCGTGGATGGTTTTCATCTTGGGTTTCGCGGAACGGTTCGGGTTTCGTCACAATGCCCGCGAACTTGAGGACGTTTACGCACCACTACCTAGGCGATTTCCCTCAAGTCGGGACCGCATCGGCCGAAGCTGCAGGGGTCCTTCTACACCCCGTGCCTGCCTCATCCCGCCGGCTTGCCGGCTGGCTCATTGCCATTGCCCTCCCGCGTGGGGCCGCGTAGCCGTTCCTGGAATGTCCCTGGAAGACAGACTTCGTCGTATCGCGGGATGGGCTGGTGTGCTTGGCGCCGGCATCGGCTTGGCGTGTTTCGCGCTTTGGGTGGTCGGACCGCAGGTCGCCTCGGTCTCCGCCCAGTTGATGCCGCCGCCGGTGGCGCTCGGGATCGGCCTCGCCGGCCTTTCCCTCTGGTTTCAGCACCGCGGCGAAAATCTGCGGTGGGCGCTCATCACGGCCGGGATCGCGGGCAGCCTGGCTTTGCTTGTCCTGATGGCGGCGTACTCGATTCCGGCGGCATTCCAGCCGGAAACGAGCGCGACCCATCGCGTCTGGACCTGGGGTTCCGCGCATGCCGGCATCCTCTTGCTGGCCTCGGCGATCGCCCTCCTGACGCTGCCCCAGGAAAAGGAGCGACACATCTGGCCCTGGTCGGCGTGGCTGGCGAATCTCATCTTCGCCCTCGGCGCCGCCGCGCTCCTGCCCTACTTCGCGGTCCACGGGAAGGAATACACGCCGCCGATCGACATCCCGGCGATGCTCGCCGTCGCGCTCCAGGTGATCGCGATCGGCATCATGCTCGCGCGGCCGGAGGACAAGCACGTCCGGATTCTGTTTGCACGCAACGCCGCGGGCGTGCTGTCGCGACGGCTGTTCTTCGCCGTCGGAGTGCTGCCGGTCGCGTTTGGCGGCGCCTTCATGTGGCTCGTCGGCCGAAATTGGATCGGCGTCAATCACGCCGTGCTGCTGCTGGTCGCGGCCACCATCCTTTCGGGCTTCATCGTCGCCCTTTTTTCCGTCGAAACCGCCGCGGGAATGAGCGAGGGCCGGGAGGAGGCCGAACAGGCGCGGCTCCTGTTGACGGCCCGGTTGCAGGAACACGCGGTCGAACTCCAGGAGATCGTCAGCCAGCGCACCCGCGAACTGCGCGAGGCCAACGCGAGTCTCCGCGCCGCCGCCGAATCCAACGCCCTCCTCGCGCTCGTGGCCCAGAACACGACCAACGGCGTCGTCATCACCGATGCGGATGGCCGCATCGAGTGGGTGAACGGCGCGTTCACCCGGCTGACCGGATACCAGCTGGCGGAGGTGAAGGGCCGGAAGCCGGGGCACGTCCTGCAGGGCCCCGAGACCGATCCCGCCACGGTGGCGCAGATCCGCCGCGCCGAGCGCGCCGGCGAACCCTGCCACGTTGAAATTCTGAATTACACCAAGGAGGGACGCCCCTTCTGGCAGATGCTCGACATCCAGCCGGTCCGCGAACGGTCGGGACGGCTCGTGAATTCCGTCGCCAATCAGACCGACATCACCGCGCAGCGCGCCGACAAGGTCCGCCTGGAACATCTGGCGCAGCGGCTGGAGCTGGCGACGCGGGCGGCGGAGCTCGGCGTCTGGGAATGGGACGCGGTGGCCAAGCGCACCAGCTGGGATGCGCGCGCCTTCGAGATCTACGGGGTCGATCCGGATGAGTTCACCGGCACGCCCGACGAATGGCTGAAGCGGCTGCACCCGGACGATCGCGACCGGGCGGACGCAGCAGTGCAGTCGGTGCTCCACGGCGTCAACGGGTTTCAGCAGGAATTCCGGATCATCCGCGGCACCGACGGCGCCGTCCGTCACATCTCCTCGAGCGCGATCGCGCAGCGGGATGAACACGGCCGCCTCCTCCGCATCATCGGCACGGACCGCGACGTCACGGCGGCGCGCGAGGCGACGCACCAGCTCAAGAACCTGAACGAGCGTCTCCAACTGGCGCTGCGTTCGTCAAAATACGGCGTGTGGGAGGTCGACCTGGCGAGCAACCGCGCCGATTGGGATGAGCGGATGCAGGAAATCTACGGTCTGCAGGCGGGCGAATTCGACGGCACCGACTCGACGTGGCTCAACGGGTTTCATCCCGACGACCGCAACGCCGTCACCGCGCAGGTCCGGCGGATCATCGAGGGGCAGGTCCACGACTACGACCTCAAGTTCCGGATCGTGCGGCGCGACGGTACGATTCGTCACCTCGAGGCCCACGGCCACGTGCAGCGCGACGCGTCCGGCCACGCGCTCCGGCTCGTCGGCCTCGCCCGCGACGTCACCGAGAGCAAACAGCTCGAGCAGGCGCTCGAACTCGCGGAACAGCGGTGGCAGCTCGCGATCGAGGGTTCGAACGATTCGGTCTGGGACTGGGACGTGGCCACGGGGCACGTGTACCATGACGAGCGGTGGAGCCGGATCCTCGGTTACGAGCCCGGCGAACTCGATTTTTCCATCGATGGCTGGAAGGCGCTCGCGCACCCGCAGGACCTCGCGGACAACGAAGCCGCGATCCAGGAGCATTTCGCGCAGCACACCTCCTTCTACTGCCACGAACTGCGCATGCGCGCGAAAGACGGTTCGTGGCGCTGGATTCTCGACCGCGGCAAGGTCGTGCAGCGGGGTCCCGAAGGGCAGCCGCTCCGGATGGTCGGCACCCATTCCGACGTGACCGCCCGCCGCGAACTCGAGGAGCGCCTCCGCAAGACCGAGGAATTGGCACAGGAGGTCAGCCGGATCGCGCTGATTGGCGGCTGGGAAATCGACCTCGTTGATTCGCGCATGATCTGGAACGAAGGCACGCGGCGCATCCACGAGGTGGCCGACGGCTTTCAACCCGCGCTGGCGGCGATGTCCGACTTCCTTTCGGAGGACGCGCTCGCGACATTCCAGGGCGCCCTGCGGGAGGTGACGCCCTCCCAGCCGTCGTTCGATCTCGAGGTGCCGCTCACGACCGCGCGGGGCCGTCGGATCTGGGTGCGCCTCCTCGGCCACGGTGATTTTGTCGACGGCCGCGCGATCAGCGTCCGCGGCGCGATTCAGGACATCACGGCACGGCACGAGAGCGAGCATGCGCGGCGGGAGCTCGAGGCGCAGCTCTTCCAGGCGCAGAAGATGGAGACGCTCGGCACGCTCGCCGGAGGCATCGCGCACGATTTCAACAATCTCCTGACCGGCATCATCGGCTACCATGAACTCGCCGCCGATTCGCTGCCCGAAGGCCATCCCTCGCGCGAATGTCTCGCCGAGGCGCGGAACGCGAGCCTCCGGGCGCGCGAGCTCGTCGAACAGATCCTCACGTTCGGACGCCAGTCCGCCAGTACCGAACATGTCCCCGTCGACCTCATCACGGTGGTCGAGGAGGCACGGCGCTTCCTCCGCGCCACCGTGCCGGCCAATATCACGATCGAAGTGGAATGCGCGCCCCATTGCGGGCAGGTCCTCGCCGATGCGACGCAGCTCCATCAGGTGATCCTGAATCTGGGCTCGAATGCGGCCCACGCGATGCGCCAGCAGGGCGGCACGCTCCGGATCTCCCTCGAGCCCGCCGAGGTCACGGCGGATCTCGCCCTCACGCTCGGCGGGCCCGCCGCCAGCAGCTACGTCCGGCTCTCGGTCAGCGACACCGGCCATGGCATGGATGAGTCCACCCGCCGGCGCATCTTCGACCCGTTCTTCACGACCAAGAACACGCGCGAGGGAACCGGGCTCGGGCTCGCGGTCGTGCACGGCATCGTGCGCTCGCACCGCGGCGCCATCGATGTCGAGAGCACCCCGGGACGCGGCTCGGCCTTCCATGTGTATCTTCCGACCGTGGCGGTCGAGAACCTTGTCGAAGCCGCCGCCGACGACAGCGCGCCGCGCGGGGGAGGAGAATACGTGTGTGTCGTCGACGACGAGGAGGTCGTCGGCAGCTGCACCAAGCTCGTCCTCGAAAGCCAGGGCTATCGCTCGCTCATTTTCTCGTCCGCCGAACAGTGCCTCGCCCAGGTCCAGGCGAATCCGTCGATTTGCGCCGTGCTGGTGACCGACCAGACCATGCCCGGCATGCAGGGCACGGAACTCGCCGCGGCCATACGCCGGCTGAAGCCCGACCTGCCGGTCGTGATCATGTCCGGGTATTTCTCCAAGATCTCGCCCCAGGCGCTCGACGAACTCGGTCAGATCGAGTTGCTCGCGAAGCCGTTCACGACCGACGAGCTCGCCCACGCGGTGCACCGGGCGCTGCATCCCGCCGAACGGGTGATCTGAGGCTCGCTGCCCGGCCGGATTCGCCGCAGGTACTCGCGGGCGGTTTTGTCGAGCTGCGCGCCATCGTCCTCCAGCAACGCCTCGGCCTGCGCACTCATCGCGCGAAGTTCGTGCATTCTGCACCGCTGCGCCCGTCCCTTCCGCTCCGAGATTCCGCCAGAGCAGTGGACAAAAAGATGGGGCCGATCGCCGGCGCGATGCCTCCGGTGGGTAGGACTGGGACTGCTCCCAGCCGCGGCGGGGTCGGCGACCCTACATCGAGCCATGGCGCGGAAGGGACTGGCGCCCTACCGAGAGCTCAGACCCAAGTTACACCGCTCTTGTCCGGAACCGGGAGGCATTTTGGCGGACGATGCGCGGGACAACTCAACCCAAACCCCGTCAGCCCATGCCCCGAGGAAGCAAAAGCAGTTACAGTTCCAAGCAAAAGCGCCAGGCGTCCCATATCGAAAAGAGCTACGAAAAGCGCGGCGTCCGTCCGAAGGAGGCGGCGAAACGCGCGTGGAAAACGGTGAACAAGGAGACCGGCGGCGCGAAGGGTCGGAAATCGTCGTCGACCCGAAAGCGGTCGACATCACGCCGGAAGGCCTCCGGCTCGCGGCGGCGCAAGTGATCGGCTGCCGCTCTCGTGGCGGTCACGACGGATTTTGCCCGCCGTGCCCGCCCCGCCCACGAAGGCCCCGACCTTTCTTCCAACGGGCGCGACGCGAGCCTGACACCGCGCTCCCCGCGGGACCCTCGCATCGGCGCGTCGCCCACACGATCGGTGTAACTTGAGCCGTAGCCGCCGGCAGGGCGCGGTCCGCCTGACCCCGCCGCGGCTGGGAGCGGAATTCCAGCCCTACCCCCCCGGAGGCATCACGCCGGCGATCGGCTACATCTTTGTTTCAACAGCACTCGCCGGTCGGTTCCACCAATCCGTCTCAGGGCGCGGGAAACTGGTGCGCGAGGATCTTGAGTCCCGCCTGGTGCATCCGCTGACCGGATCCGCTCCAGCACAACGTGGGTTTCGCGCGGCAATCGATCCCGGCGTCGAACAGCGAGAACATCACCGCGAGGACGCACGCGTCAGTGTCGATCCCGCACACCGTGGCCCGACGCACTCCCAGACGCTTCAGCCGGGAAACCTGCGCCGGCGAAAGTCCATAACCCGCCTTGGACATCACAATGTCATCGTCGCCGGGCGAAATCTGTAGCGCCGTGTCCGCCGAACCCGGTTCGCACGAATCCATCTTCAGCAGCCGCCGGAATTGCGAGCCGCTCGGGTTCACGAATCGCGTGAAGACCCGGACCCGAAATTGCCGCGACAGCCGCCGGACGCCGTCCAGGATCCGGCGCGGCACGGGAAACGCACCCTGCAGGTCGACGACGATCAAAATGTGTTCATAACGCGAGGTGCGATGTCTGGGTGGCATGGAAGGGATGCTGTGACCGATGTCCGAAATCCCGAAGGCGCCGGAGGCCGGCGCTCCGTCACAGCCGGTTTTCGACAGGAGCCGGGTTCGCCGCCAAGTCAAACCGCACGAAGATCACCGCGCTCGCGGGATTGTCCCGGCCGCCGCGCCGGTGGTCGCGGGTTCGGCGCGGATCACCTGGTTTTCCTCTTCGGCGCAACTTCGCGGACCACCTCGCCCGCCGGCTTGTCGGACCGCAGGCCGAGGAACACCGGGTGGCGCAGCGATCCCTCGGCTGTCCATTCGGTGAACTGCACCTGCGCCACGAGTTCGGGCTTCAGCCACGTCACGTCCTTCATCGCCGCCTTCGTCATGCCGAGACCGTATCGCGGCTTGCGCGGCTGTGGCAGGTTGGAAAACGGGCAGTCCGGCGTGCGACGGCGGAGAAACTCACGGTGCAGACCGGCCAGTTGCGCCCGGTCGAATCCGCTCCCGACCTTCCCGGCGTACCGGAACTCCCCGTCCTCGTGATAGCCGACCAGAATCGCTCCGAAATGCTCGCGGCTGTTCCGGGGCGCGGTGAAACCGCCGATGACGAACTCCTGCTCGCCATGAACCTTGCACTTGAGCCAGGTCCCGGAGCGGCGGTCGGGCTCGTACGCGGAGCCGGGCGTCTTGGCGATGATTCCTTCCAGTCCCTTCCGGCGCACTTCCGCGAGCAACCGGGCCGGAGTCGTTTCGAAAACCGGTGAATACCGGAGCGCGTCGGCTCCCTTGCCCACGAGCACGTCGAGCGCCATCTGCCGCTCCTCGATCGGAGCCTCGAGCAGCGAACGGCCGTCATGGTGCAGCAGGTCGAACGCATAGTAGACGATCGGCGGGCGTCGCGCCGCGCCGCGATTCTGCAGGAGCTGAAAACGCGAGTGCCCCGCTTCATCCAGCGCGACGATCTCGCCGTCGATCACGGCGTTCGCGCACGGCACCGCCTGGAGCGCCGCGACGACCTCGGGGTAATGTTCCGTCAGCGGCTTGTGGTTGCGCGACCAGAGTTCGACTTTTCCGCCATTGATCACCGCGATCGCGCGAAATCCGTCGAACTTGATCTCGAGCCGCCATTTTCCCGCGGGGATCTCGGCGACGCTCAGCGCCTTCATCGGCGCAATGAAGCGCGCGGGGGCGGTGGCGGACGTTCGCGTCGCGCGGCCGCGGCGCTTCGCGCGGGATGCCGGGGCGGCGGACTTTCCGACCCGCCGCGCGGGCGGTGATGCGCGCCCGGCGCGCCGCGTCGGCGGAGCGTCGTCGCCTGCGATCTCCGCCAACGAGCGGCCGCTCAGCACGGAGTTGTCTCGCCCGGCGCCGGTGATCGGCGCCCGGTGGCGTGGCGCTTTGTTTTTGATCAACAGCCAATTGTTGTGCCGGTCGCCGGGTCGCGCGTGCAGTCGAACCAGCGTCCATTCGCCGACGCACTTCTCACCGGCCAGCGCGAGGTGAATCTTGCCCTCGCGGAACGCCTGCTCCGGCGCAGTTCCCGAGACCGTGTAGTGCCCGCGATCCCACAACATCACGGTCCCCGCACCATAGTTTCCCTCCGGGATCACGCCTTCGAAGGTGCCATAGGCGAGCGGATGGTCTTCGACTTCCACGGCCAGGCTGCGCTCGCCCGGCGACTGGGGCAGCCCCTTCGGCACCGCCCAGGACCGGTACACGCCGTCCATTTCGAGGCGAAAGTCGTAATGGAGCCGGGTCGCATCGTGCTTCTGGATCACAAATCGCCGGACCGCTCCGCTTCGCGCGGCCGCGCCTTGGGCGGCCGGTTCGCCGCTCGCCCCAACGTCGCGCTTGGCCGCGTAGCTCCGTAGTCGCGCCGGAGTGCGGCGCCGGTTCCGTGATTTCCGTGTGGTGGTGGCTGCCATCGCTTGCCGCGCACCGCGGCGCCGATCATAGACCGGCGCCCGCGCCACCGTTCCCGCGCCGGCCGCGTCCGCGGCTACGCCTGGCGTGACGCGAACACCTGGCGGTAGGCCTCGTAGGTCGCGATCCCCGCGGCCGTGCTGAGGTTCAATGACCGCAACGTCGCGTTGGCCTGGGGAATCGTGACCCGCCAGTCGCGCAGTTCCTCGTGCAGCCACTCCGGCGCGCCGGACCCTTCGTTGCCAAAGACCAGCCCGTCCTCATCCGCAAACGCCGCGTCCCAGTAGCTGCGAGTTGTCTTGGTTGTGAACAGCCAGAGTCGTCGGGGCGCCACGCTGCTTGCCCGGAACGCTTCCCAGTTCGCGTGTTCGTGCACGTCGAGCGACTTCCAATAGTCCATGCCCGCCCGCCGGAGATTACGGTCGTTGATGACAAACCCAAGCGGATGAATCAGGTGCAAACGTGAGCGCGTCAGCGCGCACATCCGGCCGACATTTCCGGTGTTCGGCGCGATCTCGGGCTGAAACAAAACAACGTGCAGCATGTGCCGCCATGCTCCGGGCCGGCTGGTCTGAAGCAAGTGTACATCCTCATTGATTTCCTGGGTGCGTTTGCCAACCTGCCCGCCGCTGCGGTCGTGAACCCCACCCCCTCCAACTGCGTCGTTCTCGTCGACGACGAGGCTTCGTACACGAATCTGATGTCCCAGATGCTTGGGGATAACCTGGACTGCCGGATCGTGACGTTCACGCGGCCGCTCGAAGCGTTGCGATCGCTCCGCGACCTCAACCCGGCCGTCATCGTGACGGACTACTTCATGCCGCAGGTCAACGGGCTCGAATTCATCCGACGGGCCGCGCCGCTGGTGCCCGCGGCGGCCTTCGTCCTGATCACCGGCCACAATCTTTCGGACGCCGAGGACGCACTGGCGCGGTTGACCGCGCTCAAGGGATTTCTTGCCAAGCCGTTTGGCTGGCGGCGCCTGGCGGACGAGATCGTCCGCGTCTGGCCCGCGCCCACGCGGCCGCCGGTGCAGCGGGCCGAGGCCTCGTCATAGGTTCGGCATCCGGCGCCGCAACTTCGGCCGAACGCGATTTCCGGTTCGCGCCGATCGTCCCCGGCTCACCGTCGCCGCTGCTTCAGCGCCTGCTCGACCTCTCGTTGCGCCGCGCGGCGCTTCAGGTCTTCCCGCTGGTCGTACAATTTCTTGCCGGTGCAGAGCGCCATTTCGACCTTCACCAGCGCCTCCTTGAAGTACATCCGCAACGGCACCAGCGCCCGTCCACCGCCGGTCTCGAGCGCGAGCCGGATTTTAGCGATGTCACGCGCGTGGAGCAGCAGTTTCCGGATGCGCTTGGCGTCGTGGTTGTGGATGTTGCCGAACGCGTATTGCTCGATATGGGCGTTGTACAACCAGGCCTCGCCCTTCTCGATCCGGCCAAAGGCGTCGTTGATCTGGGCCTTCCCGGCCCGGATGGACTTCACTTCCGTCCCGCGGAGCTGGATACCCGCCTCGAATTTCTCGTCGACGAAGTAGTCGCGCAGCGCCTTCGAGTTTCGGATCTCCGTATAGCGTTTGGCTTCTTTTTTCGTTGCGGCCATGGCTCTTGGTCGGGAAGGCGGCTTGGGGCGCCATTCCTCGGCGCAGGCCGGACAGCCGCCTCATGCGCCGAAGATTTCGCGGTGGTTGTCAGATGTACAAGAAAAAGGCGGCGCCGACCATCCGGTGCCGCCCTGAAAATGTCTGCGGTCCGCGCGACGCTCGCCGCGCCAACCGGGCCGATCAGCTGGTCGGGTTTCCGACTTCGAAGCTGATCTTCCCTTCGATGATTTCGCGCAGCGCGATGTCCTCCGGAGAAAGCTTCTCCAACGACTCGACGAGCGGACGGTTGCCGCGCTTCAACTGCTTGACGCGGCGCGAAACCACGTTGATCAGAATGTTCGGATCGGTGATCGATTTGAGGGCGTCCTTGATATAGTCGTCGCGCATGGATTCGGAAGTTCCAGGTGAAAACCGTCTAGAGGAGGGCTGGCCCGGACCCGCGTCAAGGCTGAATTCCCCCTTGCGCCCGCTGTTCACCTCCAAAACGTTGCGCCATGCTCATCGCCTGGACCACCGTCGCAACGCAGGCTGACGCCGATCGCCTTGCCGCCGACGCCGTTGCCCGCAACCTCGCCGTTTGCGTGCAGATCGACGGTCCGCTCACTTCCCATTACCGCTGGCAGGGGCGGGACGCGCGCGATCAGGAGTTTCGGCTGTGCTTCAAGCTCCTGCCGTCCCACGCGGAAGCGCTTGAACGTCATGTGCTCGCGACGCACCCCTACGAGGTGCCGGAGTGGATCGTCGTCTCCGCGGACAAGGTGGGAGAAAAATACTTGTGTTGGGCGAACGCGAACTCTAGCACTCCGCCCCTTTAGGGATAAGGGATCGAGGGAAGAAGGATCTGAGTGGAGACCCACGAGGCATCCGTTCACCTTTGACTCTTCCGCCCGCACTCCCTCAACCGCTCACTCCTTCACTCCCTTTAGCCATGTCACAGCACAAAAGCCTGCAAAGCCACGCCACCTCGGGCGCCAAGCGCAACGTCCTCAAGCGTTTCGAACGCCTCGAGATCCTGAAGAAACGCGGTCAGTGGAAGGCCGGCGATCGCATCGTTGGTCTGCGGAAGACGAAGCCCGACGTTTGATCCCAACCGCTCGGTTGGCCGCGGCAGGACCTCGCATGTCCGCGAACATCTCTGGCGCGAGGACCACGCGCTCCACCTAACCTCCTTCCGGCAGGCGCTTCCGCCTGCCTTTTTTGCATGCTCGAACTCGCCCATCATCTCGTCGACTTCGTTCTGCATATCGATCGTCACCTCGAGACGATCATCGCCGATTACGGCGTTTGGACGTACGCCCTGCTCTTCTTCATCATTTTCGCGGAGACGGGCTTTGTCGTCACTCCCTTCCTGCCCGGCGATTCCCTGCTGTTCGCCGCGGGCGCGCTGTGCGCGGGAACGGTCCTGAACGTGCATCTGCTGGCGGTTCTGCTCACCTCCGCCGCGGTGCTCGGCAACCTGGCCAACTACGGCATCGGCTCGTTTCTCGGACCCAAGGTGTTCTCGCGGGAGGATTCCTGGCTGCTCCGCCGGAAACACCTGGATCGGGCCCACGCGTTTTTCGAGAAATACGGCGGACGCTCCATCATTCTCTCGCGCTTCGTTCCGATCGTCCGGACGTTCGTCCCGTTCGTCGCCGGGGTCGGCCGCATGTCCTTCGTGCGGTTCTTCACGTTCAATCTGGTTGGCGGCGCGGGGTGGATCGGCGTGCTCACCTATCTCGGTTATTTCTTCGGCGGCACCACCGTCGTGCGGAACAACTTCAGTCTCGTGATCGTCGCGATCATCGTGATCTCCGTGCTGCCGATCGCGGTCGAAATGCTCCGCGGCTGGACCGCCGCGCGCAAGGCCTCCTGAGCGGCCCCGCGGCGGCACGGGCGGCGATTCGATCGCCGGAGTTGCCGCACTGACCGGAGTCGGACATCCCTGGGGCCTGCCGCCCGCGCCCGCTCCGCCTCCCCGCTTCCGTGTCGTTCGCCGTCCTGTATCTTCCGCATTTTCCCCTCCAGGCCGTGCTCCGAACGGAACCGGACGCGCCTGGCGAACCTGCGGCGCTGTTCGCCGAAAACTCGCGGAAATCCGTCGTCCTCGCCGCCAACCCCGCGGCCGTTTCTGCCGGCGTCGAGCTCGGGATGTCCGCTCCTCAGGCGGTCGCCCGTTGCCCGGGTCTCCGGATTCGCACGCGACGCCCGGATCGCGAGGCCGAGGCCCAGGCATCGTTGCTCGCCGTCGGCTTCACGCTTTCCCCGTCGATCGAGGACACGTCGCCGGGGGTTTGTACCGTCAACCTCGAGGGGTCGGACCCCGCCACCACCGATCGCGCCACCGCCGCGGCGGTTGCCGCCCTGACCCCATTTGGATTTGTCGCCTCCGCCGGGATCGGCGCAACACCGCTGCTGGCGACATACGCCGCCCGCGCGGCTGCCAGCGCCCGCCCGTCGGAAAATCCCGGAGCGGGCGTCGTCCGGGCCATGCCCGGCGCACCGGTCTTCCGCGTGGGCGACACAAATGCGTTTCTCCAGCCGCTTCCGTTATCCGCCGCCGATCCCTCGCCGGAGATCGAGGCTGTCCTCTCCGGATGGGGCATCCGCACCATCGGCGCACTCACCTCGCTCGCCCGCGATGACGTCGGTCGGAGACTTGGGTCGGCCGGCCTCGAGTTGTGGGACCGCGCGCGCGGCGGCAGCGTGCGACCGTTGCGGCCGGTTTCGCCGCCGCAGGATTTTTCCGCGCAGATGGAGTTTGAGGACGAAATCGAGACGCTGGAGCCGCTCCTGTTCATTCTGCGCCGTTTCCTCGAACGCCTGACCCTCGAACTTCGATCCGCCGGTTTTGTCGCGGCGGCGATGGATCTCGCGTTCACGCTGGCCGACGGCACGCGACACGAACGCTCGTTCCGGCTCCCCGAGCCGACGACGGACATCGAAGTCCTGTTTCGGGCCCTGCACACGCATCTGGAATCGCTGCGCACGGAGGCGTCGATCACCTCCGTCGCGCTGCGGGCGCTTGCGACCCGCCCCCTGGTCCGCCAGCAGGGACTGTTTGAAACCGGACTGCGGGATCCGCACGGATTCGCCGACACCCTCGCCCGCGTGATGGCGATCGTCGGACCCGATCGGGTTGGCGTGCCCCAGTCGCAGGACACGCACCGGCCCGACGCCGTCAGTATCGTCCCGCCGGGCGCCGTCGTGCCCCCGGCAAGCCCTGCGCCGTTGCATCCGGCGATCGGACTTCCCTTGCGCCGGTTTCGTCCACCGCTTCCCGCCCGGATCGAACTCACCGACGGACGCCCGACCTATCTTTGGACGGAGCACTTCCACGGCCCCATCGCCGAAGTCCGCGGCCCGTGGCTGGCGAGCGGCGAATGGTGGCAGACCGACCGCGCCTGGCGCCGGACCGAATACGACGTCAGCCTCGCCGCCGGTGGCTCCTACCGCCTGGCCTTCATGGACCACGCGTGGTTCGTCGACGGCGAATACGACTGACCTCCTCGCGTCCGCTCCTTGCCCGGGAGCAACGTCCTCCCCGCGCCCACCACCATCGCTCCGATCATTTTGTCACGTAATACGTGACGATTCCGACGGCAGCGCCCGAGTGGTTTGTCACGTCTTACGTGACAAACCCGAGGAGAGATGCCCGAAGATTTGTCACGTATTACGTGACAAAACGTGGCACGCAGGAAACAGCTCGGAGGAGGACGATTCCACGCTCAGCCTCGCGGGACCTGGGTGGGCGCTTGCGAGATCGGCGTCCCCGAAGTGACGCAGGGCAGCGCGGAGGTCTGCTCAGGGATGCCGGAACCCGGGGCCGTGCGACATCCGGGGGACCATGTTCTGCAGCCACTGGCCACCGTAAGTCTTGTACGCCGCGACCGCCTCTGGGTTGCCGTTGAACGTCGCGGAGACACGGCTTGCGGCCTCCTGCTGAAGAGTCGTCAACTGCTGGATCATTCCCTGCATGTCAGTCGGCCCGCTCGCCCGCGCCGCGCGCATGATGTCCTGGCTTTTCTGCTGATACTCCTTCTGCAGCGCGTAAAGATTGTCCGCGGTTTCCGGCGGCATCTGGAGCCGGGCAACGAGCCGCGCCGCCGCCTGGTAATTGTAATCCGTTGAGCGCTGATAATCGGCGTAGCGGTCCGGCCCCAGCGCCGCCGCGAGGTCGCTCTGGAGCTGTTTCTGCGCCTCCATTCGCGCCTTCATCTCATCCTGCGACGCTCCACCGTACATCATCGAGTACTGGTCATCGAACGCGGACTGCAGCTTGTAGATGGCGCGAAACTCCTGCTCGGTGGGATTGAAGGCCGCGAGCGAGTTCTGCATCTGCATCGCCGTCCGACTCGCCCGCAGATCATATTGCTCGAGCTCCTCGGGAGTCAGCACGCTCGCGAACTCGGCGTGCATCTCCTTGTCGAGTGACTGGAGTTTCTCCCGCTCCGCGGGCGTCAGCATGCCGCCGGAGAAAATATCCTGCCGCGTTTGATCATAGCGGGTCATGATATCGGCGAGCTGCTCCGCCTTGTCCGCCGAGAGATTCGGAATCGCCCGTGTGAGCATCTCGGTGCGGCCGTCATTGGGCGCGTTGCCCACGAGGGCGCGCAATTCCTGGCGTTCGGCCTGGGCGAGTTGCCGCAACGCCGCCGCGATCTTCGGGTCCGCTTTCGGCTGTTTCCAGAATGGCACGTCGGTGTTTCCCACGATCGCCTTCCGTTGCGCCGCGTACCGTTCCTGGATTTGTGCCGCGAGGATCGCGCGAACCAGCCGGTCCGGAAATCCCTGCGCCCGCAACCGGTCGCGTTCGACCGCGAGATCGGTGGAATTCAGCGCGAGCCAGGCACCGGAGTCCGGCGCCGGAGCCGAGGTCACCGCGGGCGCCGGCGTCGGCGGTTTCCCGGCGTCACTCGCGGAAGTCCCGCCGGGACCGAGCGCCATCCCGGCGGCAATGATCCCGATCAAGGCCACGTTTACCACCAGCGAGGCACCCAGCAAAAGGTTCGACGTTTTCATGGTGCGGTCAATGAGGACGGGGAGGAACGGGACGCATTCCCGGAGTGCCGAACGTCACGATTCCGCCGGTCGACATGGAAAAGATCATCGGTGGCTCGGACGTAATCTGCACGCCCATGCCGTGATCGAGGTAGTTCAGCCAGCCCGCCGATTTCGCATACGTCTGCCCCGCGTTGCCAGGGATGATCGCGGCCAGTTGCAGCCGTGCGTTCTGCGCCAGGTTCTGGAGTGCGGCCCGCCGGTCCTGGACCGACTGCGTCGTGTCGGCCGCGAGTTGGATCGACTGCTGCGCCACGGAATCCCTCAACGCGAGCACCCGGTCGGTCGTATCCGCCGGCAGGTTCTGCTGCTCCGCAATCCGCGTGACTTGCTGATAATCCGGGCTCGAGGTGCGCACCAAATCATCATACCGCGCCTGACCGAGCGAGGACTTCAACGCGTTGTCCAACTTCTGCTGCGCCTGCTCCCGGAGATCGTTATTCATGGCGGTCTCCCTGGCGGAGCTGGACGACGAATTCGCCAACGATTGGTACGCCTGGAAAATCGCGCGATACTCGGTTTCCGTCGCGTCGAACGCGTTCAACCGCATTCGCAGGATGTTCGTCAGCGGAGAGGTTCGCATTTCGTAATCCGACAGCTCATCGGGCGTCAGCACCGCCGCGAGATCGGCCCGTTTTTCCTTGTCCAGCAGTGCGAGCGCATCGCGATCCTCGGGCAGCACGACTCCGTGCATTCCGGCTCGGATGGCCGCGGTCATGTCGTTGTAGTCGTCCTCGATCCGTTGCAGTTGATCGATCTTCGCCGCCGACAGGTTGCCGAATCGCCGTCGCTGCGCCTCGCTCACGCTGGCGTCGCCGGCATCGAGGTCGCGCATGAGGTCGCGGGCCAGATTGCTCCGCTCGCGCATCAGCTTCTGCATCTCGACATATCGTTGGTCATTCGCGCTCAGGTAGGGCGAGCGCAGCTTCCAAAACGGCACGTTGGGATCCGGGGCCATCACCGCGCGGATCTGGGCCGAGTACCGCTGGTCGATGAGCGAATTGATGATGCTCCGGATGATGTTGGCCGGGAATCCCGCGGCCTGCAGGCGGCTGACCAGGGCCTTGAGATCTGTCGTACCGAGTTCGGTCCAGAGCCTGGGCGCGGCTTTCGCGGCGGGTTTGGCCGTCTCCGCGGCCGCTTGAGCGGACGATCGCAGGTGGGCGCCGAGGTATTCACGCACCAGCGGAGGCGCCAGGGCGGGACGATGGAGCAAAACGGCGGCAAGCGCGGCATTGGCCAGGAGCGATCCGCAGATCAGGACGGCTTTCACGGGATGAAATAAGGGGAAATTGCCGGGGGGGGAAAAGCGGGGGCGAACGACAGACTCCTTTGCGCGACGACCCGCCGCAGATCGAGCCAATATTGTCGAGTGACAGCGATATTCAGACGTCGCTTATGAATGTCACGGTACGGCCGGGATGATGCGACCGGCGGGAGAATATATTGGGCGCGTGGAAACAATGCGGTTGCCGAACAATTGCGTGCGGAAATGCACTCGGCCCGGCTAAGATTGCTCATCACCCGACGTTGAACCGGCCACGCAGGCGTACGTCACGGGTGCCTGGCACAGCGGGGCTCCTGGTCGCCAACGTGACGACGACGTGACTGAGAGCACTCACACCGGCGTGTTTCGTGGGTGCGTCCCGATCCTGACGAGATCCCGCCTCAAATGCGGGGAAATGACCCAATCCGGGACACCGGGGCAGTTTATTTGGCCGGATTCTCGAATTCGGCCATGACGACCAATTTAGTGATTAGATATTGGTTATTAATTGCTTGGGTAATTTTAGTCATATCGCCACCAACGAATCCGGCCAAATAAACCGAGAATCCGGCCACATCCGCCTCACGAGGTGACCGGGTCCATCCGCCACCCTGCTTGTCGCTTGCGAACCTTACGCGGACGCAAAAGCTGAACCGATGCGTACTCTGATCCTCGCGGCGGCAGCCGCTTCCCTCACCCTCGGCGTCCGCGCCGAAATCAACCCCAAGAACTTCGACCCGTCGGTAAAGCCGCAGTCTGATTTTTATCAGTATGCCGACGGCGGGTGGATCAAAGCCAACCCGATCCCGCCGGAGTACAGCAGTTGGGGAGCATTCAACGAGCTGGCAGAACGCAACCGTACGGAACTCCACACCGTGCTCGAGGACTCCCTGCACGCGACCAATCCCAGCCCGATCGAGAAGATGGTCGGCGACTTCTACGCCAGCGGCATGGACAGCGCGGCGATTGACGCCGCCGGCATCAAACCTCTCCTGCCGGAACTCGCCCGCATCGACCAGATCCGCACGCCGGCCGACGTCCAGGCCGAGATCGCGCATCTCCACACGCTCCAGATCAACGTTGGGTTCGTCTTCGGCTCCGAGCAGGACCCGAAAAACAGCACGATGATGATCGCTGCCGGCGGTCAGGGCGGACTGGGACTTCCGGACCGCGACTACTACCTGCGCACCGACCCGAAGTCGCAAAAGATCCGGGACGAATACGTCGCCCACGTGACCCGCATCCTCCAGCTCGCCGGCGAGTCCGAAACCGCCGCCAAGGCCGACGCCGCCTCCGTCATGCAACTGGAAACGGTTCTCGCCCGCGGCTCCAAGGCGCGCGTGGACCTGCGCGATCCGGTTGCCAATTACCACAAGCTTCCGATCGCTGAGATCCAGAAACTCACGCCGCAATGGAACTGGAACGAGTACTTCCGCGCGATCGGGCTGGCGGATCCCGGCGCCGTCGACATTGGCCAGCCCGAGTTTTTCCAGGTCCTCGCCCAGCAGCTCACGCAGACGCCCGTCGCCGCCTGGCGCGCGTACCTCCGCTGGCATCTGCTCCACGGCTCCGCCCGCTTCCTGAGCACGCCGTTCGTGAATGAGAACTTCGCGTTCTACGGCACGACCCTGACCGGAACGCCGAAGCTGCTCGAACGCTGGAAACGTGTCCTCAGCACGATCGACGGCGGCATCGGTGAAGCTCTGGGACAGCTCTACGTGCAGCGCTATTTCCCGCCCGCCTCCAAGGCCCGGGTCCTCAAGCTGGTCGACGACCTGCGCGCCGCCCTCCACGACCGCCTCGAAACCATCTCCTGGATGGACGAACCCACGCGCAAGGCGGCGCTCCACAAGCTCGACGCGTTCGGCGTGAAGATCGGTTATCCCGACAAGTGGATCGACTATTCGAAGCTCACGATCGACCGCGGCTCCTACCTGATGAACGTATTTCGGGCCAGCACCTTCGATTTCAATCGTGACCTCGCGAAGATCGGCAAGCCGGTGGACCGGACGGAATGGGGCATGACGCCGCCCACGGTGAACGCCTACTACAACCCGACGATGAACGAAATCGTGTTCCCCGCCGGGATCCTGCAGCCGCCGTTCTTCGATGCGAAGGCCGACGACGCGGCGAACTACGGTGCGATCGGCACCGTCATCGGTCATGAGATGACCCACGGCTTCGACGACGAGGGCCGGCAGTTCGATGCGCAGGGCAACCTGACCGACTGGTGGACTCCCGAGAGCGCCGCCCGCTTCAAGAAACTCGCCGCCGGAATCGTGCAGCAGTTCAACGGCTACAAGCCCTTCGCCGACATGCATGTGAACGGCGAGCTGACGCAGGGCGAAAACATCGCCGACCTCGGTGGGGTAAAGATCGCCTACGCCGCCTTTGAAAAGGCCATGGCCGGAAAACCGCGCACGACCATCGGCGGCTTTACGCCCGAGCAGCGCTTCTTTCTCAGCTATGCGAACGAGTGGCGCTCGAACATTCGTCCCGAACAGGAACGGCTCTACCTGACAACGGATCCGCATTCGCCCGCCCGCTATCGCGTGGATGGTCCGCTCTCGAACCTCGACCAGTTCGCGCAGGCGTTCCATGTTCCGGAAGGCGCACCCATGCGCCGGCCGAAATCGGAGCAGGTCGTCATCTGGTGAATATAGAGCCGGTCTTCGACCGGCTCTTTTCTTTGCCCACCACGCTCAGCCGGCGGAAACACGGGCGTTCCGACCGGCAGACGCGAGGCGAAGCGAGACTCCGGCTGGGCGGCTGGGCTGACGTTGCTCGCGGCGGTCGTTTGTGGCTGCGGCACGCGGCCTTCCGGCAAACCGTATATTGTCGTCCGCAGCCGGCTTGTCACATCGGGTCGAACTTCCATGCTCGGCCTTCGGTTGAAAGCTCCACTTCTCTGCCTCTTCCTTGCGCTCGCGGCCATCGGGCAAGCCGCCACCAACCTCTCCCCTGCCGTCACCCCGTTCACCGCCCGGGAAATCGCGCAAGGTTACCGCGATCACGTGATCCTCGCCCGACCGCGTGCGGCCAAC
>DASZYH010000300.1:0-12343 GCA_035545515.1 Opitutaceae bacterium
TCGGGCTTGATCGGCAAAGCAGCGCGATGAGGACATCGCGCTCCACCAGCAATCCGCATTCCGCGCTCCGCATTCCGCAATCCACAAGCCGCAATCGCGCGGTGGACTCGTCGCCGCGCGCTACCCGACGAATGCCGGGCCGGCGCCACCCCAGTGCAGCCGCCGGCCGGAACGCAGTCCGTCTTGCAGGAATTTCCGGGCCCGCTCGACCGACGATTCGAGCGAATGCCCAAGCGCAAGGTTGGTCGCAATCGCGGAGGACAACACGCAGCCGGTGCCGTGGGTATTCGCGGTCTGGATCCGCGGACTCTCAAACCAGTGCACCTGGCCGTCACGCGTAACGAGGCAGTCGTGGCATTCGTCGCCCGGCGCATGTCCGCCCTTCACGAGCACGGCGCATCCGCAGCGCCTGGCCAGCGCCACGGCAACCTGTTCGGCATCGACGAACGTATGCACCTGCTGATCCATCAGCGCCTCAGCCTCGGGCCAGTTTGGCGTCACGAGCGCCGCATGCGGCAGCAACTCGTCGCGAAGCGCACGGATTCCGCCCGCATCCAGAAAGGTCGTCCCGCTCGTCGAGCCGATCACAGGATCCACCACAAGGGGAATGTCCGAGGCGCCCGCGACCGCCTGCGCGACCGCCCGCACGGCGTCCGCCCCTGGCAGCAGTCCCGTCTTGATCGCACGGATCGGCAGCGCGCCGTCGACGGCCGCGACGCCCGACGACCGGCGTGATCGCGTCTTGCGTGCCGGTTTTCCTCCCAGCACCGCGGCGATCTGCGCAGCGATAACGTCCGGGGGTTGCGGGGACCAAGACTTCACGCCACGCGTGTTCTGGGCCGTGATCGCGGTGATCGCCATGCAGGCGAACCCGCCCAGCGCATGGATCGTCCGTGCGTCCGCCTGCACCCCGGCGCCTCCGCCGGAATCAGAACCGGCGATCGTCAGGACGCAGGGAGGAAGCTTGGAGGACATGGGGTCAGGAGGCAGGAGTCAGGAGCCAGAATAACGGAACCGTAGCCGAAGTCGTAAGACTTTGGCCAAAATTCGGACCGATGAGACCGTAGCCGAAGTCGTGAGACTTTGGCCAAAATTCGGACCGATGAAACCGTAGCCGAAGTCGTGAGACTTTGGCCGATTGGGGCGCGTTTGGCGATGGACGGACTGTGCCAGCCACGTAGGCCGCGAGCTTGCTCGCGCTCCGCCTCGCGCGGTGAGGTCGCCGCGCCTACATTGGGCTCGCGCCCCGGGCATCGCGAATCGATCAAGCCCGATGGGGACATCGGGCTCCACCCGGCATTCGCGGTCCGCCAAATTCTCACGAATTCGGCTACGTTGACCAACCAGCGTCATCGGCGCCTTGCCCAGGCTTTGATCCCGCCGCGAAGGCTCGTCACGTTGCGAAAGCCGTGTCGGTCGCGGAGCAGATCCGCGCCGCGAATACTTCGGATGCCGGCCGCACAATACACCACCGTCGGTTTGGCCGGATCGAGTTCGGAGAGATCGGGCTGCCCATGCTCGAGGTCGCTGAGCGGGACGAGCACCGAGGGTTCGATCGCGCCCAACATTCGCTCCCACGTTTCGCGCACGTCGACGACCTGGATGCTCTGGTCGCGTTCGGCGCTCGCGACAAATTCCTCCACGTCGATCTCCTCCGGAAACGCCGCCTCCAGCGGCCCCGCGTTCGCCGCGTGAGGCTCGGTGCCGACGGTGCACGTTTCTCCGTAGCCGGCCGGCGGAAGCTCGGTGATCTGGCGGCTCCTGGGGTCGGCCGCGATGCGCACGACCTGGGTCGTCATCCCGAGCGCATCCCAGAGCATGAGCTTGCCCGAAAGCGACTCGCCGATTCCGGTCAGCAGTTTGATCGCCTCGAGTGCCTGGACCGTGCCGATCAGCCCCGGCAGCGCACCGATCACGCCCGCCTCCGCGCAGTTGGGCACGGTCCCCGGCTCGGGCGGTTCGGGAAAGATGCAGCGGTACGTCGGACCGCCGCGCCAGTTGAACACGCTCGCCTGGCCTTCGAAGCCCTGGATCGCTCCGTAGACGAGCGGACGTCCGCCGAGCACGCACGCATCGTTCACGAGGTAACGCGTCCCGAAATTATCCGAACCATCCACCACCACGTCGACTCGGCGCACGAGTTCGAGTGCGTTGTCGCGGGTCAGCCGCACGGCGTGGGGGGCGATCTCGATGAACCGGTTCAGCCCGCGCAACCGATCCGCCGCCGCCTCCACCTTCAGCCGTCCGGCGTCCGCCTCGGTGTACAATACTTGTCGCTGCAGATTGGAGACATCGACGACATCGTCGTCGACGATCTCGATCCGGCCGACACCGGCCGCCGCCAGGTAAAGCAGCGCCGGGCAACCGAGTCCCCCGGCGCCGATGACCAACACGGAGCCGCGTTTCAGCTTTTCCTGCGCAGCGGGGCCAAACCCGGCGAGGGAAAGATGTCGCTGGTACCGGGCGATTTCGTCAGGCGTGAAGTTCATGATGTAGGGCGGGGTCGCCTGACCCCGCCTCGCTGCGTTGAGAGTTGCGATAAGATGAAGAAGCGCGGGTTACCAAGCACGAATGAATCCCAGGCGCGGAAGGGACTCCGCGCCCTACCCCCATCCCACATTCGTGTCGGTTCGTGTTCATTCGTGGTTCAATTTTGACTGATCCGCTTTACCCCGCCGCGAGGTTCGGCTCACGCGCCATCTCCTTGGCCTGACCGTCGTACGTCGGGTCCCAGTCCTTCCACACCGGATCGTAGCCGGCGCCACGGAGGAAGGCGGCGACCTCCGCCGGCGAGCGATCGTCGTCGATCTGGAACTGCTCCAGCGACTCGGGCGCGCTCGTGTAGCCGCCGGGATTGGTCTTCGACCCCGCGCTCATCGACGTAAACCCCAGTTTGAAGGCGTGGTTCCGAAACGACGCGCCTTCGCGGGTCGACAACGACAACTCCACCTCCTGGTTGAACAACCGGAACGCGCACGCCGCCTGCACGAGGTCGCGCTCGCCGAACGGCGTCACCGCAATGTCGTTGCCCTCGTGCGGACGCAGCCGCGGGAACGAAATGCTGTAGCGCGTCCGCCAGTACGTCCGCTCCAGGTAGCGCAGGTGCAGCCCGACGAACCACGCCTCCGCCCGCCAGTCGCTCAAGCCGTACAGCGCGCCCAGGCCGATCTTCTTCAGGCCCGCGCGCCCAAGCCGGTCGGGGGTTTCGAGCCGGTAACGCAGATCCGACTTCGGGCCCTTCAGGTGATGCTTCGGATAAACCACGGGATCGTAGGTCTCCTGGTAAACCAGCACCGCGCTGAGTCCCTCCTGCGCCAGCATCGCATACTCGTCCTGTTCGAGCGGCTGGACCTCCATCGACAGGCTGGCGAAACGTTCCCGGAGCAGCCGGAACGCGTCGCGCAGGTACGCCGGGCCGTACCGCGTCGACTCTCCCGTCACGAGCAGCACGTGATCGAAGCCCAGGTCCTTCAGCACCGCCGCCTCGGCGAGAATTTCGGCCGCGTTGAGCGCCTTGCGTGGAATCCGGTTCTGCGCGCTGAAGCCGCAGTAGGTGCAGATGTTCGCACAGATGTTCGTCAGGTACATCGGCGCGTAGAGCTGCATCGTGCGGCCAAACCGCGCCAGTGTCCGCCGATGGCTCACCTGCGCCATCGTCTCGAGAAACGGGACCGCCGCCGGTGACAGCAACGCGCCGAGATCGTCCGGCGAAAGGGTCGCGTCGGCCTGGGCGCGGGCGAGCGCACGGCGCACGTCCTGGGCGGTTTTTTGCCCAATCGAGGAGGCGACCTCGTTGAACGGATGCTGTTGCCAGACGTCGTAGAACGTCGTGGAGCCGGTCGCGTCCATGGTCGGGTGACGGGTCGTGCCGCGCGTGCTCATTTCACCGCCAACGTCTGGTCTTCCCGGATCACGGTCTCCTGCAGGAACGCGGTGAGCGGGGAGGTCGCGCTCGCCTCGACCGTCGAACGGCCGGCATTCGCCGCCAGCCCGGCCTCGAACCCGATCCGCCCCGCCTCGACGGCACGGCGAAATGCGTCGCCCATCGCGACCGGATCCGCCGCGGCCGCGATCGCCGTGTTCACCAGCACGGCGTCCGCACCGAGTTCCAGGGCCGCCGCCGCGTGCGAGGGGGCCCCGAGACCGGCATCGATCACGACGGGGACGCGGCTCTGCGCGAGGATGATTTCGAGAAACGCCCGTGACTCGAGTCCGCGGTTGCTGCCGATCGGAGCACCGAGCGGCATCACGGCCGCGGCGCCGGCTTCCTCGAGCTGCTTGCAGAGCACCGGGTCGGCATGGACGTACGGCAGTACGACGAAGCCGCGCTTCACCAGTTCGCGCGTGGCCGCGAGGGTTTCGATCGGATCCGGCATCAGGTACTTCGGATCCGGATGGATCTCCAGCTTCAGCCAGTTCGTCTCAAGCGCCTCGCGCGCGAGCTCGGCCGCGAGGATCGCTTCCTTCGCGTCGCGCACGCCCGAGGTGTTCGGGAGCAGCCGGTATCGCTTCGCTTCGAGGAAATCGAGGATGTCATCGGAGCGCCCATCGGTGTGCACGCGACGGAGCGCCACGGTCACGAGCTGCGAGCCCGTCGCGGCGAGGCTGGCCCGCATGACTTCGCCGGAGCTGTACTTGCCGGTGCCCACGAACAGCCGCGAGGTAAACTCCACGCCCGCGATCATCAAAGGTTTCGAATTCATGAAGAGAAAAGGGCTCGATCAGATGTAGGGCGGGGTCGCCTGACCCCGCCTCGCATTGCGATCGGACAAAGACCGGCGGGGTCGGCGACCGCGCCCCACATCCAGTCCATCTGATTTATTGTTCGACGGGGTGCCGCCCCCTCCGTAGTGCCTGGCGAAGGAGGGACCCCACCCCGCGGGATATGACGGACGCTTCGCCTCGCGCGGTGAGGTCACCGCGCCTACATCGGACGACGGTTCTGTCGTAGGCCGCGAGCTTGCTCGCGCCTTGAGCATGCCGCATCGATCCAGCCCGATGGGGACATCGGGCTCCGCCACATCGGATGACGGTTCTGTCGTAGGCCGCGAGCTTGCTCGCGCACTCGACCATTCCGCAACGATCCAGCCCGATGAGGACATCGGGCTCCACCGAACTGACCGATATCGTAGGCCGCGAGCTTGCTCGCGCTCTTTAGCTTTTGTCGCCGTCGCGTTCATCGCAATTGCCGCAATTCCCAGGCGGCCACCAGGGCGCGATAATTTTCTTCGATCGCGCCGCCGCGAAACAACGCCGACGAAACCGCCGCGCCAGCGGCACCCGTGTCTCGCACCGCCGCAAGATCGTCCGCTTCGATGCCGCCGACCGCCCACGCGGGCAGACCGTCCAACTGACGGATGAGGCTCCGTACGCCTTCGGGGCCGAGGATCGGCGCTAGGTTCTCCTTGTTGGTCGTGAACCGCCACGGTCCGATGCCCACGTAATCGAGGCAGTCCCGACCCGCCGCGTGCTTCGCGTCGTCGCTATTGTTCACCGTCCCACCCAGGATCCGCCGCGGACCGAGTTGCCGCCGCGCTTCGCGCCAGTCGCCATCCTTCCGCCCGAGGTGGACGCCGTCGGCGCCACTCGCGAGGGCGATATCGATGTCGTCGTTCACGATGCAGATCGCGCCATGGCTCCGGCAGATTTCCACGATGTCCGAGGCCGTCGAGAGCCACGTCAGCGGCTCGGCTCGCTTCATCCGCACCTGGATCCATTTTGCTCCGGCGCCACAAAGGCGCTTCGCCTGTTCGACGTGCGAGTACGGCAGGTTGTCCTGCGTGATGCACATCAAGGGATGGAGTTGGTCGGTGGAGAGGGACATGGGAACGGCGCGCACGCGCGCAGCGAGAGGTGGTCGGTGTGAGGTGGGTCAGGTGCTGTCGACGGCGACGGGAACGGGCCGGGACGAACCCGTCCCGCCGGCATCCACCACCGGCGAGGACTCGCAAGCAGCCTGAAGCGCGGCAAACGCCGCCACGGGTTCGGGCGAATTCCAAATGGCGCCCAGCACTGCGACGCCATCAAACCCCAGCGCGCGCGCCTGCGGCACCCTCGCCGCCGTCACGCCGCCGATTGCGAGGACCACGGTGCGTCGTTCGTCCTTGGTTCGCGTATGCAGGATCGCGCCCAGGGCCTCGCCGATCCGCGGATCGGCCGGGCCGTAGCCCGGTTTGGAAATCGAATCGAAGACCGGGCCGAAGAACACCGAGTCGTGGACGCCCAGCGCCGAGCGCAGGTCGGCGAGCGAATGACACGACCGGCTGGTTCGGAGCCCCGGTGCGGAATGGTCATCGGCGCGGAATTTCAATCCGGACGGGGCGCGAGCAAGCTCGCGGCCTACGGTTCCGATCATATTGGCGCTCCTGTAGGCCGCGAGCTTGCTCGCGCCCTTGATCTGATCCGCGCCCTTGATCTGATCCGCGCCCCCGATCTGATCCGCGCCCCTGATCTGATCCGCGCCCCTGCTCTCATCGGGGCTATCGCTCGCGTCGGCAACATCGTTCGCCTTGTCGTAGGCCGCGAGCTTGCTCGCGCCCTCGACGAAGGTGTCGTCATGTCGCGAGCGAGCTCGCGGCCTACGGGACTGATCTACCGAGGTCGCCACCCGGCTTTCATCCCGAAAATGCCGCCATCCGAGTCCGTAGCGGCCGGCGATTGCCTCGTGCCCGTGGAGCACGAGTCGCTCCCGCCACCGGGTCGGTATCCGTTCGATCCAGGCGGCGATGTCCGTATCCGCTGCGCCGGGCTTCCGAACGTGGTACCCCTCCAACCCGCGCGCAAACAGCGCCTCGACGACGGCGAGTTCGTCGGCGCGCTCGGTTTCGGGAGAGATGACGACGAGTTTCACTCGTTAATTCCAAACGCCACGCGCTTCAGACCCGCGTTGCGCATTGTCCATCGCGACCCTGACCGTGAGCGCAGGATGCTCCGGGACTGAGCCGGGCCACGACGGGAACATTTCCGCGTTTCGCGGTCCACGTTCCGCGTTTCTCCGGCAGCTGTTTCCAACGTTTCCACCTTCTGGGTTCCCCGTTTCCTGCGTTTCCAACGTTTCCATCGTTTCCAAGTTTTCCGAGTTTTCCGTCACCCACCCTGCGTCGCCCGGATCACGAGGACGCGATCGCCTTCGCCCAGCGCATGCGCCGGCCAGTGCGCGCGGGGAACCACGCCGCCATTGACGGCGATGGCCACGCCCTTGCGCTCACCGACGCCCAGTTCGGCGGCGAGCGCGGCGACCGTTGCCGCTCCGTCGAGCGGCCGCGGTTCGTCGTTGACGATGATCGTCGGCGCTGCGGTCGGCGGCTTCATTTCCGCGCGTTCGCGTCGACGTAGATGTCACCGCCGGCCTTCTTGAATTCCTCGGCCTTCTCGCGCAGCCCGGCCTCGAGCGCCTCGGTGGTCTGCATCCCGTGCTCCTCGGCGTAGCGGCGGACGTCCTCGGTGATGCGCATCGAGCAGAACTGCGGCCCGCACATCGAGCAGAAGTGCGCGGTCTTCGCGCTGTCCTGCGGCAGCGTGGCATCGTGGAATTCGCGCGCCTTTTCCGGATCGAGCGAGAGGTTGAACTGGTCCTCCCAGCGGAACTCGAACCGCGCCTTCGACAGGGCGTTGTCGCGGTACTGCGCCGCGGGGTGCCCCTTCGCCAGGTCCGCGGCGTGCGCCGCGATCTTGTACGCGATCACGCCAGCGCGGACGTCGTCCTTGTCCGGCAGCCCGAGATGCTCCTTCGGCGTGACGTAGCAGAGCATGGCGGTGCCGTGCCAGCCGATCATGGTCGCGCCGATCGCGCTGGTGATGTGGTCGTAGCCGGGCGCGATGTCGGTGGTGAGCGGCCCGAGCGTGTAGAACGGCGCCTCGTGGCACCACTCGAGCTGCTTTTCCATGTTTTCCGGGATGAGGTGCATCGGCACGTGTCCCGGTCCCTCGCACATCGTCTGCACGCCGAACTTCCAGGCGCGCTGCGTCAGTTCGCCCTGCGTCTTGAGTTCGCCGAACTGCGCGTCGTCGTTGGCATCCGCCAGCGAGCCGGGCCGCAGGCCGTCGCCGATCGAGAACGACACGTCGTACGCGGCCATGATCTCGCAGATCTCGTCCCAGCGCGTGTAGAGGAAGTTCTCCTGGTGGTGCGCCAGGCACCACTTGGCCATGATCGAGCCGCCGCGCGAAACGATGCCGGTCATGCGCCGCGCGGTGAGCGGGATGTACCGCAACAGGACGCCGGCATGGATCGTGAAGTAGTCGACGCCCTGCTCCGCCTGCTCGACCAGCGTGTCGCGGAAGATTTCCCAGGTGAGTTCCTCGGGCCGGCCGCCGACCTTCTCGAGCGCCTGGTAGATCGGCACCGTGCCGACCGGGACCGGACAGTTGCGGAGGATCCACTCGCGGGTCTGGTGGATGTTTTTCCCGGTGGAGAGGTCCATCAGCGTGTCGCCGCCCCACTTCACCGACCAGCGCATCTTCTCGACCTCCTCGTCGATTGACGACGCAACGGCGGAGTTGCCGATGTTCGTGTTGATCTTCACGAGGACATTCCGGCCGATGATCCTCGGCTCGAGTTCCGGGTGATTGATGTTCGCCGGGATGATGGCACGGCCGCGCGCCACCTCGGCGCGGACGAACTCGGGCGTGATTTCGCGCGGAATCGCGGCGCCGAACGACTGCCCCCGGTGCTGCCGCCAGAGCGAATTGCGCGGGCCGTCCTCGGTCATCTCGAGCAGGTCGCGGGCGCTCTGGAGCTTGGTGTTCTCGCGGATCGCGATGTATTCCATCTCGGGCGTGATCACGCCCTGGCGCGCGTAGTGGAGCTGCGTCACGCAGTGGCCGGATTTCGCGCGCAGGATCGGCCGGCCGGTCCGGTCGAAGTACTTGATCGCATTGCGCCGGCCCTCGGCCTCGGCCTGGGCGCGGTGCGTTTCGGAAAGGTAACCGTCGTCGATCGGCTTGATGGCACGACCGCCGGTCGGCTCGACGTCGCCGCGCTCCTGGATCCAGGCCGCGCGCAGGGCGGGCAACCCGCGCGTTGCGTCGCCGTGGAAGTCGGCATCGCCCCAGGGTCCCGACGTGTCGTACACCCGGACCGGCTCGTTGGACATTTCGGTGCCATTGGGCAGGCGGGTCGGCGCAAGGGTGATCTCGCGCATGGGCACGCGGAGGTCGGGACGGGAGCCGTTGACGTAAACGCGGCGCGAGGCGGGGAAAAGCCGGTGGCCGGCCGCCGCGACGACTTCAGGTGAACGATTGGAGGACATGAGAGGAGGAGCGTGAAGGAATGAGTGAACGTGAGCATGCGGCCGGTTACCCAGCCCCAGATTCACGGTTACCTCCCCGGTGCGATCAACTCCGCGGACCGGGCCTTCAGCTCCCCCGCGCTTGGGCGGCGGATCCTGTTTTCCCTACGGCGGTGTTAATCGCATCAGGTTCGAAGACTTTAGAAGCGGATCGTGCTTCCCTCTCAGCCCAGCGCCCCGGGCTCGCCTAAACGAGGTGACGGTTAAAAGGCACTCCGACCGCGGGTTTTTCAAATCAAATCGAGAATGGGAAAGGAGTCAGGAGCCCGGATTCAGGAGTCAGGAGGTCCGATCCACTGTCGTTGTCCGGGGTCTGCCCTCCGCCGTCCATCCTCTGTCGTCTGGTCTTCCGGTCCTCTGGCCTTCCGACCCTCCATCGTCCGTTTCTGCCTTCGTTTCGCGCATTTCTCGATTTTCCGCTTTCCCGATTCCGCCTTTCGCCCTTCCGCGCGCGTCCTCCGTCAAATCGTGTGCCAACCGGTGCATATAAGGCCTGTTCCTACAGGTTATGACACTTTATGCCAAAAATAACCTCGACCGAGAGGTGGGGAATGTCAGGTTGGGCTGCGCATCAGGAACGAGACGGCTCTCACGGGCCGGCTCCGCCAACCGGGCCGGGAGCGGCCACGGTGGATCGGGTGAAAGCCCGGATGTGCGCCCCTCGCTCGAGTGGCGAACCTGAAACGCTCCCGAAGGCAGGTCCGATCTGATGTCCGGGTCGGATTCTTGTCTCCAACGCCTGATGCGCGATCCTCCCACAGAAAATCACGCCTCATGAAGAGCACCTCCTCACTACCCGGCATCCGCGTGCGCGCGGAAAACCCAAACCACCACCTCTGGAACAACCATGGGACGTGGTTTCTGCACTACACCATCCACCCGACTCCGTTCACGAAGGAGCGGATCCGGAGGTCACTTGGCACCAAAGACATCAAGGTAGCCCGGGCGCGCCGGGACTCGTTCTTCGAGCACCTGGCGTCTGAAGGTGGCAAGCAGACGGTCGCGCAGCCGATGCGCAAGGCGGTCGCCGCCTGACGTCCTGGTTTCACATTTCCAAACAAAGCAGCCGCGCTCACCCGAGCGCGGCTGTTTTGTTTCTGGCGGACAGCGGTTTGGATCGCCGATCCCGGACGACGGACGCAGAAAGGCGAAACGCGGAAGGCGAAAAGGACGACGGACGACGGAGAGCGGCGGACGGACAACGGAGGGCAGTGTCGACGACGGGGCAGCCGAGGCCTCCTGACCAGGTGGAACGCGATGTCCACATCGCGTTGCCTGCCCCCCCCTCAGCCCCTGCAGCCCGATGAGGGATTGGCCCCCCCAAAGGGTCACGCCCCCCGCAACGACAATTATTCCGCGGCGTCAGCGACAATTAGAAACCGCCATGGCAGGAGCGGTGCTGGGGAGGGTGCGGAGACGCGGAGAAGACAAGGGACCAGGCGGGAAGTCCCAGGGGGCCTCTGCGGTGCGGACACTCTGCCTCGCGCGGTGGGGTCACCGCGCCTACATGGGCTGCTGCGGCGGTCGTCACTTCGGGGAACTCGGCGGCCGAAATCCGGCGGGACGATTGGCCTGAAAAGGCGCGGGAAACCCAGGTCGGAGGAGAACCACAGATCACAAATGAACAGGTTTGGGACGGCAGGTAGAGATTTCGGGTCGGCAGGTGGAGACCGTGTTCCCCTCGGGCTGGTCGGGTCCGGGCAACGCGATGAGGGAGAGCGAGCCCTCCCCCAGCCACGCCCAGCCCGTCATGTCCAAGCTCACCCGGCGAGGGTCTCGCCCCTCAGGGTCCGACGGCTTTGACACGGGGCGACACCCCTCCGGCGGCATGGCCAACTCAGGGGGGCGACGCTCCCCGGAGCGTGTCCGGATGACGGCACGACAGCCGTCCGCCAGCACGCCCGAAGGCAGGGACTTCAGCCCTCGGCCAGGGCGTCCGGAGCCAGGACGATGGGCCTCCGGCAGCACGTCCGGCGGAGGGGGCGATACGCCCAAACGCCAGGGGACGATGCCCCCGGCGACGAGCCTCGCCGGGCGTGTCACGACAGGGAGGTCGAGGCATGTCCGACCGCGTCCCGGAGGGTTAATTGCCGAATGTCCGACTTAATTGCCGAATCCCGGGGTTTTAATGTCCGAATGCCGATTCGGACATTATTCCGGCCATTCGGACATTATCGTAATCATCATATTATCAATAGCCTAACTCCTATTCGGACATAAAAACGAGGGATTCGGCAATTAAGCCCGCCCTTATTTCCAGACCCCCGTTTTCCCTGTTTTTGCCCGTGATGGCGAGTGAGAGCGAGCCGACCCGTCATCTCCGGGCGGAGTAGTTCGTAATTGGTATTTGGTAATTGGTGCCTGACTCGTGGCTGCGAGCGCCAGCGAGCGGAACCTCGACGTAGCGGCGAGCCAGAGTGAGCCGAAGCCCCGGACATCTGTGCTCAACTTCAAGCCTCCACCTTCGACCCGGACATGCCTCGGCAACCGCCGGAGCTCCCGGGCAAAGTGACGCCGCCGCCAAGCCTCTGCCCCCGACCTGGACACGCCTCGCCGGCAGGGGAAGTCCCGTGTCCCGATCGTGTCTGGATCCAGAATCGTCACCCCATCGGGACACGGATCGGGACATGACTTTGCCACGATCGCGACATGCCCCCGCCCCCTTGTCCCGATGAGGGTCACCCCCGCCCAAACAGGCCTCACGCGGAGCCGCGGAGTCCGCAGAGCCCCGCCCAAAGTGATGGCCAAGAAGCAGCCCATGTAGGCGCGGTGACCCCACCGCGCGAGGCGGAATGTCCGCCCCCAAAAGCCCCCGAAGTGATTGCCACAAGAAGCACGAAAAGCCACGGGAAGTGGCGCCAAAACTCAGCCCCCGGAAGGCGCGGAAGGGACTCCGCGTATGGGATAACCGGACTTGTTCACAGCGGTCCCTTGTAGCCCGGGAAAAGCGGAGAGGGAGCGCTGTGAGCAAGTCCGCGTATGGGATAACCGGACTTGTTCACAGCGGTCCCTTGTAGCCCGGGAAAAGCGGAGAGGGAGCGCTGTGAGCAAGT
>DASZYH010000301.1:0-2613 GCA_035545515.1 Opitutaceae bacterium
CGCCAGGATCGCCCACTTGGCCGTTTCACCGGTCGTCGACATCCCCAGCGCGAGCAGCATCACGATGACGCCGCTGAACAACGCCAGCATCCGTTGCGGGCTCCGCTGGCCGATCCAGAACGCAACCGCCAGCGCACCGAGGAAGATCCCGTATCCGGCGGCATTCGCCCGACCGGAAATTCCCAGAATGACACCGAAGGCCACCAGCGGGATCACCGCGATCAACACCTGCTTCACCCGGCTTGCCAGCTCGCTCAGCGCGAACGCGCCCATGAAGCGACCGATCATCAGTCCCCCCCAGTAGAACGCCAGGAACCGGCTGGCCTCCGCGTGCGATATTCCCCCCAGCGGCGGCGTCCCGAGAAAATTGATGATCGTGCTGCCCACGCTCACTTCGCCGCCGACATACATGAAGATCGCGAGCGCCCCGAAAAGCGTATGGGGGTGCTTCCATGCGCTCGCGCCCCCGACCAGTTGCGCATGGGTCGTGAACGGCGGCAGGTCGGCAAACCAGAAGAACACCGCCAGGAGGAGAAACGCGGCGGCAAAGCAGAGATACGGTCCCTTGACCGATTCCACGCCGGACCCGCCGCGCTGAACGAACACCGAGAGCAGCAGCCATCCCCCGACGATCGGGCCGAGCGTCGTTCCCACCGAGTTGAACGCCTGCGAAAGATTGAGCCGGCTCGACGCCGTCCGCTCGTCGCCGAGGATCGTGACGTAGGGGTTGGCCGCGATCTGGAGCAGCGTGAAGCCCAGTCCCACGACGAACAACGCGAGCAGGAACAGCGGATAGGAAACGTGCGCGGCGGCGGGCAGGAAGAGCGCGCTGCCGGTCGCGGCGAGCAGCAAGCCGGCGATCACCCCGTTCTTGTAGCCGATGCGATTGATCGGATCTCCGCCGATGACCGAAAATGCGTAGTAGATGGCCGATCCGATCGCATACGCCCCGAAAAACGCGAACTGCACCAGCATCGCCTCGAAATACGAGAGATGGAAGACCTCCTTGAACCGCGGGATCAGGATATCGTTCCAGACCGTGAGAAACCCCCACATGAAAAAGAGGACGGTCATCGCCGCGAACGGACCACGGTACGATCGTGGCCGGCCCCGGGGTTCGGTGCCGCGATCGGCGCGCTTTTCCGCTTCTGAAATGTTCATGGTTTGGTTCTCACGCTCGGCACGGTCATGTCGGTGCAGTTTGCCAGGACGAGTTGGTCCGGCGCCGGCGTTGAAAGGGTAACGTCCCGCATGCTCCAGCCGGACGCATACTCGATGCGCCCCGCCCTTTTCCCTTCCGCGGTCACATTCCGCCAGCGGATGTCCCGCACCGGATCGCCCGGCAGTCCGCTGGCAGTGAAGATCTGGTTCGCACCGGTGATCCGGACGTTCTCGATGCTGACGTCCTCGATCCGGCACCAGCCGCGCTCGGGCGGGGTCACCGGCGTGGTGAGCACCTTCCAATGGGCCGGCACGTTGCTTCCCGACCAGTCGGCGTTCGTCGCGGCGTAGCTGTAGCTGGGAAACCAGTCCAGCGTGATCGTAAACGGGGACGGAACGTCGGTCATGGTGACGTCGCGGATCACCACATCGCGGACATAACCGCCGCGGGTCCGGGCCGACTTGAAGCGAATGCCCTCGGCCGTTCCGAGCGCGCGATTCCGCTCGACCAGCACATGCCGGATCCCGCCGGAGGTCTCGCTCCCGAAGGTCACCATTCCGCTGCCACGCCGGGTCAGGTTGTCCCGGATCAGGACGTATTCCGTCGGTCGGTTGACGCGCAGTCCATCCGCGTCGCGACCGGCCTTGAGGCAGATGCAGTCGTCGTTGTTGTCGATGTCGCAGTCCTGCACGAGGACGTACCGGGAGGAATCGACGTCGACGCCATCCGTGCTCGGGCCCGCATTGTCGTGGATGCTGATCCCGCTGACGGTGACGTGCTCCGAATAGCAGACCTGCACCGTCCAGAATCCGGACCGGCGGAGATGCACGTCCTGGACGGTGACGTCGGACGACCGCCAGACTTGGAGCAGCCGGATCCGCTCGCAATCGTAGTCGACGACCCAGCGGAGCCCGCGGGCCTCGTACTGCCGTACCATTGCCGCGTAGTGGCTCCACGACGCCGCGCCGTCGCCGTCGATCGTTCCCCCGCCGGAGACTTTCACGTTTCGCGCGTCGCAGATGTTGAGCAGCGCCGCCGGCCACATCATCTCGATGCCGGCCACGCGGGTCCATTGCCGGGGATAGGCCGCGAGGTCCTTCGTTCCCCGCAAGGTCACGCCGGTGTCGACGCGGAATTCGACGTTGCCCTTCAGGAAGAGCGCACCCGTCAAATACGTTCCCGGCTTGAAGGCCACGACCCCGCCGCCGGCCGCCGCGCACCTGTCGATTGCGGACTGGATCGCGCTCGTCGCCATCGTCGATCCGTCAGCCATCGGCCCGAAGGCCTGGACGGTGAAAATGTCTGGGGAGCCCGGCGTTCGTCTCGCGCCCACGTCCCTGCTCCAGGCCGGCATCGGATCGGCCTCCCCCGCCCGGCTCGGCGTCGCCGCGAACCAGGCGCACCCGAGACCGGCCACCACGCCGACCAGCGCGCGGACCCGGCCGCCGATC
>DASZYH010000302.1:0-13347 GCA_035545515.1 Opitutaceae bacterium
CGAGCGCCTCCAGGTTCGCTCGCAAAGCGGGCGAGAGAAGGGAGAGATCGGCCGCCGCGAGGCCGTGCCGGTCGGGAATGCCTGCCCGCCCGCCCAGCCGGCACGCGACCCGCGCAGCCACCCAGGCGGCGAACTCGAGGCGTTGCGCGAGCGGCCACTCCTCGAGCAACCCGACGGCGTAGGCGCCGTGAAACGCGTCGCCGCAGCCGGTTGTGTCAATCGATGCCACCGGAAATGCCGGCTGCGCATGGATTCGCTCGCCGCCGGTCCAGGCCCAGCAACCACGGGCGCCGTCCGTGATCACCACCTGGCCATCGGTCCAGCGCGCGAGTTCCGCGAGCATCTCCACTTCCGTGGGGCGTCCGGTCAGAGCCCGCGCGGACTCACACGGCAGGATCGTATGTGACGCCAGTCGGATGAGCCGCCGTGCGATCGTGGTATCCGTGCCTTCATAGTCGAACACCGTGGGCACGCCGGAGGACTTGGCGATTTCGAGGGCCGGCTCCGCCAGTTCGGGCGCGTATGCATCGACGACGACCACGCGCGCCCGCCGAAGTGCTTCCACCGGCAAGTCGGCGGCCATGGGTGGCCGATACCCTTCCACGGAATAAAAGACCGTTCGTTCCGCAGTCGCGGCCTCCACCTCGATCACCGCGGACGGCGTCCGGCTTTTCGGGTCCTCGACGAGGTGCGCGTCGGAAATTCCATGCCGGCGGAGCTGAAGTCGCATGAGTTCCGCGAGATCGTCGCGCCCCACCCGCCCGACCCAGGCAGTGGAATAGCCCAGCATGCCGGTGACCGCCGCCGCGGTGGCGGCCGGACCGCCGCCCTCGATGGCGATTTCCCGCACCGCCGTCTTTCCGCCCTGCGACGCGCCCGGCGGCACGCGGACAAGGAAGTCCACCGTGCCGAGCCCGACCGCGATGACGTCGAACGCCTGCATCGAAGTTCCCCGTTCAGGAACGATCGCTCACGAGCTGGATCACGGGCGGCTCGTCTTCGACGATTCCGGGGAATCGGTTTATCGCCGGATCGGCGAAGACGTTGTCGTTCACGTCATCGTTGCGGGTCGAGACCTCGCCGATGATCGTATCGGCGGTTTCCGGCCAGAAGCGGTGATAGACGCCGGGCACGAGCGTGACGCGCTCGCCGGGACCGAGGGTGACAGGCTCGCCCGACGGGATGGTCACCCAATCGCCGGAGCGCTTCACCCGGACCGGGCGGCCGCGGGCACCGTCGCCCGGCAGCCCATCCCAGAGTTCCACGGTCAGGCGCCCGTGCCGGCAGATGATGTCCTCCTTCTTCACCCGATGGGTGTGCAGTGGGATGGTCTGGCCCGGCTGCATGTAGATGAGCTTTTCCGAATACTCCGGTTCCTCGGCGAGATTGACGAGCGCGATACCGCACCGGACGAAATCGCCGCTGCCACAATCGGTGATGTCCCAGCGTGGCTGCGGCGGAAGCGCCCAGCCGGCGTCGCCGAACGCGGCGACCGCCGCCGCGTAGGCCCGGTTGATTTCGGAGCGCTTCATGAGGCGCGCACTCTCGGAACGCGCTCGCCGGGACACAAAACCGCCGTTGTAGTTACCGATAGATGAAGCCTGTCACGCAGCGCGATGTGGCCCTCGCCGCCCGCGTCTCCCAAAACACCGTCTCGCTCGCGCTGCGCGGCGATCCCCGGCTGCCGGCGGCAACCCGCGACCGGATCCAACAGGCCGCGACGAAACTCGGCTACCGCCCCAACCCCTTGGTGGCCGCCCTGATGTCGGCGGTCCGCCAGCGCAAGGGACGCGCCGCCGGGGTGGTCGCGATCGTGCTGGCCGGACCGGCCCGGGGGCGGGTCGGCGAACACCCGTCGCTGCAACGTGCGCTCGCCGGCTCGCGTGAGCACGCCGCGCAGCGCGGATACCGGGTCGAGGAGTTCTGGATGCAGGACCAGCGTCTCTCTCCGGCGCGTCTCCAGAGCATGCTCCTGGCGCGGGGCATCCGGGGTGTGGTGTTGCACCCCGACGAGGAAAATCCCGTTCCCCCGGCGCTCGACTGGACTCGTTTTGCTTCCGCGGTCCTCGCCGTCCTCGACCCTCATCTCGGACGTTTTCATTGCGCGTCGAGCCAGGCGTTCCGGAATGTCGAAATCGCGGTGATGCAGCTGCGGCAGCGGGGATATCGCCGGATCGGGCTGGCGGTGCCCCAACGTTACGACCTGATGGTCGACCGCCTTTACTCCGGCGCGTTTGCCGCACTGCCGGATGTCGCTCCGCGGCAGGCGCTGCTGCGACTCTTCTCCGGAACCGAATGGAACCGGGACACCTTCCTCGGGTGGTTCGCCAAGGCTCGCCCCGATGTCGTCCTCACCCGGACCACCGATGTCCGCGGCTGGCTGGAGAGCGCCGGCGTTTCGATCGGTCGGGAGATCGGCCTCGTGCATCTCGGGTGGCACACCGGGCTGAAAGGTTGGGCCGGAGTCGACCTGCAGGCGGAAGCGATGGGCGCCGCCGCCGTCGACCTGGTCATCGAGCAGCTGAATTCGAATTCATTCGGGCTGCCGGAGGTTCCAAAGATGGTGCTGATCGCCGGCCGCTGGCGCGACGGACCATCAATCGAGTCCAACCGAAAACTCTAGCGGCTTAGGTCTGGAGTCCAACGCTCAATCCTCGCAGGGTCTGATCGCTGTGCTCACAGCCGCGGGATGTCCATCCAGGCGCGTTGGGCCGAGGATTCGAGGGCTCGCTCGGCGAGCTGCACGCCCTTCGCGCCCTCGAGCAGGCTCCAGCGAAACGGCTCGTTGGCGACGACGTGCTTCAGGAACAGCTCCCACTGCACCTTGAACGCGTTGTCGAACCCGGCGTACTCGGGGACCTTCTGCCAGCTCGCGAAGAAATCGATCGGCTGCGGAATGTCCGGATTCCACGTCGGACGTGGCGTGGTTTCGGCGCGCTGCACCCAGCAATCGCGCAGCCCGGCGACCGCCGAACCCTTCGTGCCGTCCACCTGCAGCGTGAGGAGATCGTCGCGACGCACGCGAACGCACCATGAGCTGTTCATGTGGATCATGATCCCCTGGTCCGTCTCGAAGCTCGCGTACGCCGAGTCGTCGGCGGTGCAGCGATACGCCTTCCCCTGTTCGTCGCGCCGCTCCGGGATGTGCGTCGCGGCGCGGCATGACACCGCCGTCACGTTCCCGAACAGATTGTCGATCACGTACCGCCAGTGGCAGAGCATGTCGATGACCATGCCGCCGCCGTCTTCCTTGCGATAATTCCACGACGGCCGCTGCGAGGGCTGGAGGTCGCCTTCAAAGACCCAGTAACCGAACTCACCGCGGACCGAAAGAATCCGGCCGAAGAAGCCCGAATCGATGAGCAACTTGAGTTTTCGGAGTCCGGGCAGCCAGAGCTTGTCCTGCACGACGCCGTTCTTGAGGCCGGCGGCCTCGCACTCGCGAAACAGCGCCACCGCGGTGGCAACATCGACAGCGGTCGGCTTTTCGCAGTAGATCGCCTTCCGGGCGGCGATGGCCTGACGGACGCCCTCGGCACGGCGGTCGGTGGTTTGCGAATCGAAATAGATCTGGTTCGCCGGGTCCTTCAGTGCCGCCCCGAGATCGGTCGTGAACCGCGCGACGTCGTGCGCCCGCGCGAGTTGCTGCAGCTTGTCCTGGTTGCGGCCGACGAGGATGGGATCGGGCATGATCACGTCGCCGTTCGCCAGCTTGACCCCGCCCTCCTTCCGGATCGCGAGAATGGACCGAATCAGGTGCTGATTCGTGCCCATGCGTCCGGTGACGCCGTTCATGATGACTCCGATTTGATGCTGTTTCATTGGGACGGAAGTTTGGAAGTTAGGGGTTGGTAGTTCGTAATTGGGAGTTGATGGGTTTAGGGGCGGTTCGGGTTCTGCCCTGCTGATTTCTGGCTCCCGACTCCTGCCTCCTGACTCCTTGTCCTCAGCCATGCCGGAGATACGCCTCCTGAATGCTGGCGAGGAACTGCGTCTGGTCGGTGGCCCACCAGCGATCAGAGAAAATCTCAACCTCGTGGAAGCCGCCGAATCCCGTCTGTTCGACCCAGCCGCGGATTTCGCGGATCGGGATGCAACCCTCGCCCATGAGTCCGCGATCATTGAGGACGTCTGCCAGCGGCGTCCGCCAGTCGCAGATGTGGAAGGCAAACAGCGTTCCCTGGCGTCCGATCGCCTGGATCTCCTGCTCGAGCGCGGGATCCCACCACACGTGGTAGACGTCGACCGCGATTCCCAGCCACGGCGACGGCAGTTGCGCGCAGAGTTCGCGCGCCTGGCCGAGCGTGTTGATCGCAGAGCGATCCGCCGCGTAAACAGGGTGCAGTGGCTCGATGGCCAAACGCACGCCCGCGGCCGCGGCATGCGGCAACACCGCCGCCAGTCCGTCCGCGATCTGCCGGCGCGAATCGGCGAGCGGCTGCCGTGGATCGGCGCCGCAGACCAGCACGATCATCGGCGCACCCAATGCCGCCGCGTCGTCAATGCAGCGCCGGTTCTCGTCAATCGCCCGCTGACGATCCGCGCCCGTCAGCCCGGGAAAAAACCCACCACGACACAGCGATACGATCGAGAGGCCGTGGTCCCGGATCAGCCGTCCGCTCGCGGTGATGCCCCTTCCCTCCAGCGCCTGCCGCCACACGGTGATGCCCTTGACGCCGGCTCCCGCGTAGCGGACGACCGCCTCCTCGAGCGTCCACGGTTTCGTCGTGATCGTGTGGATGCAAAGCCGGGAATTATCGGTCAGGGGAGCGGGCATGCGCGTTGGAAAGTCGGGAGTTGGAGAATTGGTGAGTTGGCGATGCCCTCGATCAGAACCGAGGCGGGGCGGAGGTTGATGCGTGCCGGGAAGGCGAACTCGAGTGGGTCGACGTGATCAGTCCCCATCAACGGCTATTCGGCTGCCCGCGACTTTCGCTCCCCGAAAAACACATAGTCCTTCCCCGCGGCCATTCGTTGGATCAGGTACGCGAGTTCCCGCGCATGGTAATCGCCCCACATGCACGCCTCGCCACAGGGCACCTTCCGGCCCTTGGGCACGTGATCCCAGCCGTTCGGACGGTGGTACACCGAATGGAGCAGCAGCCCCTGGTGTTTCGGCCCGGTACTGAGGTACGGCTCATCGAACAGCGTCCGGGCAATCGTCAGGCCGGTGCCCGTGTAGCGGCCCGCCTCGGATCGCCGTCCGGCGCTCGCGAGATATCGACCGAGCCGGATAAAGCCCTGCGCCGCGATCGCCGCCGCCGAACTATCAACTGGTTCGTGGTCGTTGAAGGGATCCGCGGCCCGATCGAGATACCGACCGAGTTTCGGCAAACCCGGTGCGCCGGTGTCCCAGTACGGCACGCCGTCCGTCGGCGTATTCTCGACATAGAAGTCCGCCGTCGCGCGCGCCGCCTCGAGACAGAAGCCGAGGACCCGGCGCTTCTCGGCCCCGCCGCCAAACTCGTCCGCCGAACGGGTCGCGAGGAACTCGAGCTGCTCGGCGTACCCGCAGATGATCCACGCCAGCCCGCGCGTCCAGGTCGTGAACGGCGAATACCCCTGCTGTGAGCTGGGACAGCGGTACGAACCGTCGTTGACGTTGAAAATCGATTCGTGCGCCACGCGGCCCCGCACGTCGTAAGCGTCCCGTCCCTTGCCGTGGTACACTGTGTACCGTGCGGTCGTTTCGGCGTGCTGGCAGAGCCGGCGCAACAGCGAGATCTTCCGGTCCCGTTCTCCCATCAGCGCGTGGCCGAGCTGGTGCGCCAGCGCAAGCGACCGCAGGGACCGGATCGTATCGGCGAACAGCGAATGCGGGCCGTTGAAGGAGTAGATGTAGCCGAGATCGTCGGGCAGATCGGTCCAACGGGCCGCCTGGACGGCGCCGCTGGCTTTCAACGCGAGCTCACACCAGCCGATTTCCCCCGCGTCCGCCGCGTAGTCACCCGCCAGCGCAAGCTGCCGAAGCACACCGTAGGTGGAGACGTTGTTGAAACCGTGGTCGTGGACACCAATGGCACTGACGTGCGCCGCCATGTCGCGCAGCGTTCCGGTGCGTCCGGCGGCAAGCGCTTCCGTCTCGCCGGTCGCGGCATACTGGAGCAGCGCCGAGCCGAACTGGAATCCCTGGGTCCATTCGGTCCATCCCCGCGAGGTGTAGCGGCCGGCGACGGTGAACACGGGCGTGCCCTGGCGGGGATTCCACGCGCGTCCGAGGAGCCGGATCTTCTGCCCGGACACGTCCCAGAATCGATCGAGGGCGCGCTGGAGCTTCGTGGGAGTGAGAGAACGATCGATCGCGAGCATGGGAAATCAGAGTCGGCGGAGGTGAAAGCCGCCGTCGACGGGGATCACCGCGCCGGTCGAAAACGGCAGTTGTCCGGTGAGCACGGCGGCCACGGCAAGCCCGACGTCGGCCGGCGTGCCCCAGCGGCGCTGCGGCACGATGCCGGTCTCGAGCATCCGGTCGTATTTCTCCCGCACGCCCGAAGTCATGTCGGTCGCCATGATGCCCGGCCGGACCTCGACGACCTGGATGTTTTCGGCGGCGAGCCGGCTGGCCCAGAGCTGCACCGCCATCGCGAGGCCCGCCTTCGAAACGCAGTAGTCGCCGCGGTTGACGGAGGCGGTGTTGGCCGAGATCGACGTGACGAACACGATCTTGAAACCCTCCGGCCGCGCCGGCTGGGGACGCTCCTTCAGCCAGTGGCGCGTGACGGCCTGGGTGAGAAAATACGGTCCCTGGAGATTCGTGCGCACCAATTCCTCGAACGACTCCTCGGAGGCCTCCGTGATGTCGGCCCGCTCCCGGGGGGCGATGCCGGCGTTGTTGACGAGGGCATCGATCCGGCCGAATTCGCGGAGCACCTCGGCGAGCAAACGGGTGCGATCCGTCCGCTGCCCGATGTCCGCCTGGAGCGGGACAAACCGCTGCGCGGCATCGGCTGCCGCGTCCCGGCAGGCGGTTACCGTCTCCTCCGCGGCGGTCCGGTTGCCGGCATAGTTGATGGCGACCGAGAATCCCTGACGGGCGAGCTCCAGGGCGATTCCGCGACCCAGTCCACGACTCGAACCGGTGACAAGGACCACGGGTGGGGGCGGGTTGGCCATGACCCACCGTAGCACGGACCCGCGCCGGCGCGTGAGGATTTTATCGCTGGCCATTTGGACTTTTTCGGCATGCTTTGCGTCCGCATGCGACGGTTTCGCTCCCTGCTGATCGACCGGGCCAACGTCCGGGTGGCCGGGCTGCAGGTGCTGCGATTCTCCGTGCACCGGCACCTCGCCGAGCACGCGTCGGTGATGGCGCATCGCCATGCGTGGAGCCAGGCGATCATCTATCTGGCTGGCGCCGGGATACAAACGATCGGCTCGGCCAAGGCGCAGGTGGAGCCCGGCTCGCTCGTCCTGCTGGCGCCCGGCCAGCCGCATGCGTTCGTGCGCCGGCATCACCGGCCGCCCATGTCCGTGCTGATCGATTTCCGGCTGCGTGGCGCCCGCCGCCACCGGTCGACGGTTTCCGTCCTCAACCGGTCGGAAATCGCACAGGTGCGGCAACTCCTTTCCCAATTGATGAAACTGCAGGCCGAAGCTGGTCCGGCACTCAAGTGGGAAGGCGCGATTCCGGTTCTCCAGGTCCTGCTGCTCGCCCTGCGCGCCGCGGGCTGGATCGAACGCACGCCCGTGCCGGCCGCATCCTCGAGTCCGGCGCTCGCCGCGCTGCTGTCCAGCCTGCTCCAGCGGCCGAGCCTGGCCGACGCGATCGCCGAGAGCGGTTATCATCGCGACCACCTCAACCGGCTCGTGAAGCAACAGACCGGCCTCACGCTCGGCCAATATCGGGCCCACCTCCGGCTGACGCGTGCGAAAGCGATGCTGGCGGAGGGCGTTCAGGTCGCCGCGGCGGCCACCGCCGTGGGATTGCCGGATCAGGGCTATTTTTCCCGTTGGTTCCGGCGCCAGACCGGCCAATCCCCCTCCCGGTGGCGGCAGACCCAGGGAAGAATGGCGCCGGAGCGTGGGGAGATCGGACCGCCGCCCGCCGGCCCCAGGAGCGATGCACGCGTCGAGTCCGGTGGGAGGGATGCTTGATGTTCACGTGGAAATCGTGGCAAGGTGAACGCGCACACTATGAGAATACCCCTCCCCTTCTACCTGGTGTTGGCGCTCGGGCTCTGTGCCGGAACGGCTCGCGCCGCCTCGCTTCCAAACCCCGAGATCGTCGCCCTTGGGCAGGACACGTACTCACTCACGCGGTGGGCGGACACCGGGTTTGTTCGCAATACGGACAAACTGAAGGAACAGGCCCTCGAGGACGCCGCAGCCTACTGTGCAAAACTCCACAAGGAGCTGAAGGTGGTCAGCACGTCGACCAAACATCCTCTGGTCCCCCTGACCGGCTTTGCGCACGCGAAAGTCGTCTTCAAGGCACTCGATCCCAATAGTCCCGAGCTCCACGCGACGGCGGCCGCGATCGACACGAGCTCTCCCGCGACGATGGCGCCAGCCGCGCCGCCCCGAAGCGCGACCGATGCGCTGTACGACGATCTCATGAAGCTGGATGACCTTCGCAAACGAGGCATCCTCACGGATGAGGAGTTCCAGGCGCAGAAGAAGAAGCTCCTGGAGAAATCCAATTAGGCGTCCGGCGGGGAGGTGATCGTTGATCGGCCGGCTCCGAGCCGGACCCGTCCGCCGCAGCTCTCCAGCCAGTGAACATCGAGTCCCGATTGGCATGCCGGGTTTTTTCGGCTACCTTTCGGCACTATTTCATGGCAGGCGCTACGCATTCAGCACCCCGCCGCATATAAGCACGGCTGCATTGTATCGTGCCGGGCCTATTTGCCCGGAATTTGCCTTTTCCACTCTTGATCCGCACGCCTGAACGCGCACCGTCCGCATCGTTCCGAGCATGCCTGACTCCGACCTCCCGCCCAGCGAGCCCGGGCCGTCGCGTCCATTCACGGCCGACGACTACATGCGGTTGTTCAATCTCGCGTTGGACTTGCTGTGCATTGCGGGTCTCGACGGGTATTTCAAAAAAGTGAATCCGTCGTGGACTCGCGTGATGGGCTGGTCCGAGGCCGAACTCCTCTCCCGCCCGGTTGCTGACTTCATGCATCCGGAAGACCGCGAACGCACCCTCGCGGCGCGGGCGGATCTTGCGAAGGGGATAGAATTGCGGGGGCTCGCCAACCGGTATGTCTGCAAGGATGGCTCGTATCGCTGGCTGGAGTGGCAATCGGCGGTCGAGGTTTCGGACGGAACGGTGTTTGCCGTCGCCCGGGACATCACGGAACAGCGACAGCTCGAGCAGGAACGGCTGATCCTGAGCAAACTCGAGTCGACGGGAATCCTGGCGGGCGGGATCGCACACGACTTCAACAACCTGCTTGGCGGCGTCCTGCTGAACCTCGACATGGTCGCCCTGATCGGCTCGATCACCGACGAGCAGCTCGAACACCTGCGTCGCGCCCGGGAATCGGTCCGTTCGGCCGAGGCGCTCACGCACCAGTTGCTGACGTTCGCGGAAGGGGGCGACGCCGCCCGGAAACGCTGCGCCGTCGAGCCGTTGTTGCGGCAGTCGGTGCACCTCGCACTCAGCGGCTCCGCCATCCGCGCAAAATTCGAAATCGCCGCCGACACACCGGCGATTGAGGTCGATGAGAACCAACTGAGCCAGGTCATCCGCAACGTGGCCCTGAACGCCCGCGACGCGATGCCGGGCGGGGGAATGCTCCGCGTGCGCACCGCGAAGGTCCGGCGGGCCGGGAACCCGGCTGGTGAATCCGTTCGGATCACGATTTCCGACGAAGGATTCGGCATCACCCCGGAGTCGTTGCCAAAAATCTTCGATCCGTATTTTTCCACGAAACCACGCGGTGCCCAAAAGGGAATGGGATTGGGCCTGACCATCTCCCGCTCGATCCTGCAGAAGCACGGCGGTTCAATCTCGATCGAATCGGCCCCGTCCGCCGGCACCACGGTGACAATCGAGCTGCCGGCCGCCCCCAAACCGGTCGATCCGCCCCGGCCGGCGACCGTTCCGCCGCTCGCGCCCGGGCCGAGCACGACGAAGATCCTCGTGATGGATGACGAGCCGGTGTTCCGGCAGATCGTCGGCGAGGCGATCCGCCTCTACGGTTACCGCGTCGAACTCGCGGCCAACGGCGACGAGGTGCTTGCCTCGTGCGATACCGCGGCGAAGTCGGGCAATCCGTTCGACATCGTGCTGCTCGACCTGACGGTTCGCGGCGGCAAGGGCGGAGCCGAGACCATGCGTTTGCTGCGTGACCGCTACCCAAAACTGAAAGGCGTCCTGATGACTGGCTATAGTGGCGAGCAGATCTTCCGGGAATACGCCCGGCACGGTTTCAGCGCCGCCCTGGGCAAGCCGTTTTCCGCCGATGCGCTCGACGAGGCTCTCCGCCACGTTCTTCTCGCAGGCACCGATCGATAGCCGGCCTCGCGTCCGGCGCCCCGGCCCGGGCTCCGGCGCGACCGCGAATGGAACCGCGCGGGCGTCAGGGCCCAAACCCGCGATTCGGATCCCAGACCGGAAAATGCGGCAACGTCCCCGCGGGGTTCCCAATGAACGCCTGCGTCTGGACAGCCAGATCCCGCGAACGCTGACGGCCGGCGGGGGCAATGCGCCTCCGTGCCAGGGCCGGCCGTTCATACCCTGCACGGACGGTGCCGATCGGGGGAATGAAGCCCTCGGCCAGCTTGGCACACGTCCCGCGCCTGGCCGCGAACAGGGACTCGAGCGCGCTCCGAACCGCGCGCACCGGCACGACGCCGATTCGCCGGCCCCAGCGCTCTTCGACCTCCCGGGTGAGCCGCGCGTATTCGTGCTGCGCGAGAAGACCCGCCGGAGACAATCGCGCGACCCTTTCGCGACGGCCGGTCGTCGCCTTCTCGACCACGACATAAGGCCGCAGCCGCCAGCCGATCACACTGGCCTCAGGCGACAAGCCGGAGCGCGCGGCAATTTCGCGCACGGGAACCGGTTCCGGTCCGAGGATCCGAAGGACGTTCGCCGCGAGCGCGATCGGAACCTGCGCGGTCCGGTCGTACTCGATCGCAAAGGCGAGAAGGATCCGGGAAAGGAGGGCCGCCAACGAGAGTTGTTCCGGGCGGACGGAGGTCGCCAGCGGATACGACTCGAGATCGTGGCTTTCGCCCCCGGCCGGAAGGGGAAGGGCATCCGGAAGCTCGAGCGGCAGATCCGCCACGACCCGGCACAACGCCGCGCGAAACGACGCCATCCGCCTCGTGCCGAACCGACGACGCCAGCGATCCTCGATCAAACTGAAGAGCGGCGGCCAGATCCGGGCGGCGGTTTCTCCCCGCGCCGTCAGCCGCACCACCGTGCCGGTGCGGAGGCCACGCCCGCTCCCCCATCCCTCGCGCGGCGCCGGGCAACCGGTTTCGAGCGCGACGAACCCCCAGCGCTCGAGCCAGCCCAGTTCCTGCCGGATCCGCTTTTCCGCGGCGAGCGCCTGCGCGGACAGTTCGCCGAGCGGAATGCTGCCGGCGGCGGCGACGAACCGTAGCAAATTGGACCAGGCCGCCAGAGAAACCGTGATCCCCGGCTCGCCCGCCTCATTCATTTGTCGCTCGAATTCCATGTCGAATTCGACGGTGAACGCGACGAGGAGCTGCGCAAGCAGCGCGGAGATCGGGCGGTGGGGCTCGGGCATTGGAACCCGCCGAGTCTGCCAGACCGCCGCGTATCCGTCACGCCACAACGGCTGCGGATTCCCGAACGCGCACGGCGGAGCCAGTCCGCCGGATCGGGCGTCACCCTTCTCCAACGTTATGGCCGTGATTCACGCAACGCGCTCTTCCACTCGGGGACGCTGAACCAAAGCCGTCGCACCGGAACCCCGAGCGCGCGCAGTTTGCGCGTCCCCTCGCGCGCCATGATGCAATAGGGCCCGCGGCAATAGGCGTGGACGCGGCCGTGGGCCGGCAAACGGAGATCCTCGACTTGTTCCGCCGTGATCTCGGCGAATGGCAGAGTCCGGGCGCCCGGCGCCTGAGCACCACCGTGAAGCGGCTCTCAGCCGCTACGGCGCCGAAATGGCTAGGGTGAGGGTTGATGCGCGATGGAAAAGCCCGCGCTCAATCGCGATGGCGTGCGTGTTGGCTTTGCCGGCGTCGTAGGTGAAGTGGAACAGCCGTCGCACGTCCGAGGACGCCAGGCCGGCGAGCGTCCTGCCATCGACCGAAATGATCCGGTCTCCCTCGCGCAAACCCGCCCGCGCCGCCGCCGAATCTGCGACCACCTTAGCCACGGTCACTTCGCGCACTCGTCCGGTGCGTTTTTGCGCATTAATCCGGGTGTCGAATCCGAGCGAAATCGACTTCGGCGGCTTGGGCGGAATCAGCTCCAGCTTGGAATCATCCATCGTAGCCAGGTCCGGCGGGACATTACCGCCGTACACAGCCTCGAGCACGACGGGCATGAGCGGCGTGTGGGTCAGCGTTGTCCACGCCTGCGCCACCGTCAGGATGCTCACCTGGCCAGGATCCGTCCGGCCGATCTCCCGAAACAGCCGCCGCAGCAAGTCCTCCCCGGCGCGCGCGTTCATCAGCATCACCGCATTCGTGGCAAACGCATACCGTGCCCTGTTCACTTCGGAGTTTTGATCTTCCTCCGTCTGGTCTTCCGTCGCCGGCCAGCGGCGCAGATCGGCGGCTGCCCGCCGCGCCCGGTATTTTGCCAGTTGCGCCGGCAAGTCGTGCCTCAAGGCGCCCGCGGCGGCGGCCGGCGAATGCTCAATTCCGTCGTCCGCAGCTGGTCGTCCAGCACCTGCAATTGCGCGGGTGAAAGAAACGCCTGTGCCTCCCGGACCATCTCCAACCTGACGCCATGGAATCCGCCGGCCGCATCGATCGGCAGCAGCATCATCCGCTTCGATTCCGTGTCACCGGACGCGAAATGGACCTGCGCAAACAGAGTGCCGAGCTGGATTTGTTGCGCGGGAGAAAGCGGTGTATCGGCAAAGTACATTAACGGTGAAACCGCTGACTGCACAAAGGACATGACTCGGCTCAATGGAAGCAGCGTGAGAACCTTTGCGCCATCGGGTCCGGCGGTCAGCGCGATTTGCTGGTCGACCAGACGTATCTGCTCGGCGTCTTCGGCGGTGACCTCGGCCTGATCGTGCACTCCGAGGCGCAGTGCGGCCCGGAAAACGTCATCGAGGATTCCCTCCCGTTCGAGGAGCAAATCCCGAATCCGCTGGAGCTGCGCCGGATCAAGATCGGTCAATTGGTTCAGCAGATAACGATATTCTAGCACCACGACAGTCTTCCGGAGGAAGACCCGTTCCCGGG